>CAJONC010000005.1 GCA_905235675.1 uncultured Bacteroidales bacterium | reverse complement strand
TCATCGCTCGACTAGTGAGCTGTTACGCACTCTTTGAATGAATAGCTGCTTCCAAGCTAACATCCTAGCTGTCACTGCGATGTCACTTCGTTCTGTCTCAACTTAAACTGCTCTTGGGGGCCTTAGCTGTTGGTCTGGGCTCTTACCCTTTTGCCCACGGATATTAGCACCCGCAGACTCACTCCCGTCCTTTGGCCTGCGCGCATTCGGAGTTTATCAGAAATCGATAGGCGATGAAGCCCTCTTTTCCTATCAGTAGCTCTACCTCACGCAGGTATAGACGAGGCTGTCCCTAAAGACATTTCGGGGAGTACGAGCTATCTCCCAGTTTGATTGGCCTTTCACTCCTACCCACAACTCATCCAAGCCCTTTTCAACGGAAACTGGTTCGGGCCTCCAGTGCCTGTTACGGCACCTTCACCCTGGTCATGGGTAGATCACTAGGTTTCGCGTCTGTTCCTGCCGACTGAACGCCCTGTTCAGACTCGCTCTCGCTACGGCTTACGTCCCTGAAGGACTTAACCTCGCCGGCAAGATACAACTCGTAGGCTCATTATGCAAAAGGCACGCCGTCGCCCTTCAAAGGGCTCCGACCGCTTGTAAACGAACGGTTTCAGGTTCTATTTCACTCCCCTGTTCGGGGTTCTTCCCACCTTTCCCTCACGGTACTGGTCCACTATCGGTCTTCCGATCATATTTAGCCTTGCGGCGTGGTCGCCGCAGATTCAGACAGGATTCCACGTGTCCCGCCCTACTCAGGTGGCAGACTCTCTCACGCTCCGTTACCCGTACGGGGCTTTCACCCTCTACGGCACATATTTCCATCTGTTTCCGGTTCCGCGCGCTTGATTCGCGTCTGCTCCTACAACCCCGGCATGTCCGTAAACACACCGGTTTAGGCTCTTCCCGTTTCGATCGCCACTACTCCGGGAATCGATATTTCTTTCTTTTCCTGCAGGTACTAAGATGTTTCAGTTCCCTGCGTTTCCTCCATCCTTGCGGATGGTGACTGGCCTTCAGCCAGACGGGTTCCCCCATTCGGACATCTCCGGATCAATTCCTGTTTGCGGATCCCCGGAGCTTTTCGCAGCTTACCACGTCCTTCTTCGTTTTCGGAAGCCTAGGCATCCTCCGTTCGCTCTTGTTCTCTTTCTCGTGAATACTTAGTTATCTTCTATGAAATTGCAGTCCTACCTAGCAACTCGAAAAAACTCGAATTTCTATTTTTTATCAGACTTAATCTCTAATTCTTTTTTACCTCATTATGTCTCTCAGTATTGTCAATGAACTTTTCCAAGTTCATTGCCAATGGCTTTCCGCCACCCCCTGCACCCCCTCGAGGGGGACTTTGCCGCTTCGCGGCCGCTCACTTTCGTTCGCGCTGCTTTGCAGGATTGCGGGCCATCAGCAATGTCAAGGATCTTCCCCGTTCGGAGCTTTTTCCGAAACGGGCTGCAAAGATACGCACTTTTTTGATTCGTGCAAATTTATTTTTAATTTTTTTGTAATTTCGCAACCATTATGAGCAAAAAGATCAAACCCGGAGCCCCGCAGGTCACTGTATATTCGGTGACGATGGGCCTTGTAATGACAGTCCTGTTCTCGGCGGCAGCCGCATATCTCGGCCTCAAGGTGGGCCAGGTGTTCGAAGCGGCCATCCCCATAGCCATCCTCGCCGTAGGCATGTCCAGTGCCCTCGGGCGCAAGGATTCCCTCGGAGAGAACGTCATTATCCAGAGCATAGGGGCGTGCAGCGGAGTAATAGTGGCCGGCGCCATCTTCACCCTCCCCGCCATATATATATTGGGTCTTGACGTCAGTTTCTGGCACATGTTCTTCAGCAGCCTGCTGGGAGGAGTGCTCGGCATCCTCTTCCTGATTCCCTTCCGCAAATACTTCGTGCAGGAGATGGACGGGAAGTATCCCTTCCCCGAGGCCACTGCCACCACGCAGGTGCTTATCAACGGCGAGCAGGGCGGCAAAGGGGCTCGCACGCTGGCACTTGCAGGGCTCATCGGAGGTCTCTACGACTTCGTGGTGGCCACCTTCGGAACCTGGGCCGAGACCATCTCCACCACCTTCCTGCGTGTGGGCAATGCGGTGGCGGACAAGGCCAAGGTGGTCCTCAAACTCAACACCGGTGCTGCCGTGCTGGGCCTCGGGTACATCGTAGGATTCAAGTATTCCCTGATTATCTGCCTCGGGAGCCTGCTGGTCTGGCTCATCATCATTCCCGCGTTCAACCTGTTCTTCGGCGGGCAGGTGCTCGATTTCATGGGCAGCGGCTTAGTGCAGACGGTGGGGCAGATGAGTGCAGATGAAATCTTCCGCACGTACGCGCGTCATATAGGTATAGGCGGCATCGCGATGGCCGGCATCATCAGCATCATCAAGAATGCGGGGGTCATCAGGAGCGCGGTCGGCCTGGCGGGCAAGGAGTTCTCGAAGAAGGGAGGAAGCGAGGTAAAGGTGGAAGAGACCGACAGGGATATAAAGATGAAGACTGTGGTGATAGGGATAGTGATAACCCTGCTCGCCGTGTTCGCCTTCTTCGGATTCGGCGGAGTTGTCAACAATATCTGGCAGGCCCTGGTGGGGCTTCTTATCGTTGCGATAATTTCATTCCTTTTCACCACAGTGGCCGCCAATGCAATAGCCATAGTGGGCAGCAACCCTGTCAGCGGCATGACGCTCATGACTCTGATTATCACCGCACTCGTACTGGTCGCGGTCGGCCTCAAGGGCGAAGCCGGAATGGTGGCGGCAATGATTATCGGCGGCGTTGTCTGCACGGCCCTCAGCATGGCAGGCGGCTTCATCACCGACCTCAAGATAGGCTACAACCTCGGAGCCACCCCCGCAAAGCAGGAATGCTGGAAGTTCCTCGGCACCCTCGTGGCGGCGGCGACTGTCGGCGGAGTGATGCTGGTGCTCAACAAGACTTATGGTTTTGTGGGAGAAGGCGCCCTCGTGGCACCCCAGGCCAATGCCATGGCGGCGGTAATCCAGCCAATGATGAACGGAGGAAGCGCCCCCTGGCTGCTCTACGGCATAGGTGCGGCTATAGCGATACTGCTTACCGTATTCAAAGTTCCCGCACTGGCATTCTGCCTCGGAATGTTCATCCCCATCGACCTCAACCTGCCGCTTCTCGTAGGAGGAGCCATCAGCTGGTTTGTGAGCACACGCTCTTCCGACAAGGCCGTCAACCAGGCCCGTCAGGACAAGGGTACGCTGATAGCCAGCGGTTTCATTGCCGGCGGTGCGCTGATGGGAGTGGTAAGCGCCATTCTGAAGTTCGCCGGGGTGGACTGGTTCATGGAAGGATGGAATACGGTTGCCTCCGGCAGGCTCTGCTCAGGTGCCGAGGCCATCGCCATCATCCCCTTCCTGCTGCTCGTCTTCTATATGATTAAAGCATCCTTGCGGCAGGATTAGATTCCTGCGGGCCGATTGAAACTGGCAGTGGTTGCGCTCGCCTGCTGTCGCAAGGAGACCACAATTATTTTGAAGCGCTGGCGCTTAACAGCTTATAGGACAGGTATTTAACACAACCTCTCCCCTTGGTTTTTCAGGGGGAGAGATTTGTTTAATTCATTGAAGAACAACGATTTAAGCGCCATGGGCGCGGTGCCGTAGGCCCTTGCGTCAGGCTGACAGGAAGCCTTGCAGGATGTTCAGGATGACATGCGAGGCTTTTTGCATGCTTTCGAGGGGGACCCACTCCATTTTGCCGTGGAAGTTCAGGCCGCCGGCGAAGATGTTGGGGCAGGGAAGGCCGCGGAAGGAAAGGTTGGCGCCGTCGGTGCCGCCGCGTATGGGCTGCACTCGGGGTTCGACTCCCGCATCGGAGATGGCTTTCATAGCAATCTCTATTATCTGATAATGGGGCTCAACCTGGCCGCGCATGTTGTAGTACTGGTCTTTCAGCACCAGGGTTGCCGTGCCTTCGCCGTAGCGGGCGTTTATGAAATCAACGCACTGCTGAATCACGGCCTTCTTCTGCTCGAAGAGCTCGCGGGAATGGTCGCGTATAATGTAGGCGATGTCGGCCTCCTCGACAGTTCCGTTGAATGAGATGAGATGGAAGAACCCTTCGTAGCCTTCGGTGAATTCCGGACGCTGGTCGACGGGAAGCAGGGCATTCAGCTCCTGGCCTATCAGGATTGCATTGCGCATCTTGCCCTTGGCATAGCCGGGGTGGACGTTCCTGCCCTGGATATGGATTTTTGCCGAAGCGGCGTTGAAGTTCTCGAACTCAAGTTCCCCGACCTCGCCTCCGTCCATGGTATAGGCATATTCCGCACCGAACTTCGCAACGTCGAATTTCACGACTCCGCGGCCTATTTCCTCGTCGGGGGTGAAACCTATGCGGATAGGGCCGTGCTTGAATTCGGGATGGGCCATGATATACTGCACGGCATCCATGATTTCGGCCACGCCCGCCTTGTCGTCGGCCCCGAGAAGGGTGGTGCCGTCGGTGGTGATGATGGTTTCGCCTTTATGGGCAAGCAGTTCGGGGAATTCGGAAGGTTTCAGAAAGAGTCCAGGCACGCCTTTTAGGGCGATGTCGGATCCGTCGTAATCCTTGATTATCTGCGCTTTGACATTTTCTCCAGAGGCATCGGGAGCGGTGTCCACATGGGCGATGAAGCCTACGGCGGGCACGTCAGCATCCACATTCGAAGGGATGCGTCCCATCACATAGCCGTATTCGTCGAGTTCCGCCTCAACTCCGAGTTCATTCAGTTCCTTGCACAGGAGCTTCAGAAGGTTCAACTGCTTTGCTGTCGAGGGTTGGCTCTCCGAGTTCTCGTCGCTCCGGGTATCCACTGCGGTGTACCTCAGGAATCTGTCCAGTATTGCTTCCATTTGTATCGTAAATCGGTTTGTCAGAAAATTCTTCATTTGCGGGAGGAGTCGGCTCCTGCCTGGTTTTGGCGGCTTTCCTTGCAGCCTTGGCAGCCGCTTTCTCAGCCTTCGCGGCAAGTTTGGCCTGCTGCTTCTCGTACTTCCTGCGGTATTTCTCCACGTATTTCTCCAGCTTCTTTGCATCCTCTTCGAGCTGTTTCTGCTGCTTGGCGGCCACAACTTCGGCTTTGCGCCTCTGCTTTTCCAGCTTTTTCTGCTGTTTGGCGGCAGCCTTGGCGGCGTCTATCGAGTCCGCAACCGCCCAGCGCGCCTCACGCGCGGCAATCCTCTCCTGCCTTGCCTTTTCGCGCAGTTCGGCTTTGGTAGGAACATGCGGGGCGACCACCGTGGAATCAGGCATAGTGGTCTTCAGCGAATCAGGGACGCTTGTCCTGAGTGAATCTGCAAGCCCTCCGGTATCGATGGAATCCCGCGGGGCGCCCTTCAGGGCCAGCGAGTCCGCAGCGGCACCGGTTCCAAGGGAATCGGCACGGCTTATGGAATCAGCCGCCGGAAGGCTGTCCGCAGGGGCGGGGGCATCCGCCTTCACGGACCGCGCTTTGGGCTTGTTTTTGGCAGCCTCAATCGCAGCGTAAACCTCGCCCATGTATCCGGGGAAATATATTTCCGTCTGGCGGAATTTTGTCTTAGGATGGGCGGCATATTCCTTGCGCTGGCTCTTGCGTACCACGAGGTCGGTGATGTCTTCCCTGCCCTTGGGCTGAAGCTCCGGCTGCCAGTTGAAACCCTTCATCTTCCTGTCTCCTTCTTTCAGCTGCGGCAGGGGGAAGGCGTCATTCTGGTTTTCGCCGAAACAATAGTTCTCGCGCAGTTCCCCGTCCTTCATATAGGCAGACATCATCTTGGTGTCTATCTTGTAAACCGTTCCTATCTGCTCCTTCTCCCTCAGATAGAAGATGCAGTTGGCCCCTCCGAGCGCATCGAAGCGGCTCAGGGCCGAGGTGGAGTCGAAGTAGGCCATCACTTCGGTGGCCCGTATCTGGTCGTACAGGGTTTCGGTTTCCTGGGTGATTATGAAGGCTCCGGACATCAGGCTGGCGCGGTCTATCGCCTGGTTTTTTACAAGCACACCCATGCTGTCGGCGGAATACTGGCGGTTGCCGTCGTTCCACACTATGGGATTGATGTAGAAGCGGGCGATACTGTCGAGTTCGCAGAAGCGCATGGAGTCGCAGGCCACCTGGATGTCGGTGCGGTATATCTTGACATTGCCGCGGCCTTCAGCAAAACCTATACGGGTGGTGTCGGGCGGCGGAAGTTTGGCGAGGGAGTCCGCGATTGCGAGGGAGTCGGCGCGGGCGCGGGCAAGGCTGTCCAGCTCTGGAGAAAGGGAGATGCTGTCCGTAGGAGGAAGGACATTGATGCTGTCGGAGGGAGGAACAAGGCCAAGGCTGTCCGTCGGGACTTCAGGGCCGTCGGGCTCTTCCGGCCCGTCGGAATCGGAGGGCCCTTCGGGGTCAGAAGGTTCTTCGGGGCCGGTCGGCTCTGCGGGCGGCTCCTCCTCTCCGCCGGACTGAGGTTTGGGGGAAGCTTTGTCCTCACCCTTCCCCTGCCTTGCTCCCTTTTGGGCCAGCAGGGGATTCGACGCGGCATTCTCCTCTTCGGCCTTCTGCCGTGCCGCAGCCGCCTCCTGCGCCGCTTTCTGCCTGTAGTCATGCACAGGATCACTGTAAATATCGGCAAGCCTTTCCTCGGCAGCCTTAATCTCCGAATCCGGGATGTCGCACTTCCTGACGGTATAGTAGATAAGCCTGTCGGCCCCGATGTAAATCGTATCTATTTTAGTGCGGCTGACCGAGTCCGGCCCCATCTGCTTTTCTTCGGTGCGGAGGGCCACGGCGGCCTCGTCGGTAAGGGTGACGCGGGCGAGGGAATCTTCATAGAAAACCCTGTTTGCGAGGGCGAAGACGTTGCGCGTGGTATCCTGGACCTGGACGTTCCGGAGCATCAGGAGATTGTTCGGAGTGCGGTAGTAATAGAGCGAGTCGCACCAGGCTTCCTGTTCAGGGGAAGTGCTGTGCACGTGGCCGTTGAAGAAGAAAGTCTCTTCGAGGCGTTCGTACCAGCCGCGGTCGGCCGAGAGCATGTTGTCGTCCTTCCAGAAATCTATGGCCTCGTTGAAGATGGCCCTGTTGGGCTCGGATTCGTAGTCGAGGCTGGATGTACGGATAAAGACGGAGTCGGTATACATGTTCACGTTGTTGCGGAAGGTGAACAGCCCGAGTTTGGCGTCGTAGCTGCCGTCTATGCTTTCTATCAGCTGGCCTTCCCTGTCCTTCATTGCGCCGCCGAAGCGGAACAGGGCCACGGAGTCCCTGGTGTTGTAGTCGAGGTTGTGGGTGCGGAGGGTGTTGCGGTCTTTGTCTTCGAGCTGCACGAGAGTGCCCTTGAACTGCACGAGGTCGTCGTCGATATTGTACACCATGCTGTCGCTGGTGAGAATTGTGCCTTCCTGCACCACTTTTACGTTGCCGTCGGCATTTATCACGCGGGCGTCCACGTTCCAAAGGGCCGTGTCGCAGATGAAGTAGGTGTTGTTGTGGAAGAAGGTGGCGTCAATCGTCTTCCGGTAATTGACTCCGTTTTTTTCGATGAGTTCGAGGGATTTCGCCTTGATAAGACGCACCAGACTGTCCTTCTGCTCAGATTTCTCCTGGGCAGGGACAGGTCCGGCCGCAAACAGCAGGGCGAGGACGGACAGAATTATTTTTTGACCTTTTCCGCCCATCCCTTACGCGAAAAATCGCAGTCCCCGAAGATAGGATCTATCACAATGTAGGTTTCGCTTATCTTCTTGTCGAGGAAATCATCTATGGACCTGTTCTGCATTTCGCCCTGCAGCTGTCCGAGAAGTTCCGTGTAGTCGTTTTCGAAAGTTGCAGTGTGCGCAGGCACTATTTTGTCGAGACGCAGAATCTTGTAAACCAGGTTGCCGTCGCGTCCTTCATTGTCGCGCGACTGGACGGGCTCGGAAATCTGCCCGCGTTCCAGATCTTTCACCGCGGCATAGTCTTCGGGCTTTATCTGGTCTATTTCGAAATATGCGCTCCCCGTGTTCGGATCGGCCATCTGTCCGCCGTTGGTGCGGGTGGCGGGATCCTGCGACCAGCCGTATACGGCCATCTCGAAAGTGATTTTGCTGCTGTCGATGGCTGTGCGCAGGGAGTCGAGCTTGCTGAAGGCCTTTTCGCGGTCTTCATCGGTATATTTGGGTTTGAGAAGGATGTGGCGGGCGTTGAACATATCTCCCTTCTTCTCAATGATCTGGATAATGTGGAAACCGTCGGGGGTTTCGACTATCTGCGAGATGGCTCCCGGCTTGAGCGCCATGGCGGCGTCCGAGAATTCGGGCCAGAAAATGTCACGCGAGGCCATTCCCAACTCCCCCCCCTTGCGGGAACTGCCGGGGTCTTCGGAGTAGAGGCGGGCCAGGGTGGTGAATTTTTCGCCGTTGATGATGCGCTCGCGCAGGTTCAGCAGCCTCTCCTTGCATTCCATTTTGGCTTTCTCGCGGTCGGGATAGATGCAGAGCTGGCTCATTTTGTACTTGATGGGCACCATGGGCAGCCTGTCGCGGTCGACCGTGTCGAGATAGCATTTCACATCGTACGGAGTCAGATCGGGAATCTTGCTTGCAATCTCATACTTTTCCTGTTCGATAAGATTCTGCTCCTGGATCTGCTGCTTCCATTCCTTGCGAAGATCGTACATGCTCTTGCCGAAGGCTTCCTCCACCTGCTCGTCACCTCCGAGGGCGGTGCGCGTCTGGGCCATCTGCTGCTGGAGATAGGATTCCACCTGGTCGTTGTTCACAGTGAGCGAGTCGAGGCGCGCCTGCATCAGGAAAAGCTTGTTCTGCATCATCGCCTCCAGCACCTGGCAGCGGGTGGTGCGGTCGGAAGCCTGCCCGTAGTAGCGCATCCTCTGGATTTCCGATTCGATGTCGGAGACCATTATCAGTTCATTGCCCACCACTGCGACATTTTTGTCTATGGTTTTGTAGCGCTGGGCGTTTGCGCGGGGGCTGAGCATCAGCGAGCCGAGCAGCGCGATATATATGATTTTTCTATTCATTCTGCTGATAGATTACGAATTCTTTGCTTTCAAGGGCATTTGTTAGCAAGTCTTGTTCCAAATTCCTGAGAAGGTCGCGTTTGCGTTCGATCAGGATGTTGTCGCGTATGGAATTGCGGCAATATTCAAGAGGCGCCTGCCCTGTGCGCCGGATGTCGAAGACATAGGCGGCGCGGGTTTCTCCCCTGTCTTCAAGCTCGTGGATGATAAAACCGTTCTGCAGTTTGGAGAGCATGGTGTTGTAGTCGAGGCCGAATTCCCTTGCGGCGACCGCGGCGTCAACCCATTCCTGCGAGCTGTCGAAGTAGCGCAGGGCGGAGACGTGCACCAGGCTGTCGAGATCCTCCAGGGCGCTGCCCGAATCGGAAGGGAGTTTCCCGAGTATCTCGTTGTAGTTGGGAGAATCCGACATGATGTCGACAAAGCGCAGCTTGAGTATGGGGCGGGGAAGCTCCAGGGCTTCCCTGTGCGAATTGTAATAAGCTTCGGTCTGGGCGTTGGTGATGAGGGTGTCGAGCCTGTCGTTGATGTAGTGCTGCTCGTACTTGTAGCCGAGCAGGGACCTGCGGTATGCCTCAAGTTCGGCGGAGACGTTTTTCTCCTCTTTCGACAGCCCCCTCTCCGCGGCCTTTACGTAAAGGCGCTCCGAGGCCCAGGAATTTATGTACTGGAGGGCCAGGCTGGCGGAATCTTCGGGTGAACTGCCCGCGGGGATATAATCCGCGAGTTCGGAAAGATACAGTTTTTCCTTGCCTACCTTAGCCACCACCTGGTCGTCGTGCACCAGCTTGCCCACTATGTTGCATGAGCAGGCGAGCAGTATGGCAAAGACCAATGCCGATGTATTCTTTACAGTCATAGAATGCAAAGATACAAATTTATTGGCTATACCAACAAAATGGAGGCGCCGGAAAACCGACACCTCCAAGCTTGCATCGAAAAAGCAAATTACTTCTTGATGGCGTCCTTTGCAGCCTCGGCGGCGGTGTTGATGCCTTCTTTGGCAACATCCTTCGCAGCCTCGACGGCGGCATCCTTCACCTCTTCGGCAGCGCTCTTGCAGCACTCGCCTTCCTTGTTGCAGCATTCGCCTGCAGCCTTGGTGCAACATTCGGTAGCTTCCTGCTCAGCTTCCTGAGCCTTCTTGTTCTTGTTTCCGCAAGATGCCACACAAAGGGTGAGGGCGGCAATTGCGAGCATTACATAAACCTTCTTCATAAGGCAATAAACTTTAAGTATTTAACCGGTTAAACATCTGTGGCACAAAGGCCACTCTGCAAAATTAGAAAAAACTTGCTAATTTTGCTCACAATTTGCAACAAAAAGATATTACCTTTGAATATGATTCGACTCGCAATACAATCCAAAGGCAGGCTTAACGAAGACAGCCTGCAGCTCCTGCACGACGCAGGAATCAGCGTCGACGATGCAAAACGCAAGTTCCTCGGAAAAGCCGCGGACTTCCCCCTCGAAGTGCTTTACCTGCGCGACGACGACATCCCCGGGGTTGTGGCCGACGGAGCGTCCGACATAGGGATAGTGGGACTGAACGAGGTGGAAGAGACCGGCGCCGCCGTGAAAGTGATACGCAAACTCGGCTTCGGCAACTGCCGAATTTCGCTTGCCGTTCCCAAGACCGCAGACTATACGGGGCCGGAATGGTTCAACGGGAAATCCATAGCAACGTCCTATCCGAACATTCTTCGCAGATATCTGGCTGACAATAAAATAGATGCTACCATAAGGGAGATTAAGGGTTCCGTGGAGATTGCCCCCGCGGCAGGCATAGCCGACGCCATCTTCGACATAGTTTCATCGGGAGGCACCCTGATCTCCAACGGTCTCTCGGAGGTGGAGAAAGTGTTCTGGAGCGAGGCGGTACTGATTGCCCGTCCCGGACTGACGGCCGAAAAGGAGGCGCTGCTGAAATCCATACTGTTCCGCATCGACGCTGTCGAGGAAAGCCGCGGAAAGAAGTACATCCTGATGAACCTCCCCAACGACAGGATAGAGGACGCCATCGCCCTGCTGCCCGCAATGCGCAGCCCCACCATAATGCCCCTCGCCGCAGAGGGATGGAGCTCCCTGCATTCGGTAATCGACGGAGGCAGCCTGTGGCAGACGGTGGAGGCCCTGAAAGGGATAGGCGCCGAAGGAATCCTTGTTCTCAATCTCGACAAAGTTATTGACTGATATGGAGTTATATATCAACCCCGAACCATCCTCCCTGCCTGCGCTCACCCAACGCAAACTCGCCGACGATCTCGAAATAGAAGGCCGCGTGGCGGAGATTCTGCGCACCGTAAAGGAGGAAGGGGATGAAGGTCTGCGGAAAATAGCGGCAGGAATCGACGGATTCGTTCCCGAGAGTTTCCGCGTGGGAGAGAAAGAAGTGGACGAGGCCTGCGAAAAGCTTACGGAAAGCCTGAAAGAGTCCATACGCGAAGCATACGGAAGAATCCATGAATTCCACAGCAGGCAGGTTCCCGCAGAAGTGCGCTGGGACGACGGTGCCGGAACGGTCTGCCGCAGGCGCTGGGTTCCCATCCGGAACGTGGGGCTTTACGTTCCCGGAGGTTCCGCCCCGCTGTTCTCCACTCTCCTGATGCTCGCCATCCCCGCGAAAATTGCCGGATGCGGCAGGATAGTGCTCTGCACTCCGGCCGGACGCGACGGCAAAGTGGCCCCCGCGGTTCTCTTTGCGGCAAAACTCTGCGGACTTACTGAGATTTTCGCGATAGGAGGTTCCCAGGCCATAGCCGCGATGGCTTACGGCACGCAGAGCGTTCCCAAGGTGGACAAGATTTTCGGGCCGGGCAACCGTTACGTGCTGAAAGCGAAACAGGCGGTGAGCCGCGAAGGAACGGCCATAGACATGCCTGCAGGGCCTTCGGAAGTGATGGTTCTGGCAGACGGCAGCGCAGTGCCGGAGTTCGTTGCCGCGGACCTGCTTTCGCAGGCGGAGCACGGGCCGGATAGCCAGGTGATGCTGGTTTGCAGCGATGTCTCCTTCGCGGAAAAAGTCTCCGCATGCATAGAGAGTCAGAAAGCCGTGAACCCAAGAGTTGATATAATAGACAAAGCGCTGTCGCACAGCAGGATAATCGTACTTCCGGAAAGGAAAGACAAGATCGCCTTCGCCAACCTCTACGCATCCGAGCATCTTATCATCTCCATGGAAGATGCCGAAGGCGTTGCGGACGAAATTACCGCGGCCGGCAGCATCTTCCTTGGGAACTACACCCCCGAAAGCGCGGGCGACTATGCCAGCGGCACAAACCACACCCTCCCCACTTCGGGCCTCGCGACGGCCTGGAGCGGGCTCGGAACCGACAGCTTCATGCACGCCGTCACAATTCAGGGCATCTCCCGCGAAGGGCTCGCCTCCCTCTCGGGCACCATCATGGAAATGGCTGAGGCTGAAGGACTTGATGCACACGCAAACGCAGTAAGGATTCGTTTATGACAAGTAAAGACATACCCGGACTTGTAAGGAGCAACATCGCCAACCTCTCTCCCTATTCCACCGCACGCGACGAATATCAGGGAGAGCTGGGGATACTGCTCGACGCCAACGAAAGCCCCTACGGCGAGGGCCTCAACCGCTATCCGTCCACGGCGCTGCGCAGGAAACTGCTTTCAAGGCTGGCGGAAATCAAAGGCGTGAACGAGGAAAATCTCTTCCTCGGAAATGGCAGTGACGAATGCATAGACCTCTGTTACAGGGTTTTCTGCGAGCCGGGCAGGGACAACGCGGTAATGATTGCGCCTTCCTACGGGATGTACTCGGTATGCGCCGACATCAATGATACAGAATACCGTCAGGTGCCCCTGCACGAGGATTTTTCGCTGCCTAAGGAGGAACTGCTTGCAGCCGTGGACGGCCGCACCAAACTGATCTTCCTGTGCTCGCCGAACAATCCCACGGCGAATTCCTTCAGCACCGGAGACATAGCGGACATACTCCGCAGCTTCGACGGAATGCTGGTGCTGGACGAGGCCTATGCGGACTTTTCCAAGGAAGGGAGCCGCAAGGCGCTTTGCGATGAATTTCCCAACCTGATAGTGCTCCAGACGCTTTCCAAGGCATACGGACTCGCAGGGCTGAGGATAGGGCTCGCCATAGCCGACGCGCAGGTCGTATCCATCTTCAACAAAGTCCGCTATCCCTATAATATAGGCACGGACACGCTCGCGCTCGCACTCCGGCAGCTCGACGGAGCCGACGTGCCTGCAAACACCCGCAGGACTCTGGAGGAAAGGGAACGCCTGATGACCGTACTCGCACAGAAGAACTGCATCAGCGAGGTACTGCCCAGCGACGCCAATTTCTTCCTGATACGCTGCGCCAGGCCGGCGGAACTCTACGAGTTCCTGCTGCGGCGCGGCATAATAGTCCGCGACCGCAGCCGCACCCCGGGGTGCGGGCCGGCCCTCCGCATCACCGTGGGAACACCCTCCGAAAACGACCTCTTACTACAAGCAATCGAAGAATATGACCTCATTCAAAGCACTGTTCATTGACCGCGACGGCACCATACTGCGCGAACCCGACGACGAGCAGATAGACAGCCTGTCCAAATTCCAGTTCGTTCCCGGAGTCATAGGGGCGCTGAAAAGCCTCTCCGGACTCGGATACAAAATGGTAATGGTCAGCAACCAGGACGGGCTCGGCACAAGTTCCTTCCCCTACGAAGACTTCATAGGGCCACACAAACTGATGCTCGACACCCTCGCCGGAGAAGGGGTGCAGTTCGACGACGAGCTCATCGACAAATCCTTCCCCGAAGACAATGCTCCCACGCGAAAACCCCGCACGGGCATGTTCGGGGCATATTCTTCCTGCGATTTCGCAAACAGCTTCGTGATAGGCGACCGCATCAGCGACGTGGAACTTGCGGCGAATCTCGGCGCCCAGGCCATACTTCTCGCCGAACCCGCAAGCGTGGAGGCGGAACTTGCCGATAAAGGCCTGCAATGCTCCCTCGTCAGCCCTTCGTGGGTAGAGATTGCGGACTTCATCCGTCGCGGCAGCAGGGTTGCGGAAATCACCCGCACCACCGGCGAAACATCGATAAGCGTCCGCGTCGACCTCGACGGAAGGCTGCCGTCTTCCGTAGACACCGGACTGAAATTCTTCGACCACATGCTCGAACAGATCCCCCACCACAGCGGAATCTCCCTGCAGCTCGAAGCCAGGGGCGACCTCGGCACCGACGAGCACCACACCATGGAAGATACCGCAATCGCCCTCGGCCAGGCCCTGCTGAAGGCCCTCGGCGAAAGGAGGGGCATTGAGCGTTACGGCTTCGTGCTTCCCATGGACGATTGCGACGCAATGGTCCTGATCGACCTCGGGGGGCGCATCGACTTCTCCTGGGAGGTGCCTTTCACCCGCGAATATGTGGGCGACACCCCCACCGAGATGTATAAGCATTTCTTCCAGAGCCTCTGCTCCGCCATGCAGGCCAACATGCACATACGGGCCCGCGGAGAGAACAACCACCATCTGGCCGAAGCGGTGTTCAAGGCCTTCGCCCGAACCCTCGGACAGGCGGTGAGGGGCATACCTTTCAATTACGACATTCCAAGCAGCAAGGGAACGCTATGACGGCAGTGGTAGATTACGATGCGGGCAATATCCGTTCGGTGCTGCACGCCCTCGACCGCGCAGGCGCAGGGGATGTGGTGCTGAGCGCCGATCCCGAAGTGCTGACACGAGCCGACAGGGTGATACTGCCTGGGGTGGGAGACGCTTCCGTGGCCCTTCGCAGCCTGCAGGCCTCAGGACTGGACTCGGTGATACTCTCGCTGAAGCAGCCCGTGCTGGGGATTTGCGTCGGGATGCAGCTTCTCTGCCGCCATACCGACGAAGGCGACGTGGACACTCTCGGAGTATTCGGCACTGATGTTCACCGCTTCGTCCCCGCCCCCGGGCTGAAGGTTCCGCACATGGGATGGAACGCCATAGAAGGGCTTAGGGGCCCGCTTTTCAAAGGTATTCCCGAAGAATCCGCCGTATATTTCGTACATTCCTTCTATGCGGGCGTATGCCCCGACACCGTGGCTTCATGCTCGCACGGGACGCCCTTCAGCGCGGCACTTGCCAAAGACAATTTCTTCGGCACCCAGTTCCATCCCGAAAAAAGCGGAGCCGCGGGTGCTGCAATACTCAAAAACTTCCTTGCCCTATGATACAGATAATTCCGGCGATAGACCTGATTGACGGGCGTTGCGTCCGCCTGTCGCAGGGGGATTTCTCGCGCAAGGCGGAATACGGGGCGAGTCCCGTGGACATGGCCCGCCGCTTCGAGGATGCGGGGGTTTCGAGGATTCATCTGGTGGACCTTGACGGGGCGCGGGAGGGCAGGCCATGCAATCTGCGCACTCTGGAGAAAATAGCCTCTGCCTGCAGCGTGGAAACGGAATGGGGTGGGGGGATAAAAACTGCCGCAGACATTGAGTCGGCGTTTTCCGCAGGAGCCGGCGAGATTATCTGCGGAACTGTGGCGGTGAAGTCTCCGGAGCTTTTCCAGCAGTGGCTGGACCGCTACGGGAAGCTGATTCTCGGGGCGGACGTGAGGGGAAGGAAGGTTTCCACCGACGGCTGGCTCAAGGACTCGGACACGGACATATTTTCGCTTGCAGGGAGTTTCAGCGGACTGCGCGAAGTGATTGCCACGCAGATAGATCGCGACGGTATGCTGGGAGGCCCCGACATTGAACTGTACAAAGAACTTTGCGCCCGCTTCCCTTCGATGACATTCATCGCCAGCGGCGGGGTGGGAAGCATGGCCGACATAGAGGCCCTCGACGAAGCGGGCGTTCCGCGGGCGATAGTCGGGAAGGCCATTTACGAAAACCGTATAAGTTTGAAGGAGATAGAGTCATGGTGTGCAAGAGGATAATACCCTGCCTCGACGTCAAGGACGGGCGCACGGTGAAAGGCGTGAACTTCGTGGGGCTGCGCGACGTGGGCGACGCAGTGGAGCTCGGGGCGCGCTATGCGGCAGAAGGGGCGGACGAGCTCGTCTATCTCGACATCAGCGCCACGCGCGAAGGGCGCAACACCTTCACCAGCCTCGTAGAGCAGATTTCCGCCCGCATCGACATTCCCTTCACGGTGGGAGGAGGCATAGCTTCGCTGGAAGACGCTGCCAGGCTGCTGGAGGCGGGAGCCGACAAGATAAGCATAAACAGCGCGGCCATACGCCGGCCCGAGCTCATCGACGAGATAGCGGGCCACTTCGGGAACCAGTTCGTGGTGGTGGCGATAGACGCCCGCAGGATTGACGGAAGATGGATGGCTACCACCCACGGAGGCACCCGTCCCACCGACTTCGAACTCTTCTCCTGGGCCCGTGAAGCGCAGGAAAGGGGTGCTGGAGAGATTCTTTTCACCTCCATGGACAACGACGGCACCAAGGCAGGATATCCCTGCGAGACCTTCCGGGAGCTCTCATCGCAGCTGAGCATCCCCATCATAGCCTCGGGGGGTGCAGGAAGCATAGAGCACATAGCGCAGGTGCTCACCGAAGGCTGCGCCGACGCCGCCCTCGCCGCGAGCATATTCCACTATGGCGAAATAAGCATAAAAGAACTGAAACAGGCCCTGCACGACAGGGGAATAAATGTTAGATTGATATGAAATTCTCAGATTTTGAACTTTCAAAGAACAGCGACGGGCTGCTGCCCGTGATAGTCCAGGATTCCCGCAGCGGAAAAGTGCTGATGCTGGCATACATGAACGAAGAGGCCTTCAACGCCACGCTTGAGACCGGACTGGTAACCTTCTGGAGCCGCAGCCGCGGAGAACTCTGGGTGAAGGGCGCCACAAGCGGGAATTACCTGCATCTCGAGAAAATGTATCCCGACTGCGACGCCGACGCCCTGCTCGTGATCGCACGTCCCGACGGGCCTGCCTGCCACAGGGGCACCACCGCATGCTTCGACACCCCCGAGGAAGAAGGATTCCTCGGCAAACTGGAAGGAGTTATCGACCAGCGCAAGAGGGACATGCCGGAAGGAAGCTACACCACCTACCTGTTCACTAAAGGCGTGAACAAGGCGGCGCAGAAGGTCGGCGAAGAGGCGGTGGAGACCGTAATCGAAGCCGTAGACGGAAACCGCGACCGCTATGTCTACGAGGCGTCCGACCTGCTGTACCATCTGCTGGTGCTCAACAAGATAATGGACGTCACACTGAACGACCTGCAGGCAGAACTATTGTCAAGACACAAATAGTCCGCCCGCAGGCATCAGGTATGTAGCTTCAGGCTACTGTTTTTTCGGCACGAATACAGCGAGGACATCGTCCAGCTCCGACTGGTCGTCAAGCTGGGCGTTGTCGGCTTTGGCGATATTGAATCCCACGTAATTGAAACTGCCCCACCAGGCGTCGTCGACCACCGCTATCAGATTTGCGCTGTTGGCTATAACGTCACCGGGACGCGTGGAACTGGTATTCGCGGTCTTCAGGTCAATCCATTTGTCGGGACGATACTTATACCCCTGCTTTAGCACTATCACGGTACCGTTAGGAATTTCCGCCTTGGTAAACCTCTGCGTGGCGGCAAAACGCTTGAGGTTGGCGGAGCTCCCGCCATGGCCGCTGACCTGCAGATCCGCGAAGTAAGTGGAGGCGGAATGCCAGTAGGCGTTGTGGGTTATCTCAAGCTCAAGGGCATCGTAGTCGGAAATCGAATATCCCGCATTTTTGAACGTTTCCAGAAGATCTCCGGATACAGGCGGATCAACAGTTCCCGGGTAAGTGGAATTGGTAATGCTGAACGGCGTCTTGTAAGCATTCTCCACAGCTTCCTTGATTGCTTCCACCTGACGGGCTTCAAGCGCATAGCCGGCGGGGGTGAATTTGACCTCGGCGATGCTCTTGTCGGAAAGCTGCCTTGCCCACATCAGCGCCACGAGAAAACGGCCTATGTCGTAGGACATGTGGTAGCCGTCGCGGGTGAAGGTGTCGCCTATAAAGCTGGTCCTGAGGTTCTGCACCGCCGTTCCGGAAGGGATTATCTTGTCGAAACCTCCCTTGGCGACGACATTCGACTGTGTGGTGGAAATGATGGCATTGTACATCGTCATCTGGTCGCTGTTATAGGTAGGGAAGCCGGAATGGGTGGAGTTGGACTGGTAGGCCCAGGTCATCTGCCATACCTTTTTGGAATTGGGGCTGAGTTCATTTACAATGTTGTAAACGGTGGTAAGATAAGGCTCGTAGCTGGAAGGAACGCCTGTCAGCTGGCTTACCTGCTGCATCGAAACATAATCCCAGTCGCGTGCCGCAAGGGCGGTGTTGCCGACATAATTATCATTGTCCACCCAGGTGCCGTTGCTGTTGGTCCTGTAGGTATAGACTCCGCTCTTCTTCGTCAGGTATCCTGCGTGCATCTCCAGCGAGCAGCCCGAAACTATGAGGTTGCCGAGGTAGATGTCGGTGTAGCCGAGTTCCGCAAGGATATTGTAGAGATATTCCATAGGGTCGCGCGAGAAGCTGTTGCCAACGGCAAGTACATACAGCGACTTGGGAGATTTCTGGCTGACCGCGATGGTCTGCTTCGTATTCTTGCCGTATTTCTCGCCCGAAATGGTGATGTTGCCGCTTCGGGGGGTGTCGGCGCTGTTTGCACTTACCGTAAACTTATATTCTCCGTTTTCCGTTACCGTGGCGCAGCTCACCCAGTCGGGAGTGCTTATGCTGAGGTCAAGGTTGGTATTGCATTTGACGGTGAATTCATCGCCTGCGGCTGGAGAGAAATGCCTCGCGACATCCGCCTCAAGCACGGGATCGAACGAAAATCCTTCCTGGGTCACCTGTATGGTGCGCTTGAAATCCTCGCCTGCAATGGTAACTATACCCTTGCGCTGGGCGGGGCTCTCACTGGCAGCTGCCGTCAGCACCACTCTGCTCGTCTCGACCGCCTTCGTTTTAACCGCCGTGAGCCATTCCGAGGCTTCGGCCGACACGCTTACGGTATAGTCCACGTTGGACCGGACTTCCACTTCCTTCTGTCCTCCCTCCGCAGGGAAGCTCACAGGCGTTTCATCCGCATCCAGGCAGATAAGCTCGCCCTGGGTGAAGTTCACCCTGTCGCTTGCAGTACCGCAGGTGAATTCAACATAGGAAGAACGGCTTTCATAAGACTCGTTGGCGGCGGCCGTCACAATTACCGTGACAGTGCCTGCGTCGCCGCCGGCAGGTTCCACTGTCAGCCATGCGGCTCCGCTCTTCGAAGTCCATTTTCCCGAAGCCTCAATGTTCAGCACACTGGCTCCGCCTTTGGAGTCGACGGTCAGCTCCTTGCTTCCGGAGACGGAAATTTTATCAACGGTTTTCTCCTCCTTGTTGCCGTTGCAGGAAAAAAGGCTGCAAAGCGTGAGGACGGCGAGGGTATAGATGATTTTTCTTTTCATTCGTTCAAATTTATCGGAATAATATAAGTTTGATGTCTACGACTGCTCCGGAGGAGTTGCCGAAGTCGAAGCGCAGGGCGTCTCCCCTGCGTCCCCATGAGTAATTGTTGATATATTCGCTCAGGTCAAGCTCGCAATACGTCCATTCGGAAGTATCGGAAAGGGCTCCCGGGTAATATACGGTCGACTGCCTGGCCCACTGGGTGACAGCCTGTCCGTTGCAGATGAAGTACAGCTGCAGGCCGCCTCCGACAGACCTGGCCTTATACCAATAGGTCAGCTTCTTTCCCTTTATGCTCTCGGAAAGGGGAAGAGTCTGCACGTTGGGATCGAGGCCCGTGGTTTCGATATGGTATTCGTAGCTGTCGGTCTTGCTTATGGTCATGTTGTTGGATGCCGTGGCAAGACTGAAATCCATATAACCCACCTCATCCATGGTAATGGGCGTACCGCTGACGGTCAGCGTCTTTCCCGCCGCTCCGCCGTAGGAATACGGCGTGGCGGAAAAACTGTATTCCCGCACTACGTCGAGTCCGGTTGCCGCCGCATGGGTATAACCGTCTTCATTTACGTCGAAACGGGAAATACGCACGTTCCTGAGCTCGTCCTTCGCATCGTAATACGAGATCTGCGTGAAGTAATAATCTTCGTTGTCCAGAGGAGCCTTGAATATCACTTCAACACCATCCTCTATACCTTCTGCGGAGATGTCGGTAATTTCGCCGGGATCTCCCCAGACGGAAGTCTTTTCGCTGCAGCCGCATATCACGAGGGCGGCTGCGGACAATATGCTGTAAATCTTTTTCATATCACCATCCGGGGTTTTGCCAGTTTACTCCCGTAGCCTGAAGCATCTTGTTCACTTCCGACTGCTGGAGAGGGAAAAGCATGTATCTGTCAGATGAAGTCGAGCGCGGGAATGAGATGCGCTGATAGGTATAGGACGGCTCGGTGCCGCTGATGCGCATTCCGCTCACGCAGGCGTCGGTCTCAGGAAGAATCATCCAGCGGCGTACGTCGTAATAGCGGTGCTCCTCGAAGGCAAGCTCCACCCTGCGCTCATTGCGGTAACGCAGGCGGAACTGGTTCTGGCTCATGCCGGAAGGAAGCGCCGGCATTCCCACCCTCGCGCGGACGGTATTCACCGCTTCGCGGGCGGTCATTCCACTTGAACCTTCCACTCCGCTCTTCACCGCCACGTCAGGTCCGTAGGCCTCGCTTGCGGCTTCGGCAAAGTTCAGGTAGAGTTCCGCAAGGCGGAAAATGGGCATATAACCGTCGCTGCCCCCCGTCGAGGAGGTGGCGGGATTGTTGAACTTGCGCAGATAGTAGCCGGTACGGGTGAAACGGGTGCTGGAAACATCGTTGGAGATGCCGCAGTTGCCGCCCACGCAGGTAAATACCTTGACATCCGAATCCGCAAGGTAACGCTTGCAACCGTTGTAGTAAACCGACGCATAGAAGCGGGGATCGCGGTTTGCGTAGGGATTGTTCCTGTCGTACATGGTGTTGGCAGCATTGTAATTCGGCTGCAGGTGGGCGTCGTCCAGATAGGGCCTGGAGAGATCCAGTACGGGGACGCCGTCCCTGGTTTCGTAGGCGTCGACGAGCTCCTGGCTCGGTCCGGGGCCGGCCTTGGACATGCCCGTGGTGATGGGCGTGCCTGCGAACTGCCACACTTTCGACTGGGCTCCCGATTCGAAAATGGTCTCATGGTCCCAGGTGCCTGTCGTAGTCATGAAATAGTAGTCGTAAGGGCCGAGGCCTGCATAGGAAGGAGGCGTGGTGGCGTAGAGGCTGTAGCCGTGCGCCAGGCACTCGTCAAGGGCTTCCTTGCATATTTCCGCGGCATAGGCCCAGGTGTATTTGCCGCCTTCTTCATAGAACAGAGGGCTGGCTGCGTAAAGGGCCGCCTGCGACTTGACTGCATAGGCGAAGGAACGCCGGATGACTGTCTTCATCTCCCCTGCGGTCACATCCCAGCGGAAACCCACTGAGCTCGAGCTTTCGGGAGTGGCGAGGGCTTCGTCGCAGCTCGCGAGTATGAAGTCCGTACATTCCTCGATGCTGTTCCGCCTGTCGCTGGAAAAATCGTGGGGGATTTCGTAGACCTTGTCCATTATGGGGATGGCTCCGTAGCGCTTCATCAGCTGGAGATGGTAGTAGGCCCTGAGGACCGTAATTTCCGCAATCCATCCCTGCTTTTCGGTCTCGTCGAACTCGAAGGTGCATATTTCGGGATCCACTATCATCGAAAGGAAATTGTTGCAGTAGTAGATGCCGCGGTAATAGTAAGTCCAGAAATCGGTGTCGACGCTCAGGGGGAACGAAGTCGACGAAGCGTTTCCGCTGTACCAGTTCTTGACTATGCCGTTGGCATTGTCGCTTGCATCCTGGGCTTCGTCGCAGAACGATGCCAGGGGCGAGTTCGCGTAGTTGAACCCGGGGTCGAAAAGATAGCTGCGGCAGGTGTTGACGTAGTTCAGCGTGAGCTTGTACTTGCCGAATATGGCCTGATAGGTCACACGTCCGTCCGGCTCTATGTCCAGATCCGCGCAGCTTGACAGAGCAAGCGCCGCGCAAAGTATGATGTATATACTCTTTTTCATATTCGTCAGAATGTCAAGCCGATACCAAAATTATAAGTCCTGAATGGATTGAAGGAGGTGTAGGATCTCGACTCGGGATCGATGTACTTGAACCCGAGCTTGTCGAAGGTCAGCAGGTTCTGGCCGGAGAGCGAGAGGCGCACCTTGCCGATTTTCCCCGTGACGGAATCCGGCAGCGTGTATGCAAGCTCGACGTTCTTCAGCCTGAGGTAGCTGAGGTCGCGCAGGAAGAACTCGTTGCTGCAGTGGTTGGTGCTGGTGTTGAGGGACAGGGCGGGATAAGTAATCTTTTCGCCGTTGTTCCAGCGCTCCTCCGTCCAGGCAGTCTTGTGCCATTCAGTATAGATTCCGTCGTAGGATGTTTCGTATGCACCCGCTCCGGAAAGGAACATCGACGCCTTGGCGGTTCCCTGCAGGAAGAAGGAGAATTCGAAACCCTTGTAGTCGAATCCGCCGTGTATGCCGTAGTTGTACTCCGGCGTGCTGGTGTATCCGAGGGGCGCGAGGTCCTTTTCGTCAATTATACTGTCTCCGTTCAGGTCTACGTATATCAGGTCGCCCCTGCGGGGTGTGCCGGAGGCATAAGTGAGCCCCGAAGCGGCGATTTCACTGTCGAAGTTGAACATTCCGCTGCCGTTGGAGTAATCCACCTTGTAGCCCCAGAGCTGGCCGCGGGAATATCCTTCCACACGATACTGATAAGCGTAATCATCGCCATAGGGGGCTTCGCCATCGTAAATGACATAGTTGTGCGCATAGCTCAGCTGGCCGCCGATATTGATCCCGAGGCCGTTGCCGAAGCGATGGTCGTAGCCGAGTTCAACTTCGTATCCCTTGTTCTCCATTTTACCGGCATTCACCATGGGATAGTAGCTGAGTGCCACGCCCTGGTAGATGGGAACGGATGTGGAACTGCTGCAAAGCATATTGTCGCAACGCATGCTGAACCAGTCGAACGAAGCGGAGATGCCGTTGAATATCCTGGCATCGAAACCCACGTTGACGCCCTTGGTTATCTCCGCGCTCACATTGGGATTGCCGCGCAGGCCTTCGGTACCGTTGTAGGTAACATAGTCGAGATACAGGAAACGCGTCGTTCCTATATTGTCGTTCGCGGTGATGCCGTAGCTTGCACGCAGCTTGAGTTTGTCCAGGAAACTGACATCCTTCAGGAACTCCTCGTTGGAGGCAAGCCAGGCCGCCGAAACGCCGTAAGTGGGGATGAAGCGGTGTTCAGGGGCGAACTGCTCGCTTCCCGCATAGGCGAAGTCGCCCTTGAGGAAATACCTGTCCGCATAGCCGAACGTGGCGGTGATGCCCATCGATTCCCTCTTGTAGGGCAGGGCAAGGCTTCCGCTGGTGGCCTCAAGCTCTTTGCGCTGGTACATCAGGTAAGCCTTCGAGGCTATGCTGAAATCGCCGAAGCGCCTGTCGTAGCTCAGCTGCCCTCCAATATCTATCTGATAATAGAAGGCCCTGGTCTTGGAGAAAGTCAGGGGAGTGTTTTCCGCGGAGCCCTTCTGCGTGAAATTCAGGGCGTCGGGAGAGTCCTGAATCCAGAGTTCGAAGTTCTGGTTGGTGTTCAGGGCGTGTTTGGTGTAGGTCTGGTAGTTGAAATCCACCCCCGCACCGAGGCCCTTCACTATCTGCGACAAATCAGCGCGTATTCCCGACTGCGCCGTTATGGTGGTGTAAAGGTCGTTGCCGTAACCGCTGCGGTTTATCAGGCCGTAGGCCGGACTGCCTTCCTTGTCGGTTGCCACCACCTGGTTGCCCGAATCATACCGTGGATCTTCCTTGTCCTCTATTGCAGGGGTAAGGGGCCCGTAGAGCGTGGGCGGCAGGGATAACAGATGCGAGTATATGGTGGCGGCCGTGTAGCGCGAACGCTTGGAATACTGCACGTTCGTGGAGAGCCGCAGCCAGGCGCTCAGCCAGGAATTGATGTCCATGTCTATGTTGGACCTCATCCCGAACCAGTTTTCCTGCCCCGTGGGGTCGTAATTCCTTGCGGGATCATGGGCCGTCTTTATGGGCGAGGTCTGGTGCATATAATTCAGGTCGGTGAAATAGCGTATCCTCGAATTGCCTCCGGAAATGTTCACCGAAGCCCTCGTCATATAGCTGAGGTCGTTGATGAACATGCCGTACCAGTCGTTGTCGGGATAGAGCGGATCATCTCCAGCCCTGTACTTATCAATCACCTCTTGCGAGAACTGCGAATAAGGCGCCTGGCCGTCGTTGCGCGCGGCATCGTTACGCATCATCGCATATTCCCAGGAGTGAATCATCTCCGGACGTCGGGTCATCTGCTGCACGCTCTGGTCGAAACGTGCCTTCACCCTCATGGGACCGTTGCTGCCCTTCTTCGTGGTGATGTACATGACTCCCGCGGCGCCCTGTATGCCGTAGATGGATGCAGCGGCGGCGTCCTTCACTATGGAGACGGACTCAATTTCGTTGGGGGTGATGTAGGTCCAGAGCGAGCTGGTGCAAATCATACCGTCAATCACCACGAGTATATAATTGTACCCGTTGATGGACGTGCGGCCGCGTATCATCATCGTCATATTGATGTCCGTCTGGGCCGATGAAGGCACGATGGCTCCGGGAATCCAGTTGTTCGTCATGGTGGTGAGGCCGGACAGCATGCCGGGCAGGGTGTTCTGCAGGCCGGTGACGGGGAACTTTTCAAGCGTGGTTCCGTCCACCTTGGAATATGCTCCGGTGATTTCCGTCCCCGGGACTACCATGAGGGGGGAATTCAGCGCCACTTTGGTGGTGTCCTGGGCTTTCAGGGCCGCAGGGCACAAAAGGGCGGCAATCGATATAAACAAATATAGTCTCTTCATACTGTGTTGCCTCCTACCAACCGGGGTTTTGCCAGCTTACGCCGGTAAGGGTTTCCAGACGTGCGGCCTCCGCCGTAGGCAAAGGAAGCAGCAGGTCGCGGTTCTCATAGCCCCCGCGGGGATCCTCCTGGATTGCATAGCGTTCATACCTGAAAGCTCCGCCTCCGAGAGGGATGGGGCGCATTCCGGTAAGATGTGCACAGGTGGAATACATGTCTTCGTCGGGCTTGCACCAGCGGCGAAGGTCGAAGTAACGGTTCTCCTCCCAGGCAAGTTCCACCCTGCGTTCAGCGCGTATGCGCAGGCGCAACTGGTCCTTGTCCATTCCGGAAGGGATTGGCGGCATGTTCACGCGGGCACGCACCTCGTTCACCGCGGCTTCGGCCTCGGCGGAATGGCCCGCTTCGCAGGCGCATTCGGCAAGGTCGAGCAGCAACTCCCCAAGCCGGTAGTACTTCCAGCAGGAGCAGGTGGTCGCCTTGTTGTTGCAGGTGACGGGGTCGATGAACTTGCGGGCGATGTAACCGGTACGGGTGTGCTTGCGGTCGCTCTTGGTGAGAGTGAGCTCATGGCGGCCGCCTTCGAAAGGCTCGAAGGTGTAGATGGTGTTGTCCCACACGAACTGCTGCCCGTTGAACATCACCGTGGAGTAGAATCTCGGATCGCGGTTCGCGTAGGGGTTCTGCTCGTCGTAAAGGGTGTTCGCAGGATTGAAGTTCGGCTGCAGGTGCATGTCGTCGAGATATGGCTGCTCAAGGTCGAGTATGGGCTGGCCGTCTATCGTCTCGAAGGCATCCACAAGCTCCTGCGTAGGGCAGGTCTCAACCTTGTAGGCGCCGCTTTCGTTGCCGATGAAACCGATGTGCCAGATACGTCCGTCAATCTTGGTGTAGTGCTGATATATCGTCTCCTTGTCGTCGGGGTCGCCCGAATAAACCATGCTGCGGCTGGAGAGCTGGTGGAAGGCCGCCCCGGGCACCAGTTCGGGGAATTTCTCGAAGGTGCTCTTTTCGGTGCAGACGGTGAAAAGCTCGAAGCCGTTGGCCTTGAGGGCGCTGACCGCCTCGTCGCAGGCCCTGTAGGCCTCTTCCCAGTAATCCTGCCCTTCGTTGAAGAGAGGACTGGCGGCGAACATCAGCATAACCCCCTTCAGGGTATAGGCGAGGGCCTTGTTCATCCTTCCCGCCTCCGAAACGTCGGAGATGCGCCAGGGAAGTTCGTCGCAAGCTATTGCGGCGTCGCAGTCCGCGCATATCTGCTGCACCACTTCGTATACGGGCTGGCGCCTGAGCTGCGAGTAGTCGTAGTCGAGCGGCAGCACTTCCGTGATTACCGGCACTTTCCCGAACCACTTTATCAGCTCTGAATAGAAGAATGCACGCAGCAGATGGGCCTCCGCGGTCATCCTCGAACGCTCCGCCTCGCTCCTCACGGCTGCGGTGGGAATCAGGTCGAGGAACTGGTTGCAAAGGTGAATCTGGCCCCAGAAACGCTCCCAATACTTGCAGTTGCCGTTCCAGCCGTTGGAATTGGGGGTTCCGTCGGCCGAACTCGACCACTCGTCGCGGGATTTGTGCGAGGAAGCGGAATTCTTATAGTTGTAAACCCTGCCTACGGGGCCTCCCTGGGCCTCGTCGCTGCTCCATCCTTCATCGCAGGTGCAGGTGGGCAGAGGGCAGTGCATATGGTAGTTGTACCCCTTGGTAGGGATGTTCTGATAGCAGGAATTAAGGAATGCCTCAACCTTGTAAGGGTCGCTCACGACATCGTCCATGGACATGTTTCCGTCGGGCGCCTTGTCCATAACGTCAGCGCACGCGGCGGCAAAAAGCAGCGCGGCGGCAAATAATATAGCATTTATCTTTTTCATGGTACCCGATATTATTTGAATCTGACATTTACGCCCACGGTGACATTGCGGGTGAGAGGATAGGTGGTGGGACGGCTCTGCTCAGGATCGATGTGGCTGATATTCATATTCTTGAGCGTGAACAGGTTGTTTGCGTTCACATATAACCTCAAGTTCGACATTCCGGCCTTCTGCACCAGCTTCTTCGGCAGGGTGTATCCGAGTTCAGCAGTCTTGAGACGGCAGAATGAACGGTCCATTATGAAGTAGCTGTTGGGGAGTATGCTGCAGCCTGCAGTAACGCCGAGGGCGGGATAAAGAATCTTCTCGCCGGCCTCGTAACGCTCTTTGGTCCATGCGTGCAGATGCGCTCCGGTATAGAAACCGTCCGCCTGGGTTTCATACACGCCACGGATGTTGTAGGCCATCGAAGCCTTTGCAAGTCCGGAGAATACGAGAGTTGCGTCGAAGCCCTTCCAGTCGGCCCTTGCGGTGAAACCGTAGGTCACGCGGGGGATGCTGCTGTATCCTATGGGGGCCTGGTCGCGCTCGTCAATCACGCCGTCTTTGTTCTGGTCGACATATTTGAAGTCGCCCAGACGGGGTATGCCTCCCACGTTGTAGGCGGGAAGATTGTCGAGCTCTTCCTGGGTGTTGATGTATCCGTTCCCGTTGCTGTAGTCTATCTCATATCCCCAGCACTGGCCTATGGAAAAGCCCTGCTTGCGGTAACGGTAGGCATAGTCCTCGGGAAGTATGGCCTCATCCATCTCTATCTGCACGTTCTCGTTGTAGGCGTAATTGCCTTTGAGGACGATGCGGAAGTCTTTGGAGAAACGCTTGTCCCAGGTGCCTTCAAGCTCGAATCCCTTGTTGCGGACCTTGCCCATGTTGACCTTGGGGAGGTTGGAAAGGGGAACTCCCTGCAACTCGGGAACAGTACCGCGCGAAAGGAGGATATGGTCGCGGTCTTCGCGGAACACGTCCAGCGACAGGCTCAGCTGCTGGAAGAACTGGACGTCGATGCCGTAGTTCTGCTTGTAGGCGATTTCCCAGCTGAGGTTCTCGTTGCCGAGCATGCCCTGCAGTATATAGTTTCCGTATCCGAGCGAAGGGATGGGCCCCGAGCCCTGCTGCGAGATGGTTCCTATATAAAGGAAGCGCGCGCTGCCGAGGCCGTCGTTGCCGACCTTGCCGTAGGATGCACGGAGTTTAAGTCTGCTCAGCACGGGATTGCCCTGCAGGAAGTCCTCGTTGCTCACCACCCAGCTGCCCGAGACCGCGGGGAAGAAGCCGAAGCGGTTCTGCTTTGCGAACTGCTCGCTGCCGTTGTAGCCGGCATTGAATTCAGCGAAATAACGGTTGTCGTAGCCATAGGTGAAACGGGTGGAGAAACCGAGTATGTTGTAGGGCAGGTCTGCGCCCGCATTCTGCCAGTTGTCGCGCTGCAGCAGGAACATGCCCGTGACGTCGTGCTTGTGGGCGAAGGTGCGGGCATAGTTGAGCGAATACTGCATGTTCATATAGTAACGCGCGGCCACGCTCTTGCTGAGGGTGATTGCGCCGTTCTGGTTGCTTCGCGCCTCGATATATGAACAGGGGGTGCCGGCCGAAGCGGCGACCGAAGCCGCATAGGTGTCGAAGGTGCGCACGCCGTTCAGGTCGGTCTCCCCGTAAGAGTCGTAGGAAACCATGAAGCGGGTGCTGAGGCCCTTGGTGATGAATTTCAGGTCCCAGTCTGCGGTCAGGGATGTATTCATCTTTATCTTGGTCTCGCGCAGGAAGCCGAAACTGTTTGCAAGCGCATAGGCGTTGTAGTCCCATGAGGGCTGGCTTACGATTTCGCCTGCCGGAACTCCGTATCCCGCAACTGTGAGGGGACCGGGGCAGGACGGAGGAGTCTCCCAGGTACGGAGCACCAGCTGCTGCATGAAAGCGTTCATGCTGCCGAGGCTGAGCACGTTGTAGGTAGGGGAATTCACCCTGTCGAGATATGTGCCTACGTTAGCCGACAGCTTGAAATTGTCGGCAAGCTGATAATCCAGGTTGGAGCGGAAAGAATACCTGTTCAGGCGGAAACTCGGGTCGTAACCCAGCACGTCCTTGCCTTCATTCTTCGAAAGGCCTCCCTGATCCACGAAACCCACGTTGACAAAGAATTTCACCTTCTTGCTGCCTCCGGAAATGTTCACGTTCACCCTCTCCTGCGGAGCATATTTGTAGAACGCTTCATTCCAGACATCGCGGTCGGGATAGAACACGGGATCGTCGCCAGCGCGGTACTTGTCAATCATATAACGGGTGAAGGGCAGCATGCTCTCCTCGACGCCGTCGTTGCGGGCCGCCTGGTTGCGGAGTTCGGCGAATTCCCACGAATGGACGCGGTCCACCTGGGTAATGAAACTCTGCATGGTGAAGTCGGCGGTGGCGCTGAGCTGCATGGTGCCTTCCTCGCCGCGCCTGGTGGTGATAAGCAGCACGCCGTTGGCTCCGCGCACGCCGAACACTGCGGTGGCGGAAGCATCCTTGAGCACCGATACCGACTCTATCTCGTTGGGATCGAGGCTGCTGATATTGTCGCGGGGCACGCCGTCAATCATGATAAGCGGGGAGGTGGAGTTCGTGGTGCTCACGCCGCGGAGGTACATGGTGATATCATCGCCTCCGGGACGTCCCGTCGCCTGTATGGTGGCAAGTCCGGGGAGTTTTCCGGAAAGGGCTGACGTCAGGTTCGGGGATGTGCTCACCGTGAGATCCTTGTTCTGCACGGCGGAGATGGAACCTGTCACCGAAACTTTCTTCTGGGCTCCGTATGCCACCAGCACCACTTCTTCCAACTGCTCAGAATTGGCGTACATGACGGGGTTCACCGTGTTCCCGGTCCCTGAAGAAATCTCCAGTTCGTCGTATCCGAGACACGATACCAGCAGCGTGGCGTTCACCGGCACATCCTTGATGTAGTAACGGCCTTCCGCATCGGAAATGGAACCGTTCCGTGTGCCTTTTACGATAACGAACGCCCCGGGCACGACTTCACCTCCGCTGTCGGTGACCGTGCCGCTGATATCGCGCAAGGACTGTCCGTATGCACGGACGCCCGCCCCCTGTGCGAAGAGCACAAGGAGCAGGGCCAGTACATACCAAAGACCGATTCTTGCCGAGTGGCATCTGAATTTCATTGGTTTCTGATTATAAGTGATTTATCAGTCGTTGTAGTTGATGGAGATGCTGCCGTTCTCCTTGTTGCCGTCGAGGGTAAGGTTGGCAGTTGAAATGATGGAGCCCACGAGCTGGCCTATGCTGGTGTTAAGGCCGGCGTCGGAACGCAGGGCGTTGGTTACGGTAATTTTGGTGGTGTTTTCGCTGTTGGTAACCGCATAGTCCATGTGATTGGGAGCTACGGCCGCGTTGGTGCGTCCGATGAAGCCCGCAAGTCCGCCTGACGTACTGACAAGCTGCTGGCCGCCGGCATCCACGGTGATTTCACCGGCGCTCTTGCAATTGTCAATCAATGTCGTACGCTCGGCGCTACCCACGAATCCGGCGATACGCAGAACGCTGTTGTAAACTGTCTGTTTATAATCGATCTTGCCGGTAAACTCGCTGTTTGCAATGGTCATCAGAGGGCCGGGGTTGCCGTTGCCGGAAAGTCCGATGAAGCCCGCGATTTCGCGTATGGACTGGGTGATGGTCATGTTGCCGGAATAGGAGCATTTGTCCACTGTAATTTTGGGCTCGGCGAGGGATGAGCCGGTATTCATTCCGAAGAGTCCGGCCATACGGACATTGATCTTCGCTGCCGTGGGATTGCATACCATATCGGTGGATACGTGGACATTGGTGATGTTGATGTCGCATTCGGTATCGCCGGACTGTGCGCCCACAAGTCCCGCAAGAACGCCCCACCTTGTCTCCTTGCAGGCATCGTTGAGCGTCATTGTTCCTGCAAGATTAAGATCCTTCACATCTGTCTTGACCATCTGGATGAAGGAGAAGTAGTGCTGGCCTCCGGTCTTTTCAGTGGTAAGCGTCGCCTCCACGTTCATGGTGACGGTCTTGCCCTGTCCGTTGAAAGGATAGGTAAGCGTAGGGAAGAATATGACACCTGAATTGTTGTCGAGGAAGTCCTCGGTGCTGATGCTGACATCGGCATTCAGGGTGATGGCGCCGTCGACGAGGTAGGCGCTGACGTCTCCCTTCCTCTGTACGGAATCACGGGCGGCGACAAGGTCTTCCTTGTTGTTTACACCATAGAGACGCACTACTATGCTTGCGGTAGTGGTGGAACCTGTGGCGGTGGTTCCGATAAGAGTCATGTTGGCTGCACTTTCAACGCCCTCCAGGCTTGCGGGAGCGGTGATGGTAACCTTTCCGTTTGCAGCGTTGGAAGCATCGGTGGTCCAGCCCGCAGGGCCGAAAGGATCAAAGTCGATGGATGCGACATTGATGCCGACAACTTCAAATTCCTTGGTTTCGCCGAGGTCGAAGGAAACGACGTCGGGAGTATTCACCCAGGTCACGGCAATCTGCTTGACTTCCGCATCGGACATGTCAACAGCGGTAACTTCGCCCGCCTTGGTGCTTATCTTGCCCGTTGTCTTGCTGGCTATGTTGCCTTCGCCGAGATCCACCGAAACGGTAATGCCGCTGTTGTGGTCGACACCGCCGACAACTGCAAGATAATAGCTCTTGCCGCCTTCAAACGGGCCGTTCGCCAATACCGAAGCGGAGACGAACTCTCCACCGGAAATGGAACTCACGGCAGCGCCTGCTCCCACGGTGGCTGTAAAATCACCCGCAAGGGCGGATCCGTCCTCGCTCGAAACGGAGATGGCGTTCGCGGTCTGGCCGCTTCCGAGGGTAACCTTCACAAAGGATACGAGGGACTTGAGGGAGACTGCATCCCCCGCGGCGGCACCGACAGCATAAATTGCATCGGTACTTACCGCCCCCGCCTCAAGCTTCTGGTTGGAAGGAACGGTTCCGTTCACCTTACCTGCAGAATATGCGTTCGACGAATAGGGGTAAACCGCGATATAGGATTCGGCACCGTCCTCGACGCTTCCCGCAAAATCGGCGCTTGCTCCCTTGTTGGATCCGCTCACCATCGAGAACTTGACAGTGCTTTTACCGTCGTTGACGGCAATTGCGTCACCTGCAGCCCATGCTACGGTTGCACCTTCCACCGAAGGAAGGGTGACAGAGAAAGTCTTGGTGACTTTGGTAGATGACGGAGTATCCGGTTTGTCCGGTTCGTCAGGATTGTTCCGGTTGCAGCCCGCGAAGGAAATCGCGGCAACCGACATCAAAAGATAAAGCGCTTTTTTCATATCCATGAATGTTTTGGGTTATTAATTGTCTTATTTGAGTTTCCAGTCAGTCTCGATGCTCGAAACATGGTTTTCGGTAATGCCCTTCGCCTCTATCCACTTTCGCGTCTCCCAGGTCTTGTACTGGCTGCTTTCCCCTGCTTTCCAAAGCCACGAGGGGGTGGGCCAGAGACAGGCCTTGAACTTGGCGGCATTGTAAAATTTCTGGTTGCAACCCTGCTGCCCGTGGTGCGCCATCTGTATATAGTCGCATTCCAGTTCGCCGGGATATGCCTTCAGCAGTTTCTCCCCGCACTCTTCTCCTGCATCGCCGAGGAAAAGCACGCTCTTGGTGGCGTCGCTCACCTTCAGTATCATAGAAGAATTGTTGTAAGCATTGTTCAGTATCTCCGGATTGGCTATTCCCAGCACCTTGATGCTTACCCCGTCCACAGTGAACACCTGGCCCGTCCTCTGCACGTTTATCACATCCGTTTCCGTCTGCACGGCGAGCGCATTGTAGAAGGGTGTGGCGTAAGTATTGTTCGCCCCAGATTCCTGCGAGAGCAGAGTCGAAGACAGCCGTGAATAATAAATGGAGCCTATGCTGATGCCGTTCCTGTTTTCAAGTATGGGAATAAGTGCTCCGACATGGTCGCCATGGGGGTGGGAAATGAACCACGCATCCACATGGTTGCCCACCGCGGCGAGCCTGCTGCGGAGTTTGGATTCATCGGTCGGCATCCCTCCGTCCATCATTATGACCTTGCCGGAGCCGGTCACGAGCAGATAGGAATTGCCTATGGTGTCGGTGGCGGAGCTCAACTGGGTAAGGGAGAAGTACGACGAGGCCCCCGTACCGGATATGTCGTGGAACGAAGACGTTCCCGCCTCACCGGAAGCGGCCTTGTTTTCTTCGTCCGGCCTGTCCGGTGTGTCCGGTGACGGACGGTTGCAGGCGCCGAGCGAGAGTCCCGCCAGCGCCGCAGCAGAAGTCCTCAAAAATTCACGCCTTTTCATTTCCCATAAACATTTATTGTAAGGGTGCCGCCTTCCACCACATTGTCGTACTGCATGGCCTCATCCTTCTTGGAACCTATTATCTTCCCGAAATATGCCGTGGTTGCACCCGAAGGCTGCCCGTTCACCGTAAATATGCAGTTGGTGGTGACGGCATTCAGATACCAACCCATGTTGTATCCGCTCACGACCGCGGAGCTGCGCCCGAGTATGCCGCCTGCACCGCCTCCGCCGTCAGGGTCGAAAACGGTATTGTTCAGGTTCAGGGTAATCTTTCCGTTGTTCACGCACCTCGTAAGCATGCTGCGCCTTTCGCCGCTGGCGACGAAACCGCCCACCCTCGGATTCGCGTGGATTGTCCGCTGGTTGTATTCTATCTCTCCCGCAAACTCGCAGTCGGTGAATTTCACTATCTCCCCCGGGGAGGAACTCTCGATGCGTCCCACGAGTCCGCCCAGGTCGAGCAGGGCCTGCGACGTGCGCAACTTGCCTGTAACCTTGCAGTTCACGAAACTTATGGTGCTCATGCTGCCAATGCACGAGCACACCAGCCCTCCTATTTTGGAATTGGTGACAGAAGAGCCGGCGTAGGAGACATCCACCGAACTGGTGACATTGGAAATTGTAACAGTTTTGCTCACTCCGGCGTAGTAACCGGCATTTGCCGCAAGCGGGGCCATCCTGCATTCCCCACCGTTGCTGACCAGGCTGCCGGCCAGATTCAGGTTCATCACATTCGCCCGCAGGTACTCTATTAGAGAATTTGCGTCCGCGCGGTTGCTGCTGTTTATCGTGATGGTGTGGCCGTTGCCGTTCAGGGGGGCGGTCAGGGCATAGAAGAAAGTGCCGGACGGCAGCATGTCTTCGGTATCAATCGAAACGTCGGCGTTCAGGGACAGCGCGCTTGCGGACATGAACTTCTTGCTGTCGCCGCCCGACAGGATTGCATCCCTCGCATCAAGAAGGTCCTGCTTGTTGTTCACGCCATAAATGCGGACGGTGACCGTCTCCACGGTTTCCCTGCCGTTTGCAGCCTTGCAGCTGAATTTGAGGTCTCCGAAGAGATCCGAGCCTTCCAGGGTGTCAGGTGCCTTGATATCGAGCCTGCCGTCGGCGGAAAGGGTGACAGTCCAGCCTTTGGGGGCTTCGGAAAGGAGTTTGAGATCGGTAAAATCATCTGAACGGTAACTGCCGTTGCCGCTTCTGCTGAAGGTAAGGACGTCGGATCCGAAAAGCGAAGGGACTGAGGCGTCGGCCATGTCGACATTCACTATCACCCCTGCCTTGAGGGAGATTTCCGAAGACACAGTCTTTACCGCCTGCTTTCCGTTTTCGAGAAAAGCTGAAACGCTGAGGCCTTTCGACAGTTTTTTATCGCCTATTACGGCGATGCAGTAGGTGCTGCCACCTTTCAGCGTGCCGGAAAGCACTATTTCCTTTTCGCTGCCGCCGCTTATCATTGCAACGCTGTTGTCGGGATTCAGTTCCACCGAGAAGCTGCCGGCGAGTGCTTCGTCGGCATTGCCTTTCAGGCGTATCGAGTTTGCATCCTCTTCAAGACGGACTTTTACAAGCGCAACCAGATTGTTGAAGCGGAGATTGTCATTATCGGTAACGGCCGCGGCGATGCAGCAGGCGGGGTCGAATCCTCCGTCCACGGCGGCCTGTTCAGCGGGCAGGGTGACATCCGCCGTGTATTTGCCGAGTTCCGCCCCCGAGTCGTAGGGGGAAAGCGCGAAGAAATGCGTGGCGCCTTCACTTACAGTGCCTTTGAAAGTAGCTTTTCCGCCGTTAATGCTTTCATCTTCAATATCGAAGCGGACTGCGTCAGTTCCGTCAAAAACAAGGAGAGCATCACCTTTGTTCCATACAACAGAATACCCGTCCTGCGCGAGGGATGCCTTTGTTCCTTCGTGGGAAGTACTGAATTTCTTTGCGACAGAGTTCCCCTTACCAATGTTGATTGGCTGATTTTCAGGAAGTTGCAGCTCACTTTGGCAACCGTTGAAGACAGTTGTAAAGGCAAGCAGGAATAAAATCGGCATACACTTGGAGCAACTCATGCTCCAAATTTAAAAAAGGAAATAAACAAATCCAAAAGGACTTTAAAAAAATCCACCGAAGAAGTCTCATTTATTTAATAATTCCGTCAAGGATTTTAAAATAAATGAAGTATGTAATGGACTGATTATTACCTTTTTATACTTGGTAACACATTTGTACCGTCTTGCCCTGCACTTTGATTTTTGATATAATTACTATTTGTTTTTTACACGGGGGCTCAGAACCGGTATCCTATGCCTATGCGGCCGCCGAAATAATTCATTCCTATCCCCAGTTCCGCCATTCCGAAGAATCTGCGGCCGAACTCGACTCCGATGGGATTGACCTGGGCGTCGAACCCCAAGCTGACGCTATCCCCGATCGCCAGCATCGCGCCTGCTTCGAGCGAGCCGTAGAGCTTGACGGTTTCATGATTCAGGTAATTCAAGCGCCCTACCAGGTTTACCGGAACAATATGGGTTTTGCTTGAAGAGTGTACCTCACCGGTGTCGTTGTTGACGACATTCCATACCGACCCTGTATAGCCTGTGCCCAGACCGAGCGACCAGCGCGAATTGAAACTGTACAGCGCTTCCAGCCCGTAGTAAGGATGGATATTCATATCGAGGGTTTCGTTATTGTCTTTGTTTGCAGCGACTACAACTCCGACAAATATGGCGCCGAAAATAGAAGTAAACGTCGGCACCGTGGGAAGGTACCCCGCGGACGCCCTCACCGTCCATTTCTGTTCAACGGGCTCCTGCCCGAATGCGGCTGCGGAAACGGTCAATAAAATAATAAAGGTAATTAGTTTTTTCATAACAGTATATTTTTCCCAAAGGTAAGAAATTTGCTCGTGAATAAAAAAATTCTACCTTTGTATCTGAATGTATTCCGGGGAGAAATCCGGAAACAACAAGACTGATTTGTCCTTTTGTTCATCTCAAATCTGGAAAATTTAGCACGACAAAAGTACAGATTATGCCCGCCGGAATGTACTCGACGATTCTTCGTCGTTTACATAAGGCTGGAAGAATCTTTGTACAAAGTATCGTGCATGGTTTTCCAGAACCAGAGATGAGTATGGAGTGCAAGTGTTCCTCCAGTCTTTTTTATTACTTGTCGTCATTGAGGAAAGACGCATTTTAAAACTGATTTACTCATGCGACAAATCCGTCTCATTCTGGCCGGTCTAATGTTCTTCCTGCCATTTTCCATGGTTAAAGCACAGGACATTATCCTCACGGACAGTCAGGAAATCATTATGGCTAAAGTTCTTGAAATAGGGGATGACGCCATAATCTACAAAATGGCCGATAATCCTTCCGGCCCCAATATGAAGATTGCATCCTCAAGGGTTGTAAAGATCTGTTTCGAGAACGGAACTGAACAATTATTTCCCACCGGTCAAAGTGTCAATTCCCAATCCTCCGGCAGTCTGCTTGTATGGCATTCCGCCTCGGAAAGTGTAACCCTGGAAGACGGAACATATCTGGACCCCGCGGACGGTGCCATGCTTTCCAGATATCTGAACCCTTTGGAAATACAGGAATATGTCAGATTAACGAAGTCACAGAAAATAAATGACGCTTGGTTTACCGCAGGCTATTCGATTATAATTGCAGGGTTTGGGGTGGCAGCTATAGGAGCTTTGAATTCCACGGAAAAACAACTGAACAACTTATTCATAGTAGGCGTTGCCGTTGCGGGCGTCGGCAGTATTGTGACTTTGTCTGCCGTGTTCCCTTATATTTCAACAAAGAAATCTTTGAAAAGTTTTGTAAACACCCATAACACATATAACATGGGCCGTTCGTACACTCCGAATATCCAGTTTGGTGCAACGCCGAACGGTGTTGCACTGACATTTAATTTCTAATTATCTTATGAAAAAAATTTTTGCTATGGCAGTTGCAGCCATTGGGCTGCTTCTAATGTCTTTGAGTGCAAAGGCACAGGACATTATCCTCACCACCGACGCCCAGATAATAAGGGCAAACGTTGAAGAGATAAGTGATGACAGTATCGCTTACAAACCTATTGACAACCAGAACGGGCCGCTCTATAGGATCTCGGTATCACGCGTATCCAAAATAATGTTTTCCAATGGAACAGAAAAAGTGTTTACGCCTGCTCAGCCGGTCAACCAGCCCCGGCCCAACGCTGATGCGACAAAGGCTGTTGCCTCCAAAACTGCTGTTGCAAAGTCCGATTCAGTTCTGTTTTTAGGCAGAAAGTTTAAAAACACTGTAATAAATGTCGTTGAGCTTGGCCAAGGTAAGATGTCCAAACAAGACGGTGGAAAATTTGTGTGGTCTGTGCTGACTGTAAGCAACTGGTATTCCGACAAAGGTTATTTGTTTTCTGTTTCTACAGGGATAAATGAACGGGGCGGAAAATGGATTTATGATTATGATGGCGATATAAAGCAAACCCTGTCAGCTAATGCTTTATATATTTCACCGGGCGCCGGATATAGTTTCCCATTCAACGATAAGGGGATGAGGCTTGATTTGGTCGCCGGAATCCATTTTTCATACGACCTGTGGGGGTCGATGCGTACCGGCAATAACAATTCTGTCAGCCTTGGAAATATAACCAACCACAATCGCTTTGACTTCGGATATGATCTCAACGCCCGTTTTTACTTCAGCGATATATTTATGCTTTCGCTATGTATGAGAAATGGATTTTTAGACACGACTACGGACAAGCAGGGCTTATTCCCTCGTCAGCTGATGTTTGGAATAGGGTATTATTTATTTTAGAGATTTAATCATTGGGCATAAGCAATGAAGATTAAGCTTATTTTACCTGTCGTACTACTGCTTGTTTCAACAGCAGGATATGGTTACTCCCGACCGGAAATCCTGTATTTCCAAGTGAGAAATTCCGTTGCCCAACCTGTTACAGTACGAACCGACCAGGGAGATTTCACTTTCAGAAATTCTTACACATTCTATCCGGCCGGGCATGTAAGTCGTCTGGAGGCATTTGATGCGAATGGCAACCGCATAGTGAATACTCAGCCCCAAAGAAAAAGTATTCATACAGGTACAGGTTCTGAACCGAATGAATACTGGTATGTGTTTTCCTCCGTTTATGATAGTGATTCCGGATATGGTTATTCCGGCAGTTCCGGGGGATATTCTTCCGATAATGGTAATCAGTTTCTTGATAATTTGAGAGGGCTGAATACCATTGCGTATTATTCGGATGATGCAACGAATTTTCAAATCCGCGCAGGTTGGGGAAGACTTATGAATGACAATGTGACTTTAAAATATTGCTTTGGCGCTATGTTCATCGAAGGAGGGTTAGGGAAGAATATCTTTTCAAATGATGCTTCCTCGTCACGATGGACACTTGGGGCCGGAAACCGCTTTGTTATGGATGATTTTGGGGACCTGTCTTTAAGCCTTGATGCCGCAGGCGACAATGACAAAAACTGGTGTATTGTCATAAATGCAGGGGCGACATGGTGGATAAACTACAGTCGCTTTGGCTTGTACGCGAACTTGGGTCTTGGACTGCCATATGAACCAACTATCATTTTCGATGTCGAACACCCTTTTCTGGATTTTCAGGCAGGAATAACCATAAAACTATTCTGAAGCGGCATGCCAAGCGCAAGGCTCATGGCGCTTAACAGCTTATAGAACAGGCATTTAACGCAAGCTCTCCCCCTGGTTTTTCAGGGGGAGAGGTTCGTTTAATTCATTGAAGAACAGCGATTTAAGTGCCATGAAACACACGTTACACCGCTACAGCTGCTCCATACGCACCACGACCTTGCCGATTCTGACGGGCAGAACAAGCCGGATCTTCCCCGATTCGGCTTTTTTGTCTTTCGCCATGGCGGGCAGCAGTTCTTCGGCGGGGCAGGGCAGCGCGGTGGGCAGGCCGCAGGCCTTGAGGTCGGCTTCGATGCGGCGGGCGAGCCCGTCTTCTTCCGTTATCCCAAGGTTTTCGGCGTATCTTGCCGCCTGTACCATCCCTATCGCGACGGCCTCTCCATGGGTGCAGGGTTTCGGACAGGGATGTGTGTGCTGCCACCATTCGATGGCGTGTCCCCAACTGTGGCCGAGGTTGAGCTTGCGCCTGGGGCCATGCTCGAATTCATCTTTCTCAACAATCTCCTGCTTGATTCCGGCGGCAATCTGAATGAGTTCGGAAAGTTCCGCCTTCTTCTCCTCGGATTCCATTATGGCCGCCGTACCCCCTGGCTGCGAGAAGAGCGCCACCGTGCGGGCATAGGCATCCGCCGGATTCTTGATAATGAAGGTCTTGAGCATCTCCGCAAGGCCGCTCCGCATCTCCCTTTCAGGAAGGGTTAGCAGCGCTTCGGGGAAGATGGCCGTGAATTCCGGCTGGCGAATCACTCCGAGAAGATTCTTGTATGAGTCGAGGTTCACTCCCGTCTTTCCGCCTATCGCGGCATCCACCATCGCAAGCAGCGTGGTAGGCACGTTCGCGAACTTCACGCCCCGCTTGTAGATGCACGCGGCGAATCCGGCCATGTCGGTGGTAAGCCCCCCTCCCACTGCAAGCACAAGCGCGTCGCGGTCGGCCCCCTGCTCCAGCAGCCACCGGCAGATAAGCATCACCGTATCAATGGTTTTAAGATCTTCCGAAGTCTCGATGGCAAGCGTCGGCCAGTCGCCCAGCTGCCTTGCGAATTCTTCCACATTGCGGTCACAGACCATGAACACATGCCTGTAAGCTTTCAGTTCTTCTTTAAGTACATTCATTCCGTAAAGTTACGAAAATTCCTTTGAAACTCACGGAAAATTCCTACCTTTGCAGTCCAGGCGCAAGCCCCGGCGGTATTTCGAGCCGGCTTCCGTCCCTGCCCGGATGGCGGAATTGGTAGACGCGCTGGACTCAAAATCCAGTGTCCCTTAAAGACGTGCGGGTTCGATTCCCGCTCTGGGCACTAAAAGAGCTGCGACGTCCGCAGCTTTTTTTTGTGAACAAACGGGCAAAAGCTATCAATAATAATAAACTGATTTGTTTAATATAATTTGTTTTTTATCTTTGCAGTGATGCAAAGTGTAAAAGACATACCGGTTCCCAGTGCAGGAGAGGTGATCCGTAAGCGGATTACGGAGCTCGGTATCAGCCAGATGGAGTTGGCCGCCCGTGTCGGTGAGCATTTCCAGACCATCTCTGCCATCATCAATGGCAAACGCGAGGCTACCGTTTCCCTGTCTGTCCGTATTGATGAAGCGTTGGATTTCCCCGCAGGCACTATTGCGATGGCGCAGACCCGGTATCTGGTAGATAAAGAAGTTGGCGGGAAGCGACTGGAGAGGATAAGGGACAAACGTCACATCGTCATTGAAAAGATCAAAACCAACGGTGGTTTCTGGTCGTACGAAGGTATCCCCGACAGTTTGAGCGATGATGACGTAATAGAATCCGCACTTGTCCATCTCGACCTGGAGGATTTGCCTCTTCTCTTTGGAATATGGAGCAAAGCCCATATCAAGCGGGTGTGGAAAGACCGTCTTGTCAGCCAGGGCAAGCGGATGAATGTTTTGAATTATATACTTGCCGTGAAACTGTTCAGAATCAAGAACCCTGATAAATACATTACAAGATATGCACACATTTATTGATATTCCGGAAAATATAGCGGCAGGGTTGACCGAATCGACCAAACAGGTGTTTTCGCGTGTTTCGCAACTGGACTGCATTAAAAATCTATTCCTCTGTGGAGGAACAGGGCAGTCCATTCAACTGAATCACCGATTGAGTGAAGACCTGGATTTTGAATTGCTTGGCCTCAGGAAAGAACGTCCCCGGCTTGACTTTGGAGCAATTCTCAATGAACTGAAACACGAATTCCCTGATGCAAAGGAGGAAATTCTGGGAGACGACCACTTCCTTGTATTCATAAATGACGGTAAAGTAAAGTTGTCGTTCTACCGCCCCGAGAATCCTGTTAAAACAATGACAGTGGGTCTTCAGTTCCACAACCTTAAAACGCCGGACCTTCAGGAATTGCTGGGAATGAAGGTCTATACGCTGTGCATCAGGAGCATATTCCGTGATTATTATGATATTTACTGTCTGCTTGAGAGCGGTTGCAAACTTGAAGAAGCCATCAGCTATGCAAGTTATCTTTCCCGTCACCGTATCCGCTCCAAGGTAATGTATTCACGCCTTCTTTCGCCACAACTATTCAAAAGAGATCAGGACTTTGAAAAGATGTGCCCTAAATACAATGTTACTCCCGAAGAGATTCGGGACCGCATTAAAATTGCCATTGAGTCCGAGAATTGAAATGGTTTTATAGCAGGTACCGCTGCCGCTCGGCTTCGGGGAACTTTTCGATGGCATATCGGAGCATGGTGCGGGGCATCTGCCGAAAGCGGGGAAGGGAAGACCGTCCGTCAGGGCCGTCCGTCCCTGAATCGGGAGTTCCCTGCAGATAGTTCCTAAGGGCGGCGCCGTCCCTCTTTCCGGCCTCGCGGAGGAGCCATCCGACGGCCTTGTGAATCAGGTCGTGCGGGTGATGAAGGAGTATATCAGCAATGGCAAAGGTGTCGCCGGTCTGCCCGTGACGGATGAAAGTCATGGTGGATACGATGCCTATGCGCTGTTCCCAGATGGTGCGCCCGTTGCGGGCCAGGTCATAGAGCAGCGCGCGGTCTTTGTCCAAAAGCCACTCTCCCAGCAGCGGATAGCACGAAAGGTCCACCAGGTCCCAGTTGTTGATGTAGTCCGTATGGCTGAGGTAGAAGTCGATGCAGCGACGGCGTAGGGATTCTCCGGCATGTGAAAAGACCTGCACCAGGGCGAGCAGCGCGGCCAGCCGGACCTCGTGGTATTCGCTGGAAATGCAGCGCTCAAGTTCGGGGAAATCCGTCTCCTTCCAGTATTTCCCAACTATCCCCCTGGTTACGGGCACCTTGATTCCCAGAAACCTGTCGCCTTCGCCGTACTGGCCGGGACCGGTTTTGAAGAAGCGGCTGAGACCGGCCACCTGAGAGGGATCGGCCGCAGCCAGCATGGCGTCATACATACTCATTATATTGCTTTCTGCTTGCTTCATAGGCATCGCCGCCTGCCGGAAATCGGGATTTGTCGCGCGGGATGCCTACCGCAGCGAAATGCTTGTTGTGACAGTGTTGCTGACGGCATCCCAGGAATCCGTTGCACGCAGCGATATTTCGTAACTGCCGGGCTCGAGTTCCAGCGTGCGTGTCCAGGTCTTTTTCATCAGCGGGGTACGCGGCTCGTGGTAGAAGTCGGAGAGGATTTTGCGCTCCGTCACGACAGTGCCGTCCCTGCTGACGCTGAGGAAGTAGGTATGCGCGAATTCGTCGTCCTTCGCGGCGGGCCAGGTAACGCTGACGCGGTGTTTGCCGTCGCCCGTCAGGCCCTCGTCGCTTGCGGAAACTTCACTCAGGACGGGGGCGGTGTTGAGGGCGGTCCTGCGGGGATGGGAGTATTTTGCGAGATGGGATTTGTCCGCGCAGGGATGCTTCATGGTCCAGGGTTCCCCTATAGTGGCCTGGTTGTAGAAGTCCATCCGGACCGCACGCATGTTGCCCTTGTTGTCGAACTGCAGAAGTATTCCCTGCGAGAATTCGTCCTTGTCGCGCATTATAGTGAGGCCGGCCATGTCGTCATAGCCCCCGTTGTCGATAGCCATATAGCGGGTGGATGCAGTTCCCATCACGGTAAAATCGCCCTGCCAGACACTTCTGGGGTCGTTCAGGGGGAAGTGGAGATGCCCCCCGAACACTACGGCCTGGGGGTATTTGGAGAGTACGTCGGTAAGGACCTTGGTGCTCCAGTATCCCACGTGTCTGGGGTAGGTGTCATCGAGGAAACTGCCGTAGATGGTGCCGTATATCATGGCATGGGTGATGACTATCACGTACTTGTCCGGCTCGGCCTCAGTGATGGCCCTGAGGTTCTCGTCCAGCCAGCGTATGGATTCCTCGGGATAGACCACGGGATCGCGGCCGTCGGGGGTTATCGCGAGAATGTGATAGCCTCCGATGACGTTGTGTCTGCATTCGAACTGTTCCGCCATTGCGGGATCGCCCACTTCCCTGAGATAATAATCTCCGCCGAGACGGGTGGTGAACTGCTTGGCCTCCTTATAGGTGTTGGTTGTCCATTCCTTCCAGATGTCGTGGTTCCCGACAGTGTAGGCCATGGGCATTTCCACTGGGTTGAACACGCTCTCGTAGAGGCGCTTCCAGTCGTCGATTTCGGTGTATTTGGCCGCATTCCACGCAGGGCTGTCGGCAAGGTCTCCAACCACCACCACGCCGTCGAGGCCTCCGAAGCGGGAGGCGTAGTCGCGCTCCTGGATGAGGGCGCTGCGGAATTTGTAGGCCGGAACAGTGGCATAGCCGTTCACGTGGGTGTCGCTTATCACGGCAAGGTTGAGGACAACTTTCTTTTCGTTGAAATCTTTGGCAGATGCGGCCGAGCAGATGGCAAGGGCCGCGATTAAGGGAAGAATTTTACGCATTTCCGAACAGTGATTTTACGAGCGCCGGCACATCGGCGACTTTTATTACCTTGATTCCCCTGGGCAGATTGTCAGGAAGGGAACTGTATGTGCTTACGAAGATTTTGCGGAAGCCCAGGCGGGCGGCCTCGCCTGCGCGGCGGTCGGTCTGGCCCACGGGGCGGATCTCGCCGCTCAGGCCCACCTCGCCGGCGAAGCAGCAGTCGGAGGGGATGGGACAGTCGAAGTTGGAGGAGAGCACTGCTGCGACGACGGCGAGGTCGGCAGCGGGATCGCTGACCTTGAGGCCGCCCGCCATGTTCAGGAAGACATCCTTGGCGCTGAGATGGAATCCTGCCCTCTTTTCCAGTACTGCGAGCAGCATGTTCAGACGCCTCGTGTCAAAACCTGTGGCGGAGCGCTGGGCAGTGCCGTACACGGCGCTGGACACCAGGGCCTGAACCTCGAAGAGGAGGGGCCTGGAGCCATCGAGCATCGCGCAGATGGCCGCTCCGCTGAGCCCGGCCTCGTGCATGGGGATAAGCATCTCCGAAGGATTCGACACCTCGCGAAGTCCGCTTCCCGTCATTTCGAACACGGCGATTTCGGCAGTGGATCCGAAACGGTTCTTGATGCTGCGGAGCACCCTGTATGACCCGCGGTTCTCGCCTTCGAACTGCAGCACCACGTCCACTATGTGTTCAAGGATTTTCGGCCCCGCGATGTAGCCGTCCTTGGTGATATGGCCTATAAGAATCACAGGTATGCCGCTTTCCTTTGCAAAACGCAGCAGCATCGCCGCAACTTCCTTTATCTGGCTGACGCTTCCGGGGGTGGAGTCGATAGTGTCGGTAAACATTGTCTGCACCGAATCCACTATCATCAGTTCCGGCGCTATCTCCCCCGCCTGCTTCAGGATTTCATCCATCTGCGTCTCGGCAAAAATCAGAGTATTCTCCCCCTCCTCCGAGTCAGGAGCCTGGTTCGCAGAAAAAGCCTTTGCCAACCGTTCCGCCCTCATCTTCACCTGTTTCTCACTCTCCTCCCCCGTCACATACAAAGTCCTCAGCCCCGAACACAAGGGAATCTGCAGGCTCAAAGTCGACTTCCCTATGCCCGGTTCCCCGCCCACAAGCACCAGCGACCCCGGCACAATGCCGCCGCCGAGGAGACGGTCCACCTCCGGCATACCGAGAGACATCCGAGCATCGGAAGAACGGTCTATATCCTTGAGCTTCACCGGTTTGCGTTCACCGGCCGAAGAACGTGACACGCCCTTCGCACCGCCGGAGGAGCTTTTCTCCGCCGGAGCCTCAACCATAGTGTTCCACTCACCGCACGCAGGGCAGCGCCCCATCCATTTGGGGCTTTCGTTGCCGCAGCTTGTGCAGTACCATAAAGTCTTTGCCTTTGCCATAATGTTTCGCGTCAGACACAAAATTAAGAAATTTTGACCTAATTGTAAAAAGTTCTATATTTGGACAAACAAGTATTGGAATGAAGAAATTTGCTTTGGCCCTTCTGCTTCTCGGCATTGCGTGCCTGCCGATGAAGGCCGACATAGTGGTGAAACCCTCTGTGGAAAAGGGAAATATAAAACCGATGAATGCCGTGAACAACGGTCCCGAACGCTCCGGAAAATCTCAGCAGTCGGACAATTTCGAAGCCTACAAAGCCGCCCGCATCCCCTACGCGAGAACTCACGACTCATCTTTCAACCCGAATTACGGCAGCGAGCACACCGTGGACATCTCGGCCGTCTTCCCCGATTTCTCCCGCGACCCCGGCAAGGCCGAAAACTACGATTTCGCCGTCACCGACAAATACCTCAGGAACATTCAGGACGCCGGCACAAAGGTATTTTTCCGTCTGGGCCAGAAAATCGAGCACTATGTCAGGAAGTACAATGTCTGTCCGCCATCCGACAACAGGAAATGGGCAAGGATATGCGAGCACATCATCCGCCACTACAACGAAGGCTGGGCGGACGGCATGCATCTGGGCATAGAATACTGGGAGATATGGAACGAGCCTGACCTGGACGACAGCACCTGGAAAGGCACTCCCGAGCAGTTCTACGACCTCTACGAGACCACCGCGAAGCACCTTAAGAAATGCTTTCCGGAGCTGAAGATAGGCGGGCCCGCAGCAACCGGCAGGCGGGACTGGAGCGAAGCCTTCCTTGCGGAAATGGCCCGCAGGAAAGTCCCCATCGACTTCTACTCCTGGCATCGCTATACCGTCGATCCGGGGAATTTCGTGATGAATGCCACCTACTTCAGGGAACTTCTGGACAGCAACGGCTACACCGGAACCGAATCCATAATAGATGAATGGAATTACGTGAAAGGATGGAGGGAGACCTATCCCGCCTCACTGCAGGTAATTGCTTCCGAAAAAGGAGGGGCTTACACTGCGGCTGTAATGTGCGCCGTCCAGGACTGTCCCGTCGACATGCTGATGTACTATGACGCCAGAACCGGTACGCGTTTCAACGGGCTGTTCGACTATCAGAGCAACCAGCCCCTTTCGGCATACTATGCGCTGTACGCCTGGTCGCACCTGCTCTACGACTACGGGACCTGTGTGGAAGCTGTTTCAGATGAGGAAGATATCTACACGGCTGCCGCAAAGTCCCCTTCGGGGAAGATGGCGATACTCGTATCCCGTTACAATGAAGACGACAACGACGTGGCGGCCAGGGTCATAAAAATAAAAGCCCCGGGGATTCCCGACGGAACGGTTTACGGCCATCTTACCGACAAATGGCACAGCTATACGGAAGTGCCGCTGAACTGCAGCGACGGAGAGATTTCCGTAACACTGCTGCCTTCTTCTTTTATTTTAATCGAGTGGTAATCAGCGCACCAGCCCGCTTATCTTCTCGGCAAGCTCGATGAAATCTTCCACCCCGAGCCTTTCGGCGCGGAGGTCGAACACCGGGTCGGCCATGATTCCGGCATAGCCTTCGGCCTCAGGGTTCAGCATGGGCTTGAGGGCGTTGCGAAGGGTTTTGCGCCTCTGGTTGAACGCGGTTTTCACGACAGTGCGGAAGAGTTTGTCTTCCACGGGGGTGCCGTCTGCGGCAAGCAGGGCCGTGCGGCCGTTCCGTTTCAGGCGAATCACCGCCGAACGCACTTTCGGGGGCGGGGCGAAGGCTCCAGGCTCCACGGTGAAAAGATACTCTATGTCGTACCAGGCCTGAAGCAGCACGCTCAAGATGCCGTAGGTCTTGCTCCCGGGGCCCTCCGCAATACGTTCCGCGACTTCCTTCTGAATCATGCACACCACTTCCGGAACACGGTCGCGGTCGTCCAGTATCTTGAAGAAAATTTGCGATGAGATATTGTAAGGAAAGTTTCCTATTATCTTGTACTGCCCCCCGAAAAGCCTGTGAATGTCGAGTTTGAGGTAGTCCGCCTGATAGAGACGGCCCTGCATCCCGTTATAATGGGTAAGCAGATAATCCACCGACTCCCCGTCGAGTTCCACCATCTTCAGATTGATATCCTCCCTCTGCAGCAGGAACCTGGTGAGGACACCCATTCCGGGGCCTATCTCCAGCACATCCGCTTTCGTGCCCTCCGCATTGAGGGAGTCCACAATGCGACCGGCAACTCCGAGATCCACCAGGAAATGCTGCCCGAGCGACTTTTTAGCCCTTACTTCCATCGCGTTTCACTGAAGGTAAAAACATCCCTGCCACCGACCCGAGAACGAGCAATATCAGAAGAATCGAACAGGCCCTTGACATCGCCGCTCCGCGCGAATACGAAACGGGTGCGAAACGCATCTCAAGCGTATGCTTCCCTGCAGGCACCACCGCACTCCGGAGCACCTTGTCGGAAAGGGACATCTCCAGCTCGGTGCCATCCTCCAAAGTCAGCTTCCACCCCGCAGGGTAGTACACCTCGCTGAACACAAGCTTGCGTTCGCCAGATGCAGAATATTCATATTTGAGGCAGTTGGGGGCGTAGGATGTCAGTTGCACGAAGTCAGGATCGGCATTGCATTCCGCCTCTGCCGGATCCGTGAGAGCTTCGAACCAGGCATTCCCCCGCGCATAGGGATACTTCAGCGGGGCGGCATCTTCATTTATTATGATATACTTGCAGTTGAGATTTGCGAGCCCTTCCAGTTCGGGCACCGCTGCTTCCGCCTCCTGAATTGTCCGCACTCCCTGCAGCGACTTCGTAAGAGCCTGTATGTCAGACTGCAGCGTACTCTCGATATACTCCTGATAGATTTGAAGTTTGGCGGGAGAGTATCCCCCGATGTTCTTGTGCCAGTAGGACGGGTGAGAATCGTTGAATACGTTTACGGTAAGGTCCAGCACACGGTACGAAGGGTCGTCATCGGCAAGAATCAGCTTGTCCACCGGCCTCAGCTCGAACTGCGACATGAAATTTTTCGGAGTCATGAAGTCGTCGGAAGAAAGATATCTCTTTCCGACAGCGAACAGGTTCACAAGCACAAGCGCGCAGATTCCCATCGCGGAAATCACCCTCCTCCCCCGTGACGCGAAGCCGTTCCTGTGCTCTTCTGCGGCGTCCGCGGCAGGCTTGGAACCTGGCAGGCAGGCCCACCAGAGAAGGGCTGCGGTGGCAAGAATCAGTATGAACGACACGGCGGCATCGTGCCTGAGCAGCGAAATCCTGTCGGCGACGAGGGCATCCACGAGGGCGTCCTGCATCCCGTAGTCGGACGCGCCGGTGAAGCTTCCCGCAAGGCTGGGGAATATCCAGAAAATCAGGCAGATACCTCCTGTAAGCAGGAAGGCTATGAGGCCTTTCTTTCGGAGCTCGGCGGCCCCTATGTCTTCCCTCACCAGTTTGTCGAGGAAGAGGAAGCCAAGCAGAGGCACGGTTATCTGGAGGACGCAGAGGGCCATCGAAACCGTGCGGAACTTGTTATATAGGGGCAGGTAATTGTAGCAGAGTTTCGTGAACCATAAGAAATGGTGCCCGAGAGCGAGGAACACCGCGAAGATGGTCGCCGCGAGCAGCCACCAGCGCTCCTTCCCCTTGTAGCAGAAAAGCCCGAGCAGGAATAGGAATATGCTGATGCCTCCGATGAACATCGGGCCTGCCGTGAAGGGCTGCGGGCCCCAGTAGAGAGGCAGCTGTTTGCTGATCTGCTTGAGATTCGGCTGTCCCGCCCGCTTGAGGAGTTTGTAGGTCTCGCTGTCGGGTCCGAGCCTGCCGGCGGATGCCCCTCCGTTGAAGTTGGGAATCATCAGGTTGGGCAGTTCCTCCTTACCGTAACTCCATGCCGTGGCATAGTCGAGGTCCAGTCCCTTGGTTTCTCCCGAAGTGGATCCCCCCCGCATGGAATACGGGGTGTATTCGAGGGTGGGGAGAAGCTTGGAGGCGTTGGTTCCTATTCCGGCCAGACCAAGCACCAGCAGCAGTGCGGAAACTGCGAAGAACCTCCCTATGGACGCTCTGCGTTCCTTGCTGCAGAGCAGCCAGATGAACACTGTAAGTACATAGAAAAGTATTATCAGCGCGAGATAATAGGATATCTGGGGATGGTTGGCCTTTATCTGGAAGCTTACCGCGAGGCCGAACAGGGCGGATCCAAGCAGGGCCTGGGGCAATTTTCGCGAGATGGCTGATTTATAGGCATATACAATGGCAGCCAACACCCAGGGCATCAAGGCTATTGCCTGCATCTTGGTGTTGTGCCCCACCTGTATTATCTGGAAATTGAAGGAACAGAAGCTGATTGCGACGGCGCCTCCGGCAGCTATCAGGGGGTTCACCCCGAAAGCAAGCAACAGCAGGAATCCCCCCACCAGGGAGACGAAGAGCCAGTTCGCAGGGCGCTTGCCGGCCATCAGGCCGCGATAGAGAGGCTGGGTCCAGTCGCCTTCGGTGGAAGGTTCAATGGTAGTGGTGGGCATTCCCCCGAACATCGATTCCGTCCATGCCGTCTTATCGTCGGGATGAGCTTTGTTCCACTCGTGCATCTCCTGCACCATTCCGCGCCAGCCCGAATTGTCGCTCTGGTTGATTATCTTTCCGTCCAGCACCTGCGGCACGAAAGCGTACGCCAGCACCAGGAAACCCAGAATTATACTTATGTAGATTGTTATTTTCTTTTTCATATACCTACAAAGATATCGTTTTTCCCAGAAATTCCGCCGGGCCGGTGAGATAGATGTCGCGGAAGGCTGACGGTCCTGCTGGCAGGAAGTCCACGCTCAGCATGTCGCCGCTTCGTGCCTGAAGGCGTATGCTGACGCGCCCTGTTTCATCTGCAGGGAATGCAGAGCGCAGAGAGTTTTCAGCAGAATGGTCGACTGTCTGTGCAAACCAGCTTGCTATGGCGCTCGCAGTGATCCCCGTACCACACGCAAGTGTCTCTCCCTCAACACCTTTCTCAAAAGTACGTACCTTCAGGAAACCGTCGCAAACCTGGACAAAGTTGGCATTGCTGCCTTCAGGAGCGAAGGCCTCATTCCAGCGCAGCGCCTTGCCTTCCTCCTCTACATTCACTGCATCCACATCTTCCACAAACTTCACGAAATGGCGGGTGCCGGTGTTCAGGAAATAACCGCCCAGCACTGGGCTGATGCCGTTTACATCTATCATTTTCAGGCGCACCGTCCAGCGGCCGTCAATAGCCGTACCTTCGGCCTTCAATGGCCTCTCCAGTATGTCCGAACAGTGCGGCCCGTCGGGAGCGATGAACTCGTAATGATCTTTACGCAAAGGCTTTACGCCGAGCCGGTCCGCAAAGGCGCTGATGCATCTTCCGCCATTCCCGCACATCATCCCGCCGCTTCCGTCGGGGTTGTAGAATTCCATACGGAAATCCGCTTTTTGCTCCGGCACTCCCTCGTCCAGAATCATCAGCCCGTCGGTCCGGTACTCCGTGCAGAGAGACTTGATTCTATCCACATCCCGGAAGGCGTCCATATCCTTCCCGCGGCCGTCGAGAACCACGAACTTGTTCCCCGCGCCGGACATCTTGAAAATCTGCACGCCTTGCAAATTGCTTTTTATCACCTCAGCCAGCAGTTTTACTCCGTCCTCCATCCTCTCGCGGGCGAGGTACGAAAAATTGATCCTCATAGTGTTACGGTGGCTGCCGTCGGGATAGAAGAAGGAACCTGCCACATAGGCCACCCCTGCCGCCAGGGCCCTGTCGTACATCGCTACCGTGTCGAGTTCTTCCGGCAGGGTAAGCCACAGGAACAGGCCGCCGTCGGGATGCGTCCAGCTAACTCCCTCCGGCATATAGCGTTCCAGCAGTTCGAGCATATAGTCCCGCTTTTCGCGGTAGAGCCCTATGCTGCGTGAGAGATTGCGGTCGAGAGCGCCTCCGGCTATGAATTCCGCGGCGAGGTACTGGTCGAACACGGGCGGACATAGGTCCAGGGCCTGCTTGCAGATGAATATCTGTTCCAGAAGTTCGGGAGCCGCGATTATCCATCCGAGGCGGAAACCGGGGGCGAATATCTTCGAGAAACTGCCGAGATGCAGGGTGCGTTCGGGCGCGAGGGAATATATAGTGGGGACGTCGGTCCCGCTGTAACGGAGCGAACGGTAGGGGCTGTCCTCAATTATCAGGAGGTCTTCGCGGCGGGCGAATTCCACCAAGGTCTGCCTCTCTTCAAGGCTCATAGTCACGCCCGAAGGATTGCAGAAGTCGGGGACGATGTAGATGAATTTTGCATTGCCGGCAGGTTTGTCCAAGGCAAGTTCCCGCACTTCCGCCCTGTATGCCCTGAAAGACTGAAGGGCGCCGAGATAGGCAGGATTGGTGGTGAGCACCACGTCGCTGGGATTAAGGAAAATGCGTGAGCAGACATCTATCCCCTGCTGGGAAGATGTGGTTATCTGTATATGCTCAAGAGGGATTTCCCCGGGGCCGGACGGCCCGTACAGCAAGGGTGCATACCATCGCGACACAGCCTCCCGCAATTCCGGAACCCCCTGGGTACCACCATATTGCAGGGCCTTCGCACCGTACTTCTCCATCACCTTGCGCGTCAGCCCCTCCATCTCCCCGATAGGGAAGGTGGCCGCATCGGGGTAGCCCCCCGCGAACGAGTAAATCGACGCCAGGTCCACCTTGCGGAAAATCTCCCTCACGGGCGACCGCAGGAACGACGGCACATCGTCGGAAAAGAATTTTGCGTAATCCATCAGCTTTTTCTTGATGTGCAAAGATAAGATTTTTTCAGACGTGATGCATTTCCTCAATCAGTCGCAGGAAACTGTCGTAGATGATTTCCTGTGACTCTTGCAGGGCAAGCAGGTCAAGCATTTCTTCCTTGGAATGGGCCGAAAGGGTGAGCATACTGAAGCAGTGCTGTTCGTCGGGGTCGGGATTGGAGATGCTGACAGCCTGGCCTACGAGCAGATTGTCCTGCATCCCCCAGCGGATACTGTAGGACAATTCATCGAAAACATTGCTGATTCCCTTGCAGGGTACCGGCATTACGATAGGATCCTGCCACGACGGAAATGTTTCGGTCTCCGCCACTATCAGGCGGAATCGCCCCAGGGACTCTTCCACCAAACGGCGGATCTCTCCGCAGGGGTCATTGTCATGGATGCGTGTTTGATTGGCCTTCATTTTATAGGTTACCCCTTCTCAATCCGGCACGTGTGCTGCTTGGTCTCGCGGTCGTAATTGACGCCAACCAGGAGCAAGTCTCCGGCATATTCCGCCACCTTGGCAGGATATTCCTTGCGGAGTATCTGTTCCAGCGCCGTGTCGGCATCCTTGTTGACCTTCAGTTCGATTATGATGGCCGGAGAATCCACGTTCTTTCGGGGGACGAGCACTATATCGGCAAAGCCCTTTCCCGAAGCCAACTCGCGGTGAATCACATAGTCGTTGCGGGCATAATAGTAGGCAAGGCTGAGGACACATGAGAGCGAGTTCTCGTCATTGTAATTGAGAATGCTTGTGTTTTCGTCGTGGACGGCTTCGATGCCTTTCGCCACGGCCTCCTCGTCGCCCGCCAGCGTAGCGGCCAGCAGTTTCTCAGACTTGGCAAGCGATTCGGACACCTCTTTCCAATTATTGGCCTCGACGGCATTGACCATCTCGCCGGCCACCTCGCGGTTGGGAATGTAGCACTCGTCCTTGCGCCAATTATAGGAAAGGTAGCCGAGATGAATCAGCACCGTGAGTACATCGTCCTTGCTGTTGATGTCCCGCATGTCGTTTCTGAACCTGGTAGGATTAACCTTGCATCTTCCTCCGGCAAGCATGGCGATGATGTCGTCCTTCAGGCCCTCGTAGTTCATCCCGATATAGCCCGCCACGGCATCGAAGGCACTGGCGGTAGCCCAGAAACTCCGGCAGCGGCCGATATCAACTGCCATCATTACGGAGTTGGGGTTGAATATGGATTGTTCGTCGCCTATCTGGTATCCGTCGTACCAGTTCTCCAGATTATCGAAATCTACGCCATACTTCTCTGCGAGGGCGCGCACTTCGTCCTTGGTGAAGCCGAAGTATCTCCCCATATTGCGAGGCTCCACCATCGAGTACTCGACAAAATTGTTCAGCGCCGACTGCGTGTTATATTTCTTGATGGGAAGGATTCCGGTCATATACACCCCTGCGAAAACATCACTGGCGGAAACGCTCTTGAACATGCTGCGCAGCCAGTCTACATAGTCGTCCATCGCCTTGGTGCCGGATTCGTACTCACGGCAGATGGCGTCCCATTCATCAATAATAAAAAAGAAGGCGTCCCCTGTGGATGCTTGAACCTTATATAAAGTTTCCATCACATTGTCATCAGGGCTTATGGGCACGGACGGATAGGCGGTAACAATGTCGGCCTTAAGTTTTTCCTGTATGTGGGGGACGATGTCCGGATCCTGTTTGCTGCCCACAAAGTTGGTCATGTCCAGATACAAAACAGGGTACTTGTTCAGGTGCTTCTCAAAGTTCGGGTCGGAGGCAATCTCCAGGTCCTCGAACATGGCCCGGGAGTCGCAGGACTGGTCATAATATGCACACAGCATCTTGGCCGCCATCGACTTGCCGAAGCGACGGCTGCGGGTGACGCAACTGAAACGACGCTCCGTAAAAAGCGTACGGTTCACCACAGAGATAAGCCCTGACTTGTCGACGTATTCTCCATTTCTGGAAGAGCGGAACCCTGCGTTCCCGACGTTGATGTACATTCCCATAATGGCCTCCTTTGTTTAAGGTCTTGCAAGATACGGATTATTCCTGAATTTTTAATGACAGACACCCGAATTTTATTACCGCCGCATCCCGAACTACCTGTAGCACAGGATGTCCAGAGAATGCCTGATGGACAAGCATACGGGCAGAGCCATCACTCCGGCCATCTATTCGGATTTTAACATGATTTCCAAAAACTTGATCCGTGCACGGATAACCAGCAGCTACGATAGCGAGTCGGTGGTAATGGACCGCAAGGGGCGGATTATCATATAGGCAAACACCTACAGCGGATAAATCCCTGCGCCGATGAAGGAGATGAGGTCTTCGGGCTTGAGTTTGAGCTGGAGGCCGCGGACGCCCGCGCTGACGTAGATAAAATCGTAGAGAAGGGCGGATTCATGGATAAAAGTAGGAAGAGGCTTCTTCATCCCTATCGGGGAGCAGCCGCCGCGTATGTATCCGGTTTCGGGAAGAAGTTCCTTCATGTGAATCATCGCGGCGCTCTTGTTGCCGGATATCTTCGCCGCCAGTTTAAGGTCCACCTCCATATCGCCGGGCATCACGCACACGAAGAGCCCGTTCCTGTCGCCCCTCAGCACAAGGGTTTTGAACACCTGTTCTATCGGCTCGCCGAGTTGCTCCGCCACATGCCCCGCCGCGAGATCGTTCTCGTCCACCTCGTAGGGGATGAGCTCGTAGGCC
>CAJONC010000004.1 GCA_905235675.1 uncultured Bacteroidales bacterium | reverse complement strand
CGACCATGCGATACTGGCGAGGCTCTCCCATAGATTGGGATCCGTGATGTGGTTGCCCATATCGTCGTACCAGTCCACCGGCTCCGCTGTCACCTCGTAAACGAAGTTCCCGCGGTACTTCAGTCCGTCCCCGTCCGCAAGCAGCGCGCTCGTCTTCGTCCCATCGCTCAGGTAGCCGTAATTCAATGTCAATCCGGCATTGCCGCTCCCGGCGCTGCCTTCCACTTTCGAGGGCAAGTTAAGAAGATTGTAGGAGAATTGCAAACCTTTTCTGCTGTCCGTGAGCAGATTGCCCATCTGGTCGTAGGTGAGCAACGCAATTCCAGGAAGGTTTTCTCCGTCCCAGCACTGCAGTGAGGTCAGGCGGTTGCCGGTATGGGCAAAGGAGAGCATCCCGCTGAGGCCCGATGCCCCGTATCGGTCAAAATGCTGGCGCCCAAATTGCTGTAAATCAATAGATTAAGCAAACCTCTCCCCTCGGAACCGGAGGGGGAGAGAATGCGTCAAGTCCCTGCGCTACAAATAGTTAAGCGCCAGCGCATTTTCAAATTATCTTCGGATCCTTGCGAGGAAATATGACCTTTCCATTTCATCCTTTTAAATCCGCATCGGCAAACGGTACACCTTGTAGCGAATCTGCCGCAGACCAGGCCGCAGACCAGGCTGCAGACCAGGCCGCAGACGCACAAATAGGGCCGCCACCTGACTTGATAAAAAAACGGCAGCAGGATTACCCTGTTGCCGTTTTTGGGGGACATCATTATTTTATAGTTTGTCTGCGTTCTCCAGCAGGTATTTCTCGGCCTCGGCGTTCCAAAGGCCGTTGTGTGCCTTGCAGATGCGGTCGAGTTCGTCATAAACGGGCTTGCCCACTTTTCCGAAGTCCGAAATTGCAGTGAGGGGCATCGTGAGCTGGGTATATACCATCTTCTTGCCGCCGGGGATTGAAGGCAGGTTGAGGGTGGTGTCCACCACGGTGTTGAGGCCGCCGATATGGGTGATAAGCCCTGCAGGGTCCATACCCTTGCCCATAAGCTCGATAGCTTCGCGCATGTCATCGGTGTTGCCGCCGCTGGTGCCCACTATGTGGTGTGCTTCGTAATGAACGTTGTAGAAGTTGAATTTAGCACTGAAATCCTGGCTCTTGGGGCCTGAGAAGAAATCCAGGCAGCCGTCGAATCCGAGGATTGCATCCGCCTGCTCTACCACGGCGGGCACGGGAGCCATAACTACTACGTCGTCGTAGCCTGTGCCTCCTGAAAGTTCCATAAGGCTTGCGACAGGATCACCGCTGCCGGTATTCACATAGTGAAGCTCAATTCCGCGTTTTGCAAACATCTCCTTGGTGTAGAGTGATTCTGCGCGGTCCAGACGGCTCTGGTCTATATCCGTGATTACGAAAAGGGAAGGCACGGGACCTTCGCGGTGAAGCACGTAGTTGATCATTGCGAGTCCCATGGGGCCGACTCCTGCGAGGAGGGCCATTTTGCCGCCGTCCTTGATTTCCATTTTGTGCACATAGGACCCGGGGGTGGTGTGGTAGTGGGCGTGAAGAGCTCCGATTACGCAGCTGATAGGTTCGCTGAGCGAGGCGGGATAGAAGGCTTCTCCGTAGTAGGTGAAGAGGCAGTTCTGCTCCATGACCTCGTTGGGGATGATTACATAGGTGGCGTCGCCTCCGCAGTATTTGTAGGAGTAACCGGGTGCGGAGAGAATCCCCACGGGGCCGTCGGGATAGTTGATTGCAGGCTGGATGGAGAATTTGTCACCTGCCTTGAACTTGCCCGCCCATTTACTGCCGACTTCCACGATAATGCCGGCGAACTCGTGTCCGATTATGGTCGGATTCTCCGCCACATCGTCCGGGACGCGCTTGTGCTCCGCTCCCTGGTGGGAAGATTTGTACGAAGACATACAGATGTCGTCGCTTACCACTTTGGCGAGTATCTCATCGTCCTTGATGGCGGGAAGTTCGAATTCTTCCAGCCTCAAATCATCTTTTCCGTAAAGACGTACTGCTTTAGTTTTCATATCTGATAATTTCTAATTCAACATTACCTGACCGCCGGTGACGGGAATTGCCTGTCCGGTCTCGCCGGTCTGATCCATCGCATAAAGTATGGCTTTGGTGACATCCACGGGATTGCAGCCCTTGTGCATGGGCACCTTGGAGAGATAGTATTCCTTGACATCTTCCACAGTCTTGGCTCCGGGAACTTTGCCCGCATTCAGGTACTGCACGTAAAGGCCTTTCACGGGATCGCTCCACAGTGGACCGTCGAGGAAGTTGCCGGGGCAGATGCTGTTAACCTTGATGCGGTAGGGAGCGAGTTCCAGGGCGAAGGACTGGGTGAGTCCTATGCCTCCGAACTTGCTTCCGGCATACGCAAAGTTGGCCTTGCTGCCTTCCAGTCCGCTCTTGCTGTTCACCTGCACTATGTCGGCATAGTAGTCGGGATCGGCGGAGGTCTGGAGCTTCATCACGTGCTGGGCTACCTTGGCGCAGTAGAAATATGCGCTGTAGTTTATCTTGGTGACGAATTCCATGTTCTCGGGAGTCATGGCTTCGAGGTCGCCTGCGCGGACAACGCCTGCGTTGCTGACGAATGCGTCGAGGGCTCCGAAGTTGCGTATCGTGGTTTCGATGAGATTGTTCAGGCTCTCGAGTTCGGACACGTTGGTCTTGACGAAGATGGCGCGGTTGTTCCTGGCGATTTCATTGAAGGATGCGGCCGTGGCTTCGCCGGTGACATCGTTGAGGTCGGCGACCACTATGTTGGCGCCTTCCTTCATGAGCTCGCGTGCGATTCCTTCACCGAAGCCCTGGGCGGCGCCGGTGACGATGATGGTCTTGCCTTCCACCCTGCCTGCGGATGCCCCTGCGGACACCTTGCGGCGGTAATTTTCAACTTCCCAGTTGTCGATGAAGTCAATCCATTTGCGCTCCATTCCGTGCTGTCCGCCGAAGGCCTGCGCTCCGCATGCGACTTTCATCGCATCGGTGAAGACTTCGGTGATGATGCCGGCGTTCCTGGCGTTGTCGCCAACCGCCACGAGGCCGATGCCCTGAATCAGTATGACTTTGGGAGTGTGGCCGTAGTCGGAAATGTATTTTTCTATGGCTTTTTCTGCCCTCCCCACGAGCTCATCTCCGGCTTCGAGCCAGATGTAATGGCTTTTGCAGTAGACGATTATGTCGGGCGTGAAGGGAGTCGCCACCTTGGCGAAGTTCTCCTCATTTTCCGCAAAATAAAGGGCGAGGTCATTGGAGGTGACGGTGAGCGTCTTGAAGCCGCGGCCGCTACGGCTAAGTATCTGCCTGATTGCCGGAATTGTTTCGGAGACGGCAGCGGCGGAGGACTCTTCCTCTTCAACCGTCTCACTTCGTTCGACCCCTCCCAGCGGAGCTGGGCCCCTCCCTCTTAACGTGCCGAGGGTGGCAGTGGTTTCAGAGGAAGAGTCCTCCACCGCTGCTTCAAGCTTGGAAATGATACTGTCGTAAATCGCATCGATTTCCGCGACGGTGTCGGCCGCGACGAAAATTCCGTGATTCTGAAGGAAGATTACATTGGGTTCGGCCCCGCGTGCAGCCTTGTAAGCCTCAATCTCGTCATACACCTTCTTGAAAAGGGTATATCCCGGGTCGCAGTAGGGAATGTAAAGCGCATCGGGGAAAAGCTCCCCGCATTTTGCTTCAGCCTGCACCGAGCACATCAGGGCATTCACCATTGTAGGATGCAGATGCACCACGAAGGCGAAACCGATAGCGTTGTGCATCGATGTCTCCACCGAAGGACGGCGGTCTTTGGTGATGCAGGCGGCTGCCAGGTCGTCCTTCACCTGGGCCTCGCGCTCTGAGGTATCGGCGCTGTATGCCTTGGTGCCCATGGGGTTCAGTTTGGAACGGTCCAGAATGGCGAATCCGTCTTCGCCTATGGTGGCGAGGGCGTGGCCGCTGGCCTTTACCCAAAGACGGTCGGCGGTCTTGTAGGAAGTGTTTCCGCCTCCGGCAATCACGAAGCGTTTGTCTGCCCCGTACCTGCGGGACACCTCTATCAGTTGTTCAATCTCTTTCATTACAGTCCTATGCTTTTTTGAATAAGTTCGTCTCCTGCCGCCACTGAATCAAGGCCTGCCTGATGCGCGGCGATAGCGCATGCACCACGGTAGTTGATGGCCTTGAGCTTGTCGGAAAGGCCGGCGGCGTCGCGGGTGCGGAGTTTGATCGGCTCCATCGCGGGAGTGTTGTGCTCCGAACCGAAGCTTACGATAAAACCTTCATCTTCCAGATATCCGGCGTAACTCTCCAGCACGGCGGTGGTATTGCGTGTGGTAATGAACTCCACGCTGCGGAATCCGCGCTTTCTGAGGGTGTCGGCCGCTTTCTGCAGGTCTCCCTCGAAGTCGGTGAAGTTTCCTTTGGCGTCGTCCGCGAGGAAGGGATAGGTGGGGATGCCTCCGGCAGCCTCGATTATGCGCTGCACGGTAGTCATGGGAAGAAAGGCCTTGGGATCTTCCGGAACGAAAGCTGCGCCTCCGGCCTTCAGCAGGCGGCTGCGGATTTCATTCTCTATGACCGCGGCATCGTTGACGTCAGCTTTTGCAGGCTGTCCGAAGATTCTCTCATAGTGCTGTGCTGCGGAAATTCCCGTCTCGCGTTCCACTGCAAGCCGCAGGGCCGTGGCGAGATGGCGTTCGCGTATGGAGCCGCGGGTGAGTTCCGCCTCAATTTTTGCAAAATCAAGTGTGAAATCCTCTCCCACTGCGGCAAGATGCGCGTTCAGTTTGGCGCACATCCTCTCCACCTGGGCGTTGGATTCGGCCTTCACGGCGGCGAGCTGACGGGCTTCCTCTCCTGCCAGGACAACGGGACAGGCGAGTCCTTTGCCGCTGATGTAGGTACGGCCCGGGTTGTTGGGGTCGTTTACGCGGAGTCCGGCAGCCTGGTCTTCGGCGTTCAGCGAGATGAACTCGATGCCGAAGAGGGGATAAAGGCCCCGACGGCCGCATCCTTCTTTCCAGTCGGAGTAGCCGTCGGTCGAATAAAAATCGTTGATACCCACAACTTTGACTCCTTCAGCGGCCGCCATGTCAAGCGCCTGCGCAACATTGCGGAACGCGCTGAAGGAATACGGGGTATGCAGGTGTGCATTAACGTCGGTCATACTACACACCCTTCTTTGCACGGATAATCTGCTGCGCTGCGGTGAAGTTTCCGGTGGGAACATATCCGGGCAGCGGAACCATCTTCTCGTTTATTACGTCGAGGAACCAGCTCGGCTGGGGGAAGAACGCCTCTTCGAGCTCGTGGCAAGGGGTGATCCAGTTGCGTGAACCGAGCACCACGGGAGCTGCGTCGAGATAGTCGAAACAGAGGTCGGTGATGTTGGCGGCGAGGTCGTTGAGGAAGGATCCGCGTGCGGAAGCGTCGCCAGCGATGATGATGCGGCCTGTCTTCTTGACGCTTTCGATAACCTTCTCGTAGTTGAAGGGAACGAGGGTGCGGGCGTCGATAACCTCGGCCTCAAGGCCATATTTCTCCTTGAGTTCGTCGGCGGCCTTCAGGGCCCTGTAGAGGGTTGCGCCTATGGTGAGGAAGGTGACATCCTTGCCTTCGCGCTTGACATCAGGCTCTCCGAAAGGAATCTCGTAGTAGCTTTCAGGCACTCCGCCTTCGTGGAACTGTTCGCCAATGCCGTAGAGACGCTGGCTTTCGAAGAAGATGACGGGGTCGGTTCCCTGCAGGGCGCTGTTCATCAGGCCCTTGGCATCGTAAGGAGTGACGGGGAATACCACCTTCAGGCCGGGGATGTGGGTGCAGAGGCTGGTCCAGTCCTGGGAATGCTGTGCGCCGTACTTGCTGCCGACGGACACGCGCACCACCACGGGCATCTTGAGTATGTTGCCGGACATTGCCTGCCACTTGGGGAGCTGGTTGAATATCTCGTCGCCGCAGCAGCCGAGGAAGTCGCAGTACATGATTTCGGGAATCACGCGGCCGCCGCACATTGCATAGCCGATGGAAGTGCCGATGATGGCGGCTTCGGCGATGGGGCTGTTGAAGAGGCGGTGATAGGGGAGCGCCTCGGTGAGTCCGCGATAGACTGCGAACGCTCCGCCCCACTCACGGTTCTCCTCGCCGTATGCAACGAGGGAAGAATCCTTGTAGAAACGGTCGACTATGGCTTCGAACACGCCGTCGCGGAAGTTGTACATCTTCATGCTGCTGACCGGCTTGCCGTCTTTGTCGAGATAGAAGCGGTTCTTTCCTGCAATCTGCTTCACGCGGGGATTCTCCTCCATGGGCATCAGCACGTCGGGCTTGGCGTCGCCGAAGGAATCCACGCTGCCGTTGCTGAACATCATGTCGCCGAGGAGTTCGTTGTCCTTGACGAGGTCCATTCGGGGAGATACGGTTTCGTCGATGGCGAGCTTGTACATCTCGAAGATGATATCCTTCATCTTTGCCTGAATCCCGTTCAGGTCTTTCTGTGTGGCTACGCCGGATTCGATGAGTTTCTTGCCGTAGGCCACGATGCAGTCTTCCGCCTCCCAGGCCGCGATTTCCTCCTTGGTACGGTAGGAACTCTGGTCGGAAGGGGAGTGCCCGCTGTAACGGTAGGTTACCACGTCGAGGAGTGCGGGTCCTTCCTTCTTCTCGAGAAGGGCCTTCTTGCGGCGGAACGCGTCGATGACTGCGAGGGGATCGTAGCCGTTGACGCGCTCTGCGTGCCAGGCTTCAGGGTTGAATCCGGCACCGAGACGGGCGGGGAAGGTGTATCCCATGGTTTCGCCCTTGGTCTGGCCGCCCATTGCGTACTGGTTGTCCATCACGTTGATGAGCACGGGCAGTCCGCCCTTCATGTCGCCTTCCCAGAGGGTGTTGAACTGGTCCATGGATGCGAAGGTCATGCCTTCGAGCACGGGGCCGCGGGCCATTGCGCCGTCGCCGAGGTTGGCGACCACTATGCCTTTTTTGCGGTTGACTTTCTTGTAGAGGGCCGCGCCTACAGCGATGGATCCGCTGCCGCCCACGATAGCGTTGTTGGGATAGATTCCGAAGGGGGTGAAGAAGGTGTGCATGCTTCCGCCCAGACCCTTGTTGAAACCGGTGGTGCGGGCGAAGATTTCGGCGATGGCGCCGTAGATGAGGAAGCGGATGCCGAGTTCCTTGGTGTCCTTGCCCTTGTAGTCCTTTGCTGCGACTGCGAGGGTGGCTCCTCCCCAGAAGTCTTCCATTATCTTCTTGAGTTCATCATCGGGAAGAATCTGTATGCTGCGCAGGCCTTTTGCAAGGATTTCGCCGTGGCTGCGGTGGCTTCCGAAGATGAAGTCGTCGGTGTCGAGATTGTAGGCCATGCCTACTGCGGCGGCTTCCTGTCCGGCGGAGAGGTGGGCGGGGCCGGGGTTGTTGTATTCAACTCCGTTGTAGCCTCCGGTGGTCTTCACGAGGTTGAGCATGGTCTCGAACTCGCGGATGGTGAACATGTCACGATAGATGCGGAGCAGATCCTCCTTGGTGAAATTCCCCTCCTTGAGCTCTTCCTTCACAGTCTTCTTGTACTGCATTACCGGAATCTCGGGGAACTTGATTTCGTGTTCCTGCGGGCGCAGGGTGACCTCAGGGTCGATATAAAGTGATTTAGGCATGGCTTATTTCAGTGAAAATACGGTTTCTTTGATGATTTCTGATACTGTGGGATGAGGGAATACGACTTCCTTGAGCTGTTCCGCGGTCATCTCCTGCTCTATTGCGATGCAGGCTGCGTCGATGATTTCCGAGCAGGGATTGCCGAGCATGTGGACGCCCAGCACCTCGTGATACTTGGCTCCGAAGATAATTTTGCAGAGGCCTTCGCCGCCCTCGTTTTCAGCGACGAACCTGCCGGAGTAGGCCATGGGAAGCTTGGAAACCTTGTAGTCGATTCCCTTGGACTTGGCTTCCTCTTCGGTGAGACCGACTCCCGCAACTTCGGGATTGGTGTAAACCACTCCGGGAATTGCGTTGTAGCGCATGCGGTCCTTCTTTCCGAGAATGGTGTTGACTGCAACCTCGCCTTCGCGGGATGCGGTGTGTGCCAGCATGGAGAAGCCGGTTACGTCGCCCGCTGCATAGACATTGGGAATGTTGGTGCGCATCTGCCCGTCCACCTTGATGCCGTAGGGGCGTCCTGCGGGATTGAGGGCGAGTTCCACACCGAGATTTTCGAGTCCGAAGCCCTTGAGGTTGGCGCGGCGGCCTACGCTCACGAGTATCTTGTCGCCGGATACGCGGCAGACCTTGCCTTCGGGATCCTCGAATACCACGGTGTTGCCTTCGATTCCGGTAACCTTGCACTTGAGGCGGAAGTCTATGCCCTTCTTTTCATAGATTTTCTGCAGCATGGAGCTGATCTCGTTGTCGAGGGGACCGAGTATCTTCGGAAGCATCTCCACCACGGTGACCTTGGTTCCGAGTGTGCTGTAGAATGCGGCGAATTCCATTCCTATCACGCCGCCTCCGATTACCACGAGTTCCCTGGGCTGTTCGGTGAGGGCGAGGATTTCGCGGTTGGTGACTATGACGTCGCCCGCTTCCTTGATGCCGGGGAGGGGAGGTACGGCCGCCTCGGAACCGGTGCAGATGAGTAGGTTCTTCGCGGTGCAGGACTCTTCGCCGGCCTTTACGGTGATGCCTTCCGCGCTGCGGCCTTCAATCACGGCTTCCGCGTTCACGACGGTCACCTTTCCGGCCTTCATGGCGGCCTTGATGCCGCCTACGAGCTTCTTCACCACTTTGTCCTTGCGGGCTACGATTTCGTCGTATTTCACGCTGGGATTTTCGGTGTAGACTCCGTAATGGTCGCCTTCCTTGGCGTAATTGTAAACTTTAGCGCTGTAGAGCAGTGTCTTGGTGGGGATGCATCCTTCGTTGAGGCATACGCCGCCAAGGTTCCTGCGCTCGAAAAGAACGGTGGAGAGGCCTTCGGCCGCAGCCCTTTCAGCTGCCACGTATCCGCCGGGGCCTCCTCCGATAATTGCCAGATCAAATTTCTGTTCCATATTTGGTGTTGTTAAAAATCCACTTCCAGTGTTTCAATCTCGACAGCCACCTGCTTGAGGAACCTGGTGGCTTCGCCGCCGTCGATGGCCCTGTGGTCGTAGGTGAGGCTCAGGCCGAGGTAAGGTACGAATCCGTAGACGCCGTTGCCGAGGTCCTTGGGCCTTGCCACTATGGTGCCTACTCCGAGAATGGCGCTCTGGGGCACGTTGATGATGGGGGTGAACCACTCAACTCCGTATCCTCCGAGGTTGGAAACCGTGAAACTGCCTGCTTCGGCTGCGAGGAGGTCGGGATTGAAGGAACCCTTCTTGCAGGCGTCGGCGGCCTTCTTCAGCTCCTTGCTGAGTCCGATGATACTGAGTTCGTCGGCATTCTTTATCACGGGAACCATCAGGCCGCGTTCGGTATCGACTGCACAGCCGAGGTTGACGGTCTTGAAGAGGCGCATCGCATCGCCGAGGCAGTGGGAGTTGACGTTCGGGAATTTCTGCAGGGCCTTGATGACGGCGAAGCAGACGAAGTCGTTGATCGTGATGTTGGCGTCGATCTTTCCTTCTTCGAGGGCCTTCTTCGCTTTCTTGCGCAGTGCCTGGATCTTGCGGGCGTCGGCACCGAGCATGTGGGTGAGCTGTGCGGAATTCTGGAGGGAATTGTACATGCTCTTCGCGATGAGCTTGCGCATGTTGCTCATCTTCACCACTTCGAATTCTTCGCCTTCTCCGGCAATGTCGGTATGGTTGGGCTTCCAGGTCTTGAGGTCGGATCCCTTCACCGTTCCTGCAAGGCCGCTGCCTTCTCCCGCCACGAGGCCGCCTTCGGCCATCTTCGCCTTTGCGAGTCCGGAAAGTTTGCCCTGTGCGGCTGCAGCAGCTTCTACGTCGCGGGCGATGATGCGTCCGTGGGGGCCGCTGCCCGCCACTGCGTCGAGATTGACGGACTTTTCGTCTGCAATCATTCGGGCGCGGGGAGATGCAGGAGCACCTGGAGTTGCCGCGGCAGAGGCGGAAGGAGAGGTGGTTTCCTCTGAAGCCGCTGCCACCCTCGGCACGCTAAGAGGGGGGACCGCTCCGCCCTGCGGAGTGGTGGGGTCGAGCGAATGCGAGACGGCTGAAGAGGAATCGCTCCTCTCCTGAACGCCTGCAGGTGCGAATTCGGCGAAAGACTCACCGGGCTGCCCGATAACCATGACATTTGTGAGGACGGGAATCTCGTCGCCATCGTTGAAGAAGATGGCAAGGACGGTCCCTTCAACTTTTGCTTCTTCCTCGAAAGTGGCCTTGTCGGTTTCGTAGCCGAAAAGGATGTCGCCAACTTTGACGCTATCGCCGACTTTCTTTTTGAATTCGGAGACTATGCAGCTCTCCACTGACTGGCCCTGTTTGGGCATAATCACTACTTGTGCCATTATGTTTTGAGTTCTAAACTTTCAGTTTTGATAATAACTCACAAAATTAAAGAGATTCCGCCAAATCTACAAGGTAAGGCGGAATCTAAACATTTGATTTTTGGCAATAGGATTGTGAATTTTGTTGCTACAGCAACTGGGGGAGGAAGGTCGACAATATCAGCACCGCCAAACCTCCCACAAGTATCGCTATGGTTTTCTTCGAACAACCCTTCCATTCCTTCAGGATGATACCCCAAACGTTGGAGAATACTATATCGAGCGACATCAGTATGCACCACGAGAATGCGATAAGCACGGGAGATCCTCCGAGGAAGCCTTTTCCGAGCGAAAGCCCGAAGAACTGGGAGTACCACAGCAGTCCCGCCAGTGCGCAGAATCCTATGTTGCGGAGCCACAGTCTGCCGTCGGCATAGTCGCCGAAAGTCTTGTTGCGGGAATTCTGGTACAGGCAGTATGCGGCATTGGTAAAGAATCCTCCGAGGGCTACCAGCATGGTGGCGGGAAGTGTCGCGAAAATTTCCGGACTTTCGCTCCATGTGAGAACGCTTCCGAAACCGAGGCCGATGGCGAAGCAGGCGCTCATCAGTCCGGACAGCACTGCCACCATCAGGCCCTTGCCGAAATTGAAGTCCTTCACCGCTTCTTTCGCGCCTTCGCCGGCTTCCCTGGACTTGCGTCCTCCTGCCATGCCGATGATGGCAATACCGACTATCGTTACCACCACGCCAACGATTACGGGCATGGTGAGGTCGGAGGTGTTGCCGGTGAAGATAGGGGTGAGGATGGTTCCGAGACCGGCGCAGAGGCCGAGGGCGATTGACTGCCCGAGGGCTACGCCGAGATAGCGCATGGAGAGGCCGAAGGTGAGTCCGCCTACGCCCCAGAGAACTCCGAAGAGTATGGTGAGCAGGGATTCCTTGGGATGGGCGGCGAACATGGCGAACAGCGACTCTCCCGAGGGAACGGCCATCAGGGCGCCCAGAAGAGGGAATACCAGCCAGGCGAATATGCCCTGCACGAGCCAGTAGCTTTCCCAGCTCCATTTCTTAATTTTGTTGATAGGGACATAGCTGCTGCTCTGGCAGAATGCCCCTATCGCGATAATCAACAGACCGATTAAAATTGCCATATCAGAGAATGAATTTTCTCCAAAGATATAAAAAAATTATCTCTTCACCATCAGCGGTATGCTCGACATTCCCTCAGGACGGTCGTAGAGCTCGCAGTGGCAGTCTCCGAGATGTTTCACCTTGAAGCCGTTGGCCTTGTATTCTTCGTAGTTGAAGGCATTCAGCTCGTCGATGGCAATCTGATGGAATTTATCGAAGTCCGGCCACCATTCCCAACCGCTTCCGAAGTCGTTGTAAAGGAAGGCGTCGGCACATTGCTTGCCAAGTTCGGGAGTTACGTAGAATGCTCCCATTGCAAGGACGTTCACTCCGTTTCCGGTGATGGCACGGAAGGCTGCGGGAACGGATTCCACCACGCCTGCGTGTACTCCGGGGCATTTGCTTGCGGCGATGTGTATACCCATGCCCGTGCCGCAGAAGATGAGGGCCCTTTCAAATTCCTTTTCGGTAATCATCGAACCTACTCTCAGGCCGATGCGGTGAAACATCAACTCGGTGTCCTCGGGATCGGAATCGGCCTTTACGCCTATGTCGGTAACTGTCCATCCCTTGTTTTCGAGGTATTCTTTAATGGCCTCCTTGAGGGGATAACCTGCAAAATCAGCGGCCATCAGGATTTGTTTGTCTGCTACTTTTTTCATATTTCAGTGTTGTTTATGGTCAATTGAAAATTTCCGGTACGTCTTTGCGTATCTGTTCATACATCGCCCTTCCGCCCTTCGGGTTGGGGTGATGGTAAATCTGCCACCCTGTCATGGGGGCGGGATAATCGGTATAGTCTTCCCAGTACATCATCGACTTGTCCACCTCCTTGCCGTCTCCTGCGAGGGATGTGGCCCGGTCGAGCAGCGCGCCTTTGATTCCGAGTTTCTCCCTTACCCTGGAAATCACGGGGTTCCCCCCGAAATCCTCCCTGTTCTGGGATCCGCTTTCGTTGCATGGCATGTTGTTCAGTATGGGAATGGAACCGCAGTCGCGGATATACTGCATCAGCGCGGTAAGGTTCTCGTCGGTGTTGCCGCCGTTGGTGCCGATTGTCACCATGACGTAGTCGGCCTTGATGTAGGGGAGTTCGTTGCGGATAAAGTTGCTGACAGTTGCGATCGTGCAGCCGCCGCGCCCGCTGGACATTGCGCTGCCGCCCAACCCTGCTATCAACAGCTGCGTGTAGGCTTCGGGGAAGTCGGCGGTGGGATAGTAACATTCGGGCTGGGAGATGGAATCTCCGTAAATCAGGAGCTTTACCTTGTCCTTGAAAGATTCCACGGTGATGCGTTCCACCAGCATCGAAGAACCTTCCCTGAGTCCGAAACAGTAGTAATCCCAACCGGGGCCCACATAGAAACCGGGACCGACGGCACCCTTGCCGCATCCTCCGCGACCGTCGTTGGTGGCGCTGAGGCTTGCTTCCCTGCCGCTCTGCACATCCACCACGCGCACGACGGCGTTCTGGTAGATGTGCTGAACCTCGACATCAAACTCCCTGCCTCCCGCAAGAAATTCAACTTCGCGCGAGGTGACGGGGCTGGTGAGTATGGAGACTTTCTTTCCGGGAATGTCGAGGGTGACCTGGAAGTCGCCGTCTTCTGCCTGGAAGATGCAGACGGCATCATCCGAAGGCACGATGCGGTAGCGCACCAGCCTTTCGCCAAGGGCGTAGAAGCGGTTCAGTTTCACAAGTCCGGCAGTCTTGTTCACCAGAAGCCCGTCCGCATTGTATGAGGCGGCTCCGTTGAGGAGCACGTCGTCGGGCTTGTTGTCGCTGTCCAGTTTGGTGTTGTAAAGGACTGCTCCCGTACTCTTTTCGGCGCTGACGCTGACTTCAACCCTGGTGGAAAGGTTCAGATAGCTGACCGTGACAGTGGCATTGCCTTCCGATACGGCCTCTACGAGACCGTCGGATACCGTCGCCACGGTATTGTCCGAAGATTCCCAGGAAAAAGCGAGCGTCCCCGCAATCGAGGGAACGGGTTTTGCCACGAGCTGGACTTTGTCGCCGGGCTGCATGGAAAGCTCCGTCCGGGCCACATAGATGCTTTCCGGCCTGTATTCCCCGCTTGCCGCCTGCTTGCCGCAGCCGCAGGAAAGCAGCAGCGACAGCAGGACGGCGGCAGGAATATGCTTGAGTATAGATGGCATGGCTACCTTCCTACTACTTCAAATCCGTGGATGTAGAAATCGCTGTAGGGAGAACCGTTCAGACTATAAGTGTTGTAGAGGTTGTAAACCATTCCTATGGATACATTGCCGGCTTCCTCAATCTTGAACGCAAGCGGATAAGTTTCGTTCTGGTGCTCTTTGCCTGCAACATATGCGAGAGTGTTGGCGGCTGTGGACACGTCGGAGAGGTCGGGCAGGGCGTCACCCGTGGCGGCGGCGAAGTATATATCTACTCCGTAAGGGTTGCCTGTGTGGCCGATCTGGACATTGACTGCATAGTAACCGGGAGTAAAGGCAAGAGTCTGCCATACCTTTGCGTTGGTAGGCATGCTGATTCCCCAGACTGCGGCTCCCCAGCAGGCCATGGCCATAAGTGAAGGATGGTTGTCGAAGGAGATATAGACATTGTCAGTCATCTGCCAGTCTACGATACGCTGGAATCGTTCAGCGCCGACGCTTGGAGCAAGGTTGGATCCATCGCTCTGGAAGGGCTTTTTGGCATTCTTGAGAGCAGGGACTGCCGCAAGGTCCGTGGGCGTGCAGGTGGCGCTTTCGCCTATTCCGAGGTCAACTTCGGCAAGGCGTACAGGGAGACTTTCCTCGAAAGGAGCGGAGAGGGTAATCCTGATGTCGGAAGCGGAAACTACGGTGCCGAGATTGAAAATCTGGCTTCCGGGGCGTCCGGCAAGGACTGCGTCGGCGAGCGCGACTGTCCATGTACTGCCGTCCGTGCTGGTTTCGAGCGTAAACTTGGATGCAAGGGTGGCATCCTTGATGTCGGCTGCCTGTGCAAGGATTATTGAAGAGAAGTTCTTTTGGAAACCGAGCTTGATTACGAAAGACGTGCCTTCGGCGTAGGTGTCCGCCTTTCCGTCGATGATGGCTGCGGCTTCACTGGTCCACTTGTCTTTTGCGAGGTTGTCGGGTTTAAGGTCGTCGGAAATGGAAAGCCTGATAACCGCTACGCTGCTCTTGCCGGCGCCGTTTTCGGCTACGGCAAGCACCTGGGTGTCTGCAGGGAGAGCCGGAGCAGTGATAACGATGGCCTTGTCAGTGATGACGGCTTTGTATCCGTCGCCCGCTATAGCGGAAACCGTAGTTGTGTTATCGGCCCCTTTCAGGGTGTATGGAACATTGATTTCCTGCCCCGGCGCGGTTACGGTATACGCTCTGGTTTCAATGACGATTCCGAAAACGGAAGCGCCGTCTCTGGGGATGACGAAGGTTTTTCCGTCATTTGTCACGAAGGTTACGTTTTCGTCGGTGACGGTGACGGAACTGAACATCGAGTCACCGTCCGAACCGTTCTTTCCGTTGCGTACGGTTACCTTGCCGTGTTCTTTGAAAGTGATTTCATAGCCTACGATTTCATTGCCTTCCATGATGGGCGTTACATCGGTGATGTAGTCGCCTCCGTCACGGGCTTCCTGAATCGTTTTGACAGCGGCTTCCAGTTTGTCGAGACGGCTCTCGATGCTTGAGAGGTCCACTTTTTCGCATGCGGCGAACATAACGGAGGCCGCGATGGCGAGGATTGATAAAATTTTTTTCATACGTGGTTTGATTATGGTTATGGTAAATAATTATCTGGCTTCCAGCGAAACTCCGTTAATATACATGTCGCTCCACGGGATGCTTCCGGAAATTGCGTAGAAGTTATAGGTGGTGTATACCCATCCTGTCGATACGTACGTAGTTTCCGTCACCTTGAACGGCAGCGACTGCAGGGTTCTCTGGTTGGCGGGGATGTCAATGTACGACAATGTTGCCGCTGAGGTTTTGACGGCGTCGAAGTCGGGCAGCGACTGTCCTGTCGCCACGATGCCGAACATGTCGAGGCATCTCACGTCCGTCGTGTGCCCGAGATTGAACTGCACTTCGTAGTAGCCGGGAAGCAGCTCGAAGCTCTGCCATACTTTTCCGTTGGTCACTCCGCTGATTCCCCAGGCAGCTGCGGACCATGCGCAGAGGGCGCCCACCGTATTGTCGAGGGTAATCATGGTGGGGGAACTGGTGTTCCAGCCTACCGCCTGCTGCATGCGTCCCGGCTGGTTAAGCGGAGTTGCAAGGTCGGGCCCTTCACCCTGGAAAGGCGGCGTTCCGTTTACGATTCCCGGCATGGTGGCCGGCTCCTCTTCGGATGAGGAGAACAGTTCGTTGAACAAATCTACTTCACCGAGGCTGAAAGGAAGGGCTTCATAAGCGTTGTCGAGACTGATTCGCACGTATCTTGCACGCAAGGCTTCGTCGAAGTTGAAAATCTGCGAATAGGAATTGCCCTTCAGCTTGCTGTCCAGTGCAGGAGTCCAGTTGATCGCGTCGTCGCTGGTCTCGAAGCTGAAATGCTTTGCCATGGTGCTGGACGAAAGATCCTGGGACTGGGTGATTATGAGACCTGAGAATAGTTTGGTGCTGGAAAAATCAATTACAAGCCACTGCTCTCCGGTGGCGGCCGCTTTCCAACAGGAGAGGGTATTGCCGTCGGCAATCAGCGAGGCGGAGTATCCGTCGGCGCTGCTGGAGGCGGTAACCGTCCATCCATGCTTGTCGAGCTGCATCAGGGCGGCTTCCTGCAGGTTCGTCTTCCTGGCTTCGAACACGTCGATGCAGTCATCCGACGGCCTGTAAATGGAATGGTAACTGTATTCGTACCCTGTGTCGATGTCATCGATCTCGATTACATTCATGTCGGCGGAAAGGGTTATGGAACTCTTCTGCCCCGAGGTATTGGTGTATTCTATGATTACGCCGTCTTCATCGGGGGCTGCGTCTCCGAAGGTAATCCTCACGGAGTATTTTGAGATGGTCTGCAGGCTGATGAACCTGCGGTTCTGTGGATCTCCGTTATAATAGTTGGACGGATAGGCATAGGAAACCACGCCTTTGGGAAGGGATTCCCTGCCGTCGGAGCTGAGGGATACCACGCGGAGGGTGTGCTCTCCTGCGGAAAGTCCTTCCACTATTACCGACTGCAGTTCGCTTGACGCGTCTATGTCGAATGCTTTCACCGCCCCGGAATTGTAGTAAACTTTTCCGCTTACGGCATCGTCCGGAACCTTGAATTCGATTTTTATCCTCTCAATGCCGGGATAGGCTTTTATCGAGCCGGCCCTTTCGGGTCCGGATTCCTCTTTTTCCGTACATGCGAACAGGCTCGCGCAGGCGGAAAGGACCAATATGTATCTTATGAGCTTTTTCATGATGCTTGCTGTTTTATTGCCATGCTTCGGGCTGTGTCATTCCGGTCATCTTCTTGGCATCCTCAAGAGGAATGGGCATTACCAGATATTTGTCGGTGTATGACTGGTAGTCCCTGATTTTGCGGCGCTCATAGCTGAACTTGCCGTCATCTTCCTTTGTGATGCGCATTCCCGTCACAAAACGGTTGGTTTCGGAAAGAATCTTCCAACGGCGCTGGTCGTGAAAACGCCAGCCTTCCAGGCAGAATTCCACCCTGCGCTCGTTGCGTATGCGGGGCATCAGGAATTCGTAGGTGGCTTCATACCCGTCCACGTCTTCGATTGCGGGCTGGAGGGCACGCTGGCGCACTTTGTCGAGAGTCTTGGCGGCATTTTCATAGTCGCCGAGTTCGCACAGGGCTTCGGCCCTGTCGAGATAGAATTCGGCAAGGCGGAAGAAAACCCAGTGTACTCCAATCTTGCCGTAACCTCCGTCAGGCCCCCAATAATTGATGTACTTGTCCTTGCGGCTGTAATAGCCGGTGCAGGAACGCTGTGTCTCCTGGGAGATAACGTCGTTGAAACCGTTGCGGCCGCCCACGAAGGTCTCTACGATATAGTCTTCGGAGCAGTTGTAGGGAACACCGTAGTTAGCCCCGTTGTAAAGTATGTCCACATAGAAGCGTGCGTCGCGGTTGGCGTAAGGGTCGCCTCCATGCTCTTCGCTGTATCCGAGTGCGGCGGCTGCGGGATTGACGCTGACGCGGGTGCGGGTTTCGTCGACGTAAGTGACGGGCAGTGCGCCGTTTGTCATTTCAAAGCAGTCCACAAGTTCCTGGGTGGGGGATTCCCCGCAGTTCCATATATGGTTGATGGATGCATAAGGATATGATCCTACATCCACTCCGTTGGTGTTGTTGATGTGGCTGTTGTCCGCCCACGCCCTCCATATTATCTCCTTTACCGGGGTGGTGAAGTCGCCCACGAAGAGGTCTTTGTACTGCGACATGGGCACCAGCTCGTATTCGCTCATGTTGAGTACGTCCTGGGCGGCGTCGGCAGCCTTTTGCCATTTGGCATCGTCGTGTTCGGGATTGTTGAGCGCACTTGCGTTATTGAGATAAACCCTGGCCCTGATGGCTTTTGCCACGCCGTTGTCGACGTGCCTCGCCTCGTTCGGCACCTGCCTGTCAGGAAGGACTCCGGATTGCACCACGTCCATTATCTCCGAGGATATTTTTTCGGCAATCCAGTCGTAGCTGGGACGGGTGAGGTCTCCCCAGCCGGTATATGTGGCCTCGAAAGGCTCTTCAACCCACGGCATGGGTCCGTAGAATTCCAGCAGGTTCATATAGTACCAGCAGCGCAGTACCCTTGCCTCGGCCACCCAGGTGTCAATTTCCTGGCGGGTGAGTACCGTGGACTGGGGAAGATATTTTATGGCATTGTTGGCGAGGCGTATTCCACGCCAGAAATCGGGCCATAACTGCTCCGAAGGCGAATTCCATGGCCAGTCCACAACCGGATTGCTCAGCGACAGCATTCCGTTGTGCCATTCGTAGGCATTGTAGTTCGCCGCCCAGAAGGCATTGTCGGTGAGACATTCCATGGGATTGTATACGAATGATATGCCGTCGCGCAGCTGGTAAACTGCACCGTAGGCGGCGTCTATAAGGCCCTTGCTCCTGTCGCGGTTGGTGAGCACCTTGTCGAGCGTAATCTGTCCGTCGGGCGTCTTTTCCAGTATCTTTTCACATCCTGCCATACACAGCAAGGCCGGAACAGTCAGTAATATAATTTTTTTCATAATGCCTTAGAATGTGATGTTGAAGCCGATATTGTAAGTTTTGAACACAGGATAGAGCAGGGCGTTGTTCTGTTCGGGATCCTGGTATTTGACAGGGTAGTTGTCGAAGGTGAGCAGGTTGAGGCCGTTCACATAGAGTCTTATGGATTCGGCCCTGCATGCCCTCGTGATGCGGTCGGGAAGGCTGTAGCCTATCTCCGCGTTCTTCAGGCGGATGTAGTCGCCGTTCACGAGCCAGAAGTCGGACATCAGCTTGCTGGCGTTGCTGCCCGGCTCGAGGCGGGGGTAGGTGATGGGGAGCCCTGCATCGTAGCGCTCCTGGCTCCATGCCTGCTTGTGCCACTGGTTGAAGTTGTAGGTTTCCCAGATATTCTGTCCGGTGAGATAGTAACTGCGCCCTGCGGCTCCCTGCCACATCATGCTGAAGTCGAAATTTTTCCACTGCAGGCTGAGTCCGGCTCCGAAAGTCCATTCCGGCACCTCAGGGTTGCCTATGGGCACCTGGTCGCGCTCGTCCACGTAACCGTCTCCGTTCTTGTCCTTGTATTTCAAGTCGCCCACCTGCGGCACGCAGCCGGTACCGGACTGGTCGTACCAGTCGAGTATGTCCTGCTCGCTGTTGAAGAAGCCTGCGGTCTCGTAACCGAAGTTCTGCCCAAGCCTGAAGCCTGTGCTGCGGAGACGCACGGCATAGTCTTCGGGAAGAAGCACTTCGCTGAGGTAGAGCACCTTGTTGCGGTTGAATGCGCTGTTGAGACGGAGCTCCATGTGGGTGTCACGGGAGAAGTTGTGCGAGTAGCTCGCCGTGAACTCGAAGCCTTTGTTCTCAATCTGTCCGGCATTCACCTTGGGAAGTATGCCTGAAACCGACACGCCTCCGGTACCGAAAACTCCGGTGGGGATGAGGCCTGTGGCCGGAATCAGGATGTTGTCGCGCCTTTCATAGAAGACATCCCCTTCGAAACGCCAGTCGTGCCTTATTCCGAGTTCGACGCCGAGGTTGTATTTCGTGGATTTCTCCCATTCGAGTTCGGTATTTCCTATCTGCGATTCGTAGCTCCCGCTCCAAAGGGTGAGAAATGCGAAGCGGGTACCGTTCATGTTGTCGTTGCCAACCTGTCCGCAGGATGCCCTGAGCTTTGCGAAAGTGATGAAATCCTGGTTCTTCATGAATTCTTCTTCCGAAAGCACCCAGCCGACGGACATCGAAGGGAAGAAGCCCATCTTGTGCCCCGGGGCGAACTGCTCGGAACCGTTGTAGCCGAAATTGACTTCGGCGAGATACTTGCGGTCATAGGAATAGGTCGCGCGGCCTACGAAACCCACGTAATTGTAGGGAAGCTGGATGTTCACCACGCGCTGAAAACGGTTGAACAGGAACATGCCCGTAACATCGTGTTTGCCGAAGGTGCGGGAGTAGTCCAGCGAGGCGTCGATATTGTAGAGGTTGTTGAAACTCTGGTACTGTGCGTCGCTGAGGGCGCTGTTGGACATGGTTCCGGTCTTGTCGTAACGCACTCCGTCGGGGGATGTCGGGTCCGCAACGGCCTCGTAGAGCTGGAAGGTGCGCTGGCGTACCTGCTGGTTCGAGGAATAGGCGTCGTAGGACAGGACCACCTTGGCCGAGAGTCCGTTGGTGATGAAGTCGAGTTTCTGTTCGAGGCCTACGGTGGCCGTCACCTGGTTGGTCTGGGTGTTGCGGAAACCTGTGCGGTTGAGAATACCGTAGGGGATGTTGGCGATGTTGCCTCCCTTCAGGGAATTGGTGAGCACTTCACCGTCCGGGGTGGTGTCGTTGAAATAATTGGCCGGAGTGCTGATGAGGGAACTCACCACGATTGAATAAGCGTTTACGTCGTTGAGGTAGGCGCCGTTGTTGGGCACCACCACAGGGTCGTTCTTGCGCTGCATGTAGCCGCTTATGTTGAGGAACATGCGGAGGCTGTTGGTAACGTCTATGTCGAAGTTGGAACGGAAGTTCACCCTGTCGGCCTTGGACGTGGGGTCGTAGTCGTATTCGTCGAATTTCTCGGTGCGGAACATACCGTTCTGGTGCAGGTAGCCCACGGTGGTGAAGTATTTCATCCTGTCGCTGCCTCCACTGATATTGACGTTCACACGTTCCATCGGCGAGTTGGGCATTATGAATTCCTTGACGAAGTTGCGGGTGGGATAAAGCGTTTGCATGTCACCGGTGCGGTAGTGCTCCAGGGCTTCGGGGCCGTATATGGGAGCCCTGCCGTTCTGGGTTTCCACCTGGTTGCGGAGTACGGCATAGTCGTAGGCGTTCACCATGTCGGCCATGCGGGTGGGGTTCTGCCAGGACTGCTCCGCGGTAACGTCTATCACCGGTTTGCCGGCCTTGCCCCTGCGGGTGGTGATGAGGATGACACCGTTTGCTCCGCGCACACCGTATACTGCGGTTGCCGATGCGTCCTTGAGCACGGTGATGGATTCAACCTCGCGGGGATCGAGGGCGGTGAAGCTGCGCTCCACGCCGTCGACGAGGGTAAGGGGATCCTGTCCGTTCACCGTACTCATGCCCCTGATGTAGAAATTCATGGATTCTCCGCCAGGGACGCCGGAACGCTGGAGTACGGTGAGCCCGGGAAGGCGTCCCGCAAGGGCGATTCCGAGGTTGGATGCCGGTGTCTGGCGCAGTCCGGTGGCGGGAATGCTGGCGATGGCGGCCACTACGCTTTCCCTTTTCTGCTGCCCGTATGCCACGACGACAGTCTCTTCGAGCATTGCGGAGGATTCCTGAATTATCACATTGACGATGGCGCGTCCGTTGACAGCCACGTCCACAGTCTCATACCCGAGGCAGGAGAATGTCAGGATGCTGCCGGATGAGGGAACGTCGATGGTGTAGCGGCCCTGCACGTCGGCGATTTCGCCGCCGCTGCCGCCTTTCACCTGGACCGTCACCCCGGGAACGGGGAGGTTCTGGGTGTCTGTGACAACTCCCGAAACCGTCATGCCCCGGTTCTGCTGGGCATGCAGGCTCAGGTTCAGGCCTGCGGCCAGCAGCAGGTACATTATGATTCTCTTTTTCATATTGCTTGTATCAGTTCATTTCGTACATGTAGCTGAGCCTTCCCATGGGAATGGCCGAGCCGGAAGAATAGGTGTTCATTATGTCGGAAGGGTTTTCCACACCCATTTCGACCTTGAAATAAAAGCGCTTGCCGCTGCCCATTCCCACGCTGCTGCGGGGAATCTTCAGCTTTATGGCCCTGCCCGAAATGCGGATGTCGGCCTTGCCTGTTTCCGAAACGGTGTAGCCCTTGTTGATCCTGTGCACCGACGCGCTCTTGCCGTTGACCTGCATGCCGACTACATAGTCGTAGCACTCCCAGGCCTTGGCGGCCGGGTCGCCGCAGCCTATCAGGACATTCAGCCAGTTGGTCTTTCCCGAATACTTGCTGAACCCGTCCTTGCCTTCTATATAGAAGTATATGTAAGTGGCGTCGTGCGCCACCTTCACGGTGGTGATTTTGTCGACGGGAGCCGGCTGGGCGTAATGCACTTTCTGGGTGTTGCCATAATTGTTGCGGGCCATGAAGGCGTAGTCGGTGTTCCTTACGGCATATTCCACTTCATCCCATTGTGACACATCACCGTCGATATCAATGGTATGCGCCCTCTGCGAACCGGTCTTGCCGTTTTCCGTGCATTTGTATCGGCGCACATTCTTTACCAGCTGGAGGTAGAAGGCATCCTCATAACCGCCCTTCATGGGCTCTATATCCCTGGAATACTCCTTGTTGACGGCATCGCAGAGCATGTATTCCCCATCGTAGGGCTGCTTGTAGGCTATCCATTCGTTCCATCCTCCCACTGAAATCATGTCGGGATCCGCCTTTATGGCTTCATCCCACTGCGCCTGGAAGAAGGTGCCTTTGTCCACGTCCGAAGAGATGTTCTGCCGGAGCGCGGGGTCCCATCCGCGGCCCCAGTTGATGTGCCCGGGGCGTGTGAGTGAGAAGGACATGGGCACACCGGGATGGCTCGCTACTGTGACGTTCATCATTCCGGACTCGGAGTGCATGGGCTGGGGGAACTTCCATTCCACCCAGGTGAATCCGTCGGGATAGCTCGGGTCGGAAGGCCAGTTGGGCTTGAAGAAGTGGAAGAAATCCCGTATTTCCCCTTCGAGTTCTCCGGGATTGTAGCTTGTGTCATTCCTCGACGCTGCTTCCGCAAGATCGTCTGCAGGGTCCGTGTAGGCAATGATGAGAGGCTTCCCGTCCACCATGTACCAGGTGTCGGGATAGCGCCCCGGCTTGTACATGAGCTCGTAAAGCTTCCGTGTGGTCTGGATGGAACGGGAGTGCGTGTAACTCACCACCCTGGGAGGATTCCATCCCTGCTTCTGCATTTCGTCTATGATTTTGCAGACCTTGAACATCACTGCATCGTATACCACCGTATTGGTGTGGTCGAAGAAGATGAAATCTACGCCTGCCATGCTAATCATCTGCAACTGTTTGCGCAGTACCCATTCGTCGTCGGAATTGTAATAACCCCAGAGCGGTTCCCCCCACCAGTGCTGCTGGCCGTTGGGGCTGACCGCGGGGTCGAGGCTGTCGAAGTCGGTCAGGATATCAAGTCCGTTGGGAAGGGCGATGATTTTCGTGGCGTCGTACACTCCGCTGGCATAGGGCTGACCTATCCAGAGCCAGAAGAAAAGTCCTACCTGCCTGTCGTCGCGTATGCCTCCCACAGTGTCGAATGTACGCCCGAACTGATCCACCCCCACCAGGTTGCAGAAGGTGTAAGGGTCGGCATCGACGGGCTTGGCGGTCTTGCCATCATCATCTTCGCTGCCGGTCTTGCTGCCTTCCTGGGGCGTGATATACTGTGGCTGGGTGTTGCATGCCTGCAAAGGCATTATCAGGAACAGTATGGCAAGTATTGTTGAAAATCTGTGTTTCATAGTCTGCTTCTGAATTCATAACGGCCGGAGCCGAGTTCGGTTTTGATGTAACTGCCGGAACGCACGCCCTTGAGTTTCCTGCCGTTGCAGCTTGCGGAGGCGCCTTCCCTGCAGGGTACCCAGACTTCCGCAACGCTGTTGGCGGGAATCTCCACGGTCCAGTTCAGCGTATTTCCCTTTTTGCTCCATTCCGATACAATCTTTCCCTTCACGGTATCGAGCGAACCTTCCGCCGATGAAAGGTCTGAAGGGATGCACGGCTTGAGGGTGAAACGGTCGAAGCCGGGGTTGGCAAAGTCGGGAAGTATCCCGAGCAGATACTTGTAGAACCAGGGATCCACGGTGCCCATCATGGGATGGTTGTGGGAGTTCATGGCATCTCCGGTAAGATATTCCCAGCGCTCCCATACGGTGGTGGCCCCTTTCGAAAGCATGAAGCCCCAGCTCGGGTAGGTGGTCTGGGTGACGAGTTTCCATGCGACGTCGGTGTACCCGCCTTCTGCAAGCACGTCGAGCAGATACTTGGTGCAGAGGTTGCCGGTGGTAAGGTGATAATCCCTTGCCCGCACGTCGCGTACTATGTTTTCCAGAGCGCGGGAAGCCCTGTCGCCTCTCGCCAGGCCCATGTAAATGGCGAAGGCGTTGCCCGCCTGGTTGTTGCCGGCATATCCTCCGGCTTCCTCATCCCAGTACTTTGCGTTGAAGGCCTCGCAGGTGGCTTCCGCCTTTTCCCTGTAGAGGGCGGCAAGCTCATCCTTCCCGAGCATTCCGGCCATTTCGGAAAGGAGTACGGAGCAGTAGTAGAGATATCCGGTGGATATCATCCTTCCCGGAGTGTCACGGGATACTCCGGAACCATTGGGATCCATCAGGAATTCGCGGGGCGGACACCAGTCGCCATAATAACTGTAATCCACGATGCCGTCCTGCGTGCGCGAATAAAGGTAGTCCACCCAGCCGCGCATTCCGTCGAACTGGTCGGCGACGGCCTGGCGGTTTCCGTAGAACTTGCATGAACTGTAGGCCATCAGCAGGTAGCTTGCGCAGACAGGGTCTGCCGGCCTCATCCCGAAGCGGAAGGGGGCCACGCAGGTGATAGCTCCGAATTCGTCCTGTGTGTCGGTGATGTCCTGGGCGATTTTGGGGAAGAACCTCGCCATGTCGAAGTTGTACGCTGCGATTTCATGACTCACGGTGAGGTCGTTCAGCCAGCCCATGCGTTCGTCGCGCTGGGGGCAGTCGGTGAGCACGCTGTGCATGTTCGACGATTCGGTGTTCACGACCATGCGGTGAATCCTGTTTGCAAGGGAGTCAGAACAGCTGAACCTGCCCGTCACGGCCGCGTCGGTGCGCACTGCCTTTACCGCAAAGTCGTCTTCCGAAGGAACATATCCCAGGCCCTCCACCTGGAAATAACGAAATCCATGATAGGTGAATGAAGGCTCCCAGCTTTCCCAGCCCGATCCGGAGCAGATAAACCTGTCTTCGGATTTTGCGTTGCGAAGATTGTCCCGGTTGACCGTTCCGTCTTCGCGCAGGGTTTCCGCGAACTTGATGCAGATTTCGTCGCCCTTGCCGCCGCGCACCTTTATCGCGGCCCATCCTGCCAGGTTGCGTCCGGCGTCAAATACATATACGCCTTTCTCAGGATTCGCGACCAGGCGGGGCCTGATGGTCTCCACAATCCTTATCGGTTCCACCCTCGCGGAATGCATCTCCCCGACGGGGTCGTCGGTGTTGTGGGCCCATGCCCACTGCTTGTCCATCAGTCCGGAGGGAACCCCGGGCTCCCATATCTGGGCGAAGTCCTGGTTGGAATCATAGCATTCGCCGTCGAAAACCGTGGAATACACGGTGGGGCCGGTGGTGACGTGCCTGAAGGCGTCGGAAGAAAGAAAGTCCATGCTCCCGTCGGTATATGTGACTTCCATCTGTATGCGTAGCCGGGGGGTGCCCATCCAGCCCTGTGCGACAGGGATGACTATGGAGTTCACCCTTCTGTCGAGATAGTCGGTGATGTCGTAGGTCTCGTAGTACACCCTCTTGCTGTAGGTGCTCTGGGCGGGAGCCATCACCATGTCTCCCACTTTCCTGTGATTCACGTAAATCTCATGGAATCCTATGCCGGCGACGTAAGCCCTGGCCTTTGCGAGAGGCTTCTCCAGCCAGAAACTGCCTTTGAAATACTGCACTCTTCCGGGAATGCCGGGTACATATCCTATCCAGCCGCCTATCCAGTCGCGGGGGCCGGTAAGCCCCATCTCGAAGGAAGCGCTTTCCGACCAGGGGGATTCCTCCCCGTCCTGCCATACTTTGACCTTCCAGAAATATGCGGTACGGCTCCTGAACGGCAGCCCGGAGGTGGAGATGCAGGTCGACTGCCCCGATTCCACCCTGCCGCTGTCCCAGAAGTCTCCCGTGCCGGAGGCGAGGGCCTCCTCGGATTCGGAAATGATTATCCTGTAGGCGGTCTGGAGTATGCCGTTCCCTTCGCCTTCCAGTTTCCAGCTGAGCTGTGGAGGATAGTCGATTCCGACCGGATTCTCCTGAAATTCAGAACTCAGGGCGACGGCACGCAGCCCCGCCCCTTTAGCGGGTACTACAGCAAGAAACACTGTAAGAAAAAAGATGCTTGATCGAGTCACGGATGTGTTGGTTATAGTTTCACTGCAATTATAAATAATGCTGTGGCTCAAAGCTTGTAATATCCGTTTTATTTTTTGCCATTTCAGTTATTTTTCAAGTTATTTGTAATTTCCGTCATGAAAGATTTGCTATATTCGTTGTGTGATGAAAGTTACAAGGTATCTGCTTGTTTCTGCGCTTGTCTTGGCGACCGCATTCCGTCTGGACGCTTCTTCGTCCGGTCGCGACCTGCGTATGTCCGACCATCTGTCACATCTCGACGTGCGGGCCTTTGCACAGGATTCATTCGACAATATCTGGATAGCCACCCTCGGAGGGCTCAACAGGTACAACGGCTACGAATACGAGCATTTCCTTCACGATGCCTCTGATTCCACGAGCCTCAGCCACGATTTCGTATTTTCCCTGCTCATGGACGAAGATGACGTGATGTGGGTTGGAACGGCCAACGGGGTGGACCGCTTTGACATCAAGACCGGTGTGTTCGTCCATGCAAAGGGACTGCCTGCCACCAGTTTCTCCTTATATAAGGATAGCGCGGGAAACCTTTGGACAGCCACTCCGATAGGCGCCGGACTCGTGGACAGGGAAGGGCTGACGGTGACTTTCGATGAGCGCCGCGGCCCCGTGAACTGTTTCTGGGAAGACGGTTATCACCGGCTTTGGATGGGCGTCGATGACGGTTTCCGGCTCAGGGGGAGCGATGCTGCAGTAACTCTGCCGGGAGGCAGGAAGGTATTGTGCCAGTATGCCGACAGGCAGGGCAGATGGTGGCTGGGAACGGATTCTGGAATCATCATCCATGATCCCGCCACCGGCAGCATGCAGGAAATACAGAAACTATTCCCCGACCTGCAGGAACTGGAAAACTGCCAGATAAATTTCATCTCCGAGGTGGCGCCTTACAATCTGCTGATAGGCACTGCTACGGAAGGCGTGTTTTCCTGCGATATCATAGCCCAGAAAGGGGCCCGCAACAGCCCTGTGAGTTTCAATCCCGGCAATTCTGCGGAACTGAACGCCTGTTTTGTGGACAGGCGCGGTTCGGTGTGGGTGGGAACCTACGACAAAGGCTTCATCCTTGCAGGCACAAGGTCCGACGTATTCAACCGCGACCCCGCCATGTTCGCTCTTAACGGAAAATTCGTGACAAGGGTGGTGGCCGCATCGTCCGGGGGGCTTTGGGTGGCGACGCGCTACGATGGGCTCTACCGCTATGCCTCGAAGGGGAAACTTGAATTCATAGATATATCTTCCGTGGTGCCCGGGGGCGGGGACCTGCTGGAAATAGTGTATGAGGATTCGGCAGGAAATCTCTGGCTTGCATTTGAGTCGGAACTCGTTGTCGTGAGAGTGCGCGGCTCGCGTGCGGAGCTCCTCGGAAGAGTTGCGGTCGACCATGTAAGGGTAGTCAGGGAAGATGATGAAGGCACCGTCTGGATAGGCGCCTGGGGAGGTCTCTACAGCATCAGGAAGGGCCGGGGCTTCAGTGTCACCGCGGAAAACGAAAATACAAGGAATGTCTCCGACATCCTTTCCATGGAGGACGGCACGATACTTTATTCCTCGTACGGCGTGGGAATATTCGGGATGAAGGACGGGAAGGTGGAAAGGCTCCGGTATGCTTCGGGGGACGAAGACATACTTGAAAACTGCATTACCATGTTCGCCGACGACTCCGGACGCCTGTGGTTCGGCAGCTATGGAAACGGCCTGCTGTGCCATGGCGACGGAATCCATTTCCGGCTCGGGTTCGCCGACGGCCTTCCCGACGGGAACGTGCTATCCGTCAGGGCCGACCTGTCCGGAGATGTGTGGGTAAGCACCCTGCACGGTATCGCCAGGTTGGATATGAATGAAAAAGGGGAAAAGCCCGGGGTGCAGGTGTTCTCGTCCGACCAGTATCACGAAAAAGCAGGGTGCCTGAGCAATGAAGGGTATCTTGCCTTCGGAGGAAACCATGGGATTACCTGTTTCGACCCCGCAGAACTGTCGGAGGTCCACACCGACCCCAAAGTCCATATCGAAGACCTGCGCATAGACAACAGAAGCATAGACAACAGCACCTATGCAAGCGTGATAGACATCGATCACGGGAACCGGACCTTCTCGGTAGACTGGGCCGGAACGGACTTTTTCTCCGGAAACAACCTGCGTTACAGTTATCGCCTGAAAGGATTCGACGACGAATGGAACGATGCCGGCACTTTCCGCCGTGCGAGCTGGTCGAAACTTCGCAGGGGCAGATATGTGTTCGAGGTGGTTGCAATAGGCGACGACGGAAAGCGTAGCACCCCGTGCAGCCTGCGCATCAACATCCACGCGGCGCCATGGTTCTCATGGTGGGCCTGGACACTGTATGCCCTGATAGTGGTTTCAATAGTTTCCCTTATCCTGAGGCTGTCGCTGAATTCCAGGAAAATGCAGCTGCAGGCGGAAGCGGAGCGCAGGGAAAAGATAAGGGAAAGGGAGATGTTCGACATGAAGAGCACTTTCTTTACCAATGTATCGCACGAACTGAGGACTCCTCTGACCCTTATCTCCGCTCCTCTCGAAAAACTCTCCTCCCTGCCCGGGCAGAACGCCGAATCCAGGGAGCTTCTCGACAGCATGCAGCGGAATATGTCGCGCCTGATGATGCTGCTGAACCAGCTGATGGATTTCTCGAAGATGGAGAACGGGGTGCTGGCCCTCAGGGTCTGCTGGGCGGATCTTCCCGAAACCCTGGACAAGATAAAGGAATCCTTCGGATATCTCGCCGAAAAGAAGGGCATCACTCTCGGCATCTCATCGGAAGTTCCGTACATATCCATGTGGCTCGACTGTGATAAAGTGGAGAAGATAATGGACAACCTTCTCTCGAACGCCCTTAAACATACTCCTTCCGGCGGCAAGGTGGACATTCTCGTAAGCATGCATCCCGACCCGGGGGCTTACGGCCTTGGAGACGGTGACTATGTGGAAGTTGCGGTGGAGGATAACGGAACTGGCATCCCTGCGGACAAACTTGGCGAATTGTTCGTGAGATACCGCATAATCGACGGCCCCGGTGGCAGGCACCCCGATTACAGCGACAATGGCATAGGCCTGCATTATACCAAGAATCTTGTGGAAACCCATCACGGGCGTATCAAGGCCGCTTTGCGTCCTGAGGGCGGAATGCGTTTCTCGTTCGTCCTTCCATTGGGCGATGTCTACCTGCAAAGTGAAAAAGCCTCCGACATCATGCCGGAGGATGTGGGCAAAGCAAGGAGCGAACTCCGGGGAACCGCCGCTTCGGATGGCAGAAAGTGTGTGATGGTGGTGGAGGACAACGTGGAACTGCGCGAATTCATAGCCGGTCTGCTGGCACCGGAATACAGGGTGATTGTGGCCGCCGACGGGCTGCAGGCGTGGAATATGCTGCACAGTGAAAGTCCGGAAGTTCTCGTGAGCGATGTGCTGATGCCGGGCCTGACGGGATATGAACTGTGCTCGCGTATCAAGCAGAGTCCCTCGCTTTGTCATATCCAGGTTGTACTGCTCACCGCCAAAACAACTCCCGAAGACCAGGAAGAAGGTCTTGAAAACGGTGCGGATGTTTATATCTGCAAGCCTTTCCACGTCAACTTCCTCCTGAAGACGGTAGCGAACCTTATTCACAACAAGGAGGTGCTCCAGCGCTACTTCTCGGAGCCATTCTCAGGCGAGGAGAGCCTTACGGAAGTGGAACTCCCTTACGCCGATCAGGAATTCCTGCAGAGGCTGGGTGAGGTGATGCAGCAGCACATGTCCGACGCCGCCTTCGACATCGACGGTTTCGCCCGCGAAATGGGCTGCAGCCGTACATCCTTCTATATCAGGGTAAAGACGCTTACGGGCATGGCTCCCAACGACTTTATCCGGAACATACGTTTCAAATATGCGGCGGAGGGCATACGCAACGGGGTTCCACTCGCCGAGATAGCGGAACAGGCCGGTTTCGGCTCATATTCATATTTTTCAAAAGCATTCAAAAAACATTTTGGGGTAAGCCCCAAAGCATATCAGACATCAGGACAATGAAACACGTTTATTTATTTGCCGCCACATGTGCACTCCTGTCCATGGTATCCTGCTCGCAGGGAGGACAGTCGTTTCCTAAGTTGAACCAGAAGGGAAAAATCGCCATCGTCGCACATCAGGGATTCTGGAACTGCGAGGCTGCGGGAAAAGCCGTGAATTCCGTCGCATCACTCAAGGCCGCGCAGGACGCCGGTTTCTGGGGAAGTGAATTCGACGTCCACATCACCACCGATGATGTGGTACTTGTTTTCCACGACGATACCATCGACGGCGTACGAATCGACACCACGGTCGCAGCCACCTTTGCGGATCACAGGCTGAAAAACGGAGAGCCCGTTCCCACTCTTGAAGATTTCCTGGTGCAGGCCGGAAAGTGCAGGACGACCAGAATGGTGCTTGAATTCAAGTCGGAAATCACTCCCGAAAGGGAAGACGCGCTGATAGACAAGACTGTGGAACTGCTGAAGAAATACGGGCTGTTCTCTCCCAAACGGGTTCTTTTCATCTCTTTCAGCCAGTATGTAAGCAAACGGCTCGCGGCCGATTATCCCGAATTCGTGAATCAGTATCTTACCGGAGACCTGAGCCCCGAAGCACTTGCAGCCGACGGAATCAACGGTCTGGACTACTACCAGAGTTTCATCCTGAACGATACCACGATAGTTGCAAGGTGCCGTGACCTGGGAATGTCGGTAAATGTCTGGACTGTCAACGATCCTGCCGTGATGCAGACCATGATTGGACTCGGCGTGGATGCAATCACAACTAACGAACCTGAAATCCTGAGGGGGCTCCTCGGAGAAAAGGAATTCCGCCTATGAAAAGCGATTTGATAATTCTTGCCGCCATCCTGGCCCTTTGCCGGTGTTGCACAAGTCCCGAACCTGTAACTCCGGCCGGCCCCGAGTCACCTGAGGTGCTCCGTGTCAGGGCGGAGGATTATGTCGTTACGGATCTTACCCGTTCTTCGGTTTCGGACGCAGGGGTTTTCTCCTGGACTGAAGGCGACGCGGTTTCACTTTTTACGGATTCGGGGCGCAGGGAGTTCAAGCTGAAAACCGCCACTGCCGCAGGCATTGCGGAATTCGACGGTGACCTTGACGGCTTGACTTCCGCTTCGGCAGCCATTTGTCCCGCTTCGGCCGCCGTGGGGCCGGATTCCGTGATCCTCCCCTTCGAGTATGTATGGCAGTCAGGCTCTCCGACTGTCCTGCTCGCGGCCGCTCCTGTCGACCCGGGGCAGGTTGTAACGATGAAACATATAGGCGGACTCGTCCGTATCAGAATCAAGGATATTCCCGACGGCGCCGACGCCCTGGTCGTGACCGCGGACAAGCGGATTTCCGGGAATTTCAGCATAAAGGACGGCATTATTTCCGCAGATTCCGGACAGGGGAGCGTCACTGTGCGATTCACTCCCGGCACTCATCCCGACCACTTCGACATACCGGTCCCTGCCGGCACGTTCAAAATGGATATAAAACTTATGGAGAACGGACAGCCCGTACCGGGATTTGACTTTCCTGCAGGAGAAGCGATTGACATCTCCAGGCGTACTCTCGTGCTGATGAATCTTGCTGCGGAGGAGAAAGATCCGGATGCGGATCTCTTTGATATCGAATTCCTTCCGTCCGGCTCTGCCCGCAACGTGGTCTCGACCGGTCCGCAGGTGAAAACCGTCCCCGGAAGTTCGCTGACCGTGGAGTTCAATGAAAAGTTCCAGCGCTACACCGCCAGGTTCTCCCCTTCGTCCACGGCAGGTACGGTTTCTTCCGGTTTCTATATTGCGGACTACAGTCAGAATGAGGCTTTTATGAAGGCACTGGAGAACGGATGCTCCTTTGAGGTGGTGTTCAAGGCCGGAGTCAAGCACAACAAAGACAAGGAAGTCAAGATGTTCAGCATGACGCAGTCCGGCGGAGCAGGGTTCACTTTCGGCAAGTCGTCGACGAAAAACTGCGTTTTGTGCTTCCAGAACCAGACTGACGGGGATTGGCGTTCAGCAGCCACTACGACCGTGCCGGAAATTTACCGCTACTATCATGCCGTGGGAGTATATGACAAGGAACATGCGCGGACAAGCATTTATCTGGACGGTGATCTCGCCGGTTTCGCAGACGCTCCAGGCACTTTCACCCATGCTGCGGAGAATGCCCGATACATAGGGATAGGAGGCGATGCGAAAGCTTCCGCAAGCCAGCTGGAAGCCGGATTCAACGGGGAAGTCGTGATAGCACGCATCTATAGCCGTGTCCTGAGTGAAAGCGAAATACGCCGCCGCGCCGCAAGTTTCAGCGACGTGTCCGACCTGCCTTCCCCTGCAACCATCAGCCATCCCGTACTCTTCTTCCCGTCATCGGATTATTCCGAACTCGTAAAGACCATAGGCAGCGGCTCCAATCCCTACCTTGCGAACATGCATAAGAGCATAATGATGATGGCGGACAATTATGTGGCCGCAGGAATCAATTTCGACTATGGCCTGGATGCCTCCGGAACGCGGCTGCAGAACTGCCCCAACACGGACGCCTATCTGGTCTCGCTTGCCTATGCCTACCGCTACAGCAAAGAAGAAAAATATCTTAACCTTGCAAAGCAGCTGATGCAGAAGGTTGAGGGGCTTTCGGACTGGCACGCCAAAGAACATTTCCTGGACGCCGCCGAGATAGGCTGCGGAATGGGCTTCGCCTATGACTGGCTATACGGGGCGCTTACGGATGAGGAACGTTCCGCCGCCCGCGACAACATAGTCCGGAATATACTTACACCGGCGCTGGACGGCAGCTGGAACTGGAGCCTGCGCACCAACTGGAACCAGGTATGCAACGCCGGAATCGCCATCTGCGCCCTTGCCGTGATGGATACCGACCGATCCCTCACCGAAAAGATACTCAGGGAACTTATCCCCTCCAACAGCATGGCCGTCGATTATATGTATGCTCCTGACGGCAATTACCCTGAAGGCTATTCCTACTGGGAGTACGGAACCTCCTTCCAGGTCCTCATTGAGGCGGCCCTGTATTCGGTATTCGGCAATGACGGAGGCATTCATAACGGTACCGGCTTCGACAAGACCGCACAGTACATGCTCTACATGGTGGGTCCGTCCGGCTTAAACTTCAACTACTCCGACGGTGCGCCCTGGGCCGGCGCCCTGCCCCCGCTATGGTACTTCGCCTGGCAGTTCGACGATCCTTCCCTGCTCTACCAGGAGACTCGCTACGCTGCATCTTCGGGCTATATGGCCGGCAACTATGCCAACCGCTTCATCCCTGCCTGGATGTACTTCGTGAACCAGGTGAAGCCCGAGGCCGTCTCTGCCCCTTCCAAGCCGATCTGGAGCGGCGGCGGCATTACGCCCGTCGTGCTCATCCACTCCGACTGGACAGGTTCCGCCACCGACAAGTTCCTTGGCATCAAGGCAGGTACGCCTACAGCCAGCCACGCCCACATGGACGGCGGGTCCTTCGTATATGACGCCTTCGGACAGCGTTGGTCCGCCGACCTCGGCTACCAGGCCTACGCCCCGCTGGAGGCCGGACTCGCAGCACAGGGCGGCAACCTCTGGAGCATGACGCAGAACTCGATGCGCTGGAGCATTGTGCGTTACAACAACTACAACCACTCGACAGTCACCATCAACGATGCCCTGCATCTTGTAAGCGGAAATGTAACCATCTCCGAAGTCATCGAAAAGCAGGGTGAACTGGGCGCTACTGTCGATATGACCTCGCTGTTCAGCGGAGTGCGCTCGATGAAACGTACTGCCCGTATCGTAGACAACCGCGACCTGGTGGTCACCGACCGTCTGGTTCCTTCCGGTGCGCCTGTGAAATTCCGCTGGAACATGATTACGACAGCCGTTCCGACTGTCGGGACTGACGGTATTGTGCTGACCCAGGGTGGAAAGACCATGCTGCTCAAGGCCGTATCCTCTACAGGGGCGGCCGTCAGCTACAGGACCTGGTCGCTGGAGGTCACGACAAGCTACGAAGAGTCCATGCCCGGCTATTATAACGTCGGGTTCGAGATTGCCGATGCCGCGGAGATGGATATAGTAACGACACTGTCTCCGGTGAACTGATGCCGCTGCAATGTTGGGATTTTTAAGATTTTATGTACATTTGCGGAAATTTTCTTGAAATGAACAACAAAGTAGTCATCTTTTCCGCCCCTTCGGGATCGGGCAAAAGTACCGTAGTGAACCACATACTGAAGCTGCATCCCGAGATGGAATTTTCGGTTTCGGCCACTTCGCGCGCTCCCCGCGGCACCGAGCAGGACGGCGTGGAGTATTATTTCCTCAGTACGGAAGAATTCCGGGATCGCATCGCCGCCGGGGAATTCGTGGAATTCGAGGAAGTTTATGAAGGCCGTTTCTATGGTACGCTCAGGAGCGAGGTCGAACGGATATGGGCAAAAGGGAACGTGATTATCTTCGACGTGGACGTGAAGGGCGGAGTGAACCTCAAGAAGTATTTCGGTGACGCGGCGCTTTCCGTATTCATCAAGGCTCCTTCCGTGGAAGTGCTGAGGGAGAGGCTCATTGCCCGCAACACCGATTCTCCCGAGGCCATTGAAGAGAGGGTGGCGAAGGCGGCCGAGGAGCTTGGCTACGAAAACAGATTCGATTACGTATTGGTGAATGACGACCTGGAAACTGCATTTGCAGATGCCGAAAGGGTCGTGGATGAGTTCCTCTCGAAATGAACATAGCGGTATACCCCGGGTCCTTCGATCCGCTGCACATAGGGCACAAGGCAATACTCGAATATCTGACCGGCGACGGGAAGTTCGATGAGGTTTACCTTATAGTATCTCCCCAGAATCCCTTCAAGGACCCGTCCAAGGCCCTGAACGCCCGCAAGCGCTACGAGGCCGCCTGCGAGGCGGTGGCAAGGTTTCCCGAACTCAGTGTCAAGGTGGACGACATCGAACTTGGGATGGACCCTCCCAACTATACCATACGTACCCTGGACGCCCTCAAGGCCAGGGAGCCGGACAACACTTTCACCCTTGTGATAGGGGCCGACAATCTGGGGGACCTGCCCCGATGGAAATGCTCGCGGCGCATCTTTACGGACTACGACATAATAGTATATCCCCGTCGCGGATACGATTCGCAGGAACTGCTCGACAAACTTCATGAGCACTGCCGCAGGCACCATATCCGCTGCAACGTCACTTTGATAAATGCTCCGCTGGTGGACATGTCATCCACAGAAATACGCCGCGACCTTTTGAAGGGCCGCGACGTATCATCCGTGCTTATGTAGAACCGCTTTACTTGCACCAGCGCTCGAGCCAGTCGAAGAAATTGCGGTGCCAGTAAAGGGCGTTCTGCGGCTGGAGCACCCAGTGGGTTTCTTCAGGGAAAATTATAAGTTTTGAAGGCACGCCCATCATCTGTGCGGCGTTGAATGCAGCCATGCCCTGCTCATAAGGGATGCGGAAGTCCATGCCTCCGTGGATGCAGAGTATGGGAGTATGCCATTTTGTAACCATGGAAGAAGGAGAATTGGCATAATGCCTCTGAGCCTTGGGAGTGGAGGCATAAGGCGCTCCTGCCTGCTGCATTCCTCCGAAGGTGACGCCGTCGCCTGCAGGGCCTGTGCCTGCCTCCGGATTGTAGGCATATTCCGTAAGGCCGCCATTGTCCCAGTTGGCGAACCACATTTCTTCGGTTGTGTACCAGAGCTGCTTCTCGTCGAAGATGCCTGCATGGGCTATGAAGCAGTCGTAAAGGTCGCCGTGGAGGCCTTCAAGCATGTATGCCGAGTATCCGCCGTAGGATGCGCCAACGCAGGCGAGTTTGCTCACGTAAGGCTGGCTCTTGATGTATCGGCCGGCTGCAAGATAGTCCTGCATATTCAGACCGGGATAATCTCCGGAAATCTGCTCCTTCCAGGCCTGTCCGAAAGCGGTTGTGCCGCGGCGGTTGGGAAGGATGACGATGTAGCCCTGCTGAGCCATCATACGGTAGCACCAGCGGTAACTCCAATCCTGGGAATTGGTGCCCTGGGGGCCTCCAAGCACGATTTCAATGGCAGGGTAAACCTTGTCGGGATCGAACTTGGGAGGATAGATAACCCAGCACTGCATCTGCTGTCCGTCAACGGTCTGTACGTGGATGCTTTCTTCGCTGATGGGGGAGAGACGGTCGAGTATATGCTTGTTCTCGGCGGTAATCTGCCTGAAGGCAGGCTCTGCACAGGGAATTACGCTGACAAGCTCCTGGGGGAACTCAAGGCTGTAGTATGAGGTCAGGAGCTCAACTCCGCCGTCCTCTTTATCCAGAATGGCGAAAGGAGGGAAGAAGTCCGTCCACCAGTCACCTGGGGTAAGGCGTTCCACCTTGCCGTCCAAACCGGTGCGGAAGATGCTCTGGACCGCCTCATTGACGAGCGCTGCAAAATAAACCTGACTGCCGTGCCAGACGGGGCCGGTGACATCGTGGTCGAAATCTTCGCCAAGACGGCGGATATTGCTGACTTTCACTTCTCCGTTCTGTCCGGCTTCGCCGCCCATCCCGAAGTCGATATCGGCTACCATGAGTCTCTGCTGGTCTGCCTCATAACCGTCGCGTGGCATGGAAATCCAGGCCAGGTGCTCTCCGTCGGGGCTGAAAACAGGGTCGGTATCGTAGCCGCCCTTTTCGGTGACGGCGGTCGTCGCCCCGGTCAGAATGTCATAGATATAGATTGATGTGTTGGTGCTGAATGCGTATTCCTTGCCTGTCTTCTTGCGGCAGGAATATGCTATGTGGCGGCTGTCAGGCGCCCAGTCCAACTGCTCCACTCCGCCGAAAGGCTCAGTCGGAAGTTCAAAAAGATTGTCGGTGCCCAGAATGTCGAGGGAATTGTCAGGGGTGATGGTCCCGTTCCCAAGAGTCGCGACATAACTGCGGGGAATTTCGGTCACCCAGTGGTCCCAGTGGCGGTACATCAGGTTCTCCGTGGTGTAGGCCTGTGCCTTGTCGAGGGCGGGATCGGTGTCGGAGGGCTGTACAAGTGCGGGATTCTTGATGGTGGATGTGTAGATCAGCTGCTTTCCGTCGGGAGAAATTTTATACTCGCCAATGCCGGCGGGAACATCGCTCAATTTGACTTTCTTGCCAAGTTTGCCGGCCTTGAAAGGTGCCTTGTAGAGTTGGCCTCCCTGAATGAAATAGATATGCTTTCCGTCCTTGCTCCAGCGTGCGCAGGATACGCTCTTTTTCTCGTTTGTCAGCTGAACCTTTCCTGAACCATCCCTATTGCAGATGTAAATATTCCGCAGGGAGTTGTTCTCTTTGATATTCTGGTAACTGACGCCGTAAAGGATAGTGTTCCCGTCAGGGGACAACTGTGGATCGGAGAGCCGTCCGAGAGCGAGGAGCACCTCAGGAGTCATCACTCCGTCATTTATCTCTACTTCCGGAACTACTGCCTCTTTGGGCGCGTTGCCGGCGCAGGATGCTGCAATCATCATTGTAAAAATTAGATGTTTGATTTTCATATATTTAACTGATTTTACTATAATCTTTTATGTCGTATTTTCCTTCGCGCAGCCCCGCTGCAAGCAGGCTGTTCGCAGGGAGACTGAGGGATGGATCTGCATCCAGCACCCTGTCGGCGTATACCCTCGCTTCGTTGAGCATAATTCCGTCTTTTGCAAGGGAGGCTATGCTGAGTTTCACCGGAAGACCGCTCTGCTGCGTGCCTTCCAGATCGCCGGGGCCGCGCATCTTCATGTCTTCCTCTGCAATTTCAAAGCCGTCGTTCGTGGAACACATCAGTTCCAGACGCTTGCGCGCCTCGGCCGAGGTCTTGTAGTCGTGAACGAGTATGCAGTAACTTTCGTCGGCGCCACGCCCTACGCGTCCGCGAAGCTGGTGAAGCTGCGACAGCCCGAAACGCTGTGCGCTCTCGATTACCATCACCGATGCATTCGGCACATCTACACCAACCTCAATCACAGTGGTGGATACAAGTATCTGTGCTCTTCCTGCGGCGAATGCCGCCATGTTGAAGTTCTTTACTTCCGCTGTCTGCTGGCCGTGCACTATCGCAACCTTGTATTCGGGGTCCGGAAAGCGCCTGATAATCTCTTCGTATCCCATTTCGAGGTTGTTGAGATCCATTTTTTCGCTTTCGAAGATGAGGGGATACACCACGAACACCTGCCTTCCGAGCTCTATCTGCCTGCGCATGAAATTGTAGACCGATCCTTTCTTGGCATCGGATATCATTGTGGTTTTTACGGGCTTGCGTCCAGGAGGAAGTTCGTCTATCACGCTCACGTCGAGGTCGCCGTAAAGCGTCATCGCGAGGGTTCTCGGAATCGGCGTAGCCGTCATGACGAGGACATGCGGGGGAATGCACGGCCCTTTGGACCATAGTTTGGCACGCTGGTCGACTCCGAAACGGTGCTGCTCGTCGATTATGGCAAGCCCGAGGGCACGGAATACCACATTGTCTTCCAACAGGGCGTGAGTCCCCACTATTATCCCTATGCTGCCGTCGCGAAGTCCCTCGTCAATCTCCCTGCGTTCCTTCCGGGTGCTGCTTCCGGTAAGCAGGGTGCAGCGCACGCCGGTGGGCTCCAGATAACGGCTGATATTGGCGAAATGCTGTTGGGCAAGCACTTCCGTGGGGGCCATTATGCAGGCCTGATAACCATTGTCTATGGCAAGAAGGGCGCTGAGCACTGCCACCATGGTTTTTCCTGAGCCCACATCGCCCTGCAGCAGGCGGTTCATCTGGTGACCGCTTTTCATATCGTTGTGAATCTCGCGTATAACCCGCTTCTGTGCACCGGTAAGTTCATAGGGCAGGGCGTTGTAGCAGGAGTTGAAGGCAGTGCCGACTTTGTTTACCGGCAGGCCCTCCGTGCCTCTGGACCGTACGTATTTCTGTTTCAGCAGGGAAAGCTGAAGGAAGAAGAGTTCTTCGAATTTCAGCCTGCGCACGGATTTCTCCAGGGCATAATGGTCGGCGGGGAAATGGATGTTGCGCAAAGCATAGCTGAGGGGCACAAGGGCATTGTCCTTTAGCACATATTCCGGCAGGGTTTCCCTGATCTCGGGAAGGCAGGCGGAGAGTGCAGAGGCCTGGAGCTTGCACATCACCTTGCCTGTGATTCCTCCGTTCTTCAGCTTTTCGGTACTGGGGTATACTCCTGTGAGAGTGCCTTTGGCTTCGGCTCCTCCGGCGACGGGTGCGTCTATCTCCGGATGCACTATGTTCAGCCTGCCGTTGAATTCGGAAGGCTTTCCGAAAAACAGGAAGGTGCAGCCTGGTTTCAGCTTCTCGGCATTCCACTTGATGCCTTTGAAGAAAACCATCTCCATCTCTCCGGTACCGTCCTCCACCATAACGCTCAGGCGTTTGGCCGCCACAGGAACTACGGGCCCGCCGCCGGCCATGACTGTGGCGCCTTTGGGCCCAAGGAGGGTGGCGCTGCGCACCGTGCCCTGAATCTGCACGTATGCAAGGTCGCCTGTAACTTCGCCTATGTGCCATATACGGCTGCGGTCTATGTAACGGAAGGGATAGACGTGGATCAGGTCTCCGAAGGTTTCGACACCGAGTTCGCTCCGCAGCAGCGCGGCCCTTTTGGGCCCCACTCCGCTCAAATACTGTATGTCAGAACTCAATGCCGTTGCCATATCTGCAAATATAATAAAAAAGGCGGAGAGCCTGGATGCCATCCGCCTTAATAAGAATATAGTATTAAATTACTTGATCTTGGGACCGGCCTTCACGAGAGCCTTTCCTGCACGGTTGCCTTCGTACTTGTGGAAGTTCTTGATGAAGCGGCTTGCAAGATCCTTTGCCTTCTCATCCCAGTCTGCAGGGTTCTTGTAGGTGTCGCGGGGATCGAGGATTCCGGTGTCGACTCCTTCGAGGACTGTAGGAACCGCGAAGTTGAAGTAAGGAATCTGCTTGGTGGGAGTCTTGTCGATGCTGCCGTTGAGGATGGCGTCGATGATTCCGCGGGTATCCTTGATGGAGATGCGCTTGCCTGTTCCGTTCCATCCGGTGTTCACGAGGTAGGCCTTTGCGCCGCTCTTCTTCATCTTCTTGACGAGTTCCTCGGCATACTTGGTAGGATGCAGTTCGAGGAATGCCTGGCCGAAGCAGGCGGAGAAGGTAGGAGTGGGCTCGGTGATTCCGCGCTCGGTTCCGGCGAGTTTTGCGGTGAAGCCGGAGAGGAAGTAGTACTTGGTCTGCTCAGGGGTGAGGATGCTGACGGGAGGAAGGACTCCGAATGCATCGGCGCTGAGGAAGATGACCTGCTTTGCGGCGGGACCCTCGGACTTAGGGCGGACTATCTTGTCGATATGGTAGATAGGATAGCTGACGCGGGTGTTCTCGGTGACGCTCTTGTCGGAGAAGTCGATCTTGCCGTCCTTGTCCACGGTCACGTTCTCGAGGAGGGCGTCGCGGCGGATTGCGTTGTAGATGTCGGGTTCGCTTTCTTTGTCGAGGTTGATAACCTTGGCGTAGCAGCCGCCTTCGAGGTTGAACACGCCCTTGTTGTCCCAGCCGTGCTCGTCGTCACCGATAAGCAGACGCTTGGGGTCGGTGGAAAGGGTGGTCTTGCCGGTGCCTGAGAGGCCGAAGAAGATGGCGGTGTTTTCGCCGTTGAGGTCGGTGTTGGCGGAGCAGTGCATGGATGCGATGCCCTTGAGGGGAAGGAAGTAGTTCTGCATCGAGAACATGCCCTTCTTCATTTCGCCGCCGTACCAGGTGTTGAGGATAACCTGCTCCTTGCTGGTAACGTTGAAAGCGATGCAGGTTTCGCTGTTGAGCCCGAGTTCCTTGTAATTGTCAACCTTGGCCTTGGCTGCGCAGTAAACCACGAAGTCGGGTTCCTGGTCGAATTCCTTCTGGTTCTGGGGACGGATGAACATGTTGGTCACGAAGTGGGCCTGCCATGCAACTTCCATGATGAAACGGATCTTCATGCGGGTGTCGGTGTGGGTGCCGCAGAATCCGTCGACCACGAAGAGGCGCTTGCCGCTGAGCTGCTCCCTGGCAAGTTTCCTGACCTCTTTCCAGGTCTCCTGGCTCATGGGATGGTTGTCGTTCTTGTACTCGTCGGAAGTCCACCATACGGTGTCCTTGGAGTTCTTGTCGTAGACGATGTACTTGTCTTTGGGAGAACGTCCGGTGTAGATGCCGGTCATGACGTTGATAGCGCCGAGTTCAGTCACCTGGCCTTTGTCGAAGCCTTCGAGTCCGGGTTTGGTTTCTTCGTTGTAGAGAACCTCGTAAGTGGGGTTGTAGAGGATTTCCTTTACTCCTGTGATGCCATACTTGGCAAGAGTTCTTTTATCCATAATATAATTTGAATTGAATAATTTTATTTTTGCGATGCAAATTTAGCAATATTTGCAACAAAAAACACGCCAACTGCGGGCGTGTCCTTTGTTTTTTAAAAAAAGTTTGCAAGTACGATGATTCCGATTGCGAGCGGCGCCAGGAATCTTTCGAGAAAATACACAAAAGGGAAGATTCTGGAGTTGAATCCGTACTTGCCTCCGCTTGTGAATTCGTCCTCGACGTCGGACTTCTTCATCACCCATCCCACGAAAATCACACAGAGCAGGCCGCCGAGAGGAAGGAGGAAATTGCAGCAGAAAATATCCACGGCGTCGAAGATGCCGTACCCTGAAATCGTGATATTTTTGAGCGGCCCGTATGCCAGGGCGCTGGCGGAACCGAGAATGGCGACGATGACAAATACTATGGCTATGGCACTGGAGCGCTTCACATGCTTTTCTTCTATCATCCATGCTACAGGTACTTCCAGCAGCGACACCGACGAGGTGAGGGCGGCGATGGTAACTGTGAGGAAGAAGGTTATTCCCACTATGCTGCCGAGTATCGGAGCGCTCTTGCACATATCGGAGAAGATGAAGGGAAGAGTGTCGAAGATAAGTCCGGGGCCGGAGCCGGGGCCTATTCCCGCCGCGAATACCGCAGGCATTATTGCAAAGCCTGCAAGCAGGGCGAAGATAAGGTCGAAACCTGCCGTTCCGAGGCCCGACATGAACATGTTGTCGTCTTTGCTTACGTAGGAGGAATAGGTGATGATTATGCCCATGCCGAGGGATATCGAATAGAACGACTGCCCTATGGCGTTGGCAAAGGATCGGGGCGTCAGTTTGGAGAAGTCGGGGGAGACAAGATATCTGATGCCTTCGGCTCCGCCCTTGATGGTGAATGAATAGACTGCAAGGCCGAGAATAAGGAAGAAAAGAACAGGGATTGCGATTTTGCTGAACTTCTCTATGCCTTTGTGGAGCCCTCCCGCCACAATCAGGCAGGTGAGCGCGAGGAATATCAGGAATGTGACCAGCGGAGCCGCCGGAGCGCAGATGAATGCCTCGAAACTACCGGCGACGTTTTCGGAAGGATTCAGGAACTGCAGGGTGAGGGCCTGGAACAGGTACTCTATGCTCCATCCTCCGACAACCGAATAATATGACAGGATGATGGTAGGGGTTATTATGCACAGCATGCCTGTGAATTTCCAGCTTTTGTGGGGCGCGAGAGTATTCAAGGCCCCGAAACAGTTGGCCCCGCTGCGCCGGCCTATCGTGAATTCCGCAATGAATATGGGAATGGAAAGGAACAGGGATGCCGCTATATAAATGATAATGAAGGCGGCACCGCCGTTTTCACCAATCACATAAGGGAAACGCCAGATGTTGCCGAGGCCTATGGCTGATCCCGCCATGGCCGCAATAATGGCAAACTTGCTTCCGAAAGTTTCTTTATTCTGCATAATACACTACTATATGTTGCCGGCGTATGCGTGCAGCCGGCATGCAACAATCCCGCAACTGCTATCTGCCGGCAGTGATTTCCGGCCATCCGTCGGTACGGAAAGGCTCAGCCGGCAAGCCTTCGGAGTTGAAAAGGTTGCAGACCGGGTTGGCCGACCAGGCATATCTCACCGCCACCGGACGCTTTACTTCAGAGTTGCTCACCACGACTTCATCCCCTTCTATCCTCGCCTCCGCCCAGCGCCACTTCCTGTCTGCGCCTGCAATCTGGAATCCGCACAGTTCTCCTCTTTCCGCCTTTCCCACCATCTCCGAACCTGCGCCCTTCGCACCGTATCTGTCCTTTGCAAAATCACCGGAAGGAATAATCCTGAGGCCTCCGGCCACATTGCTGAACTTTACCTTGATGCTGCCGTCCTGAATCCTGTACGACTCGAACTGCGGACCTTTGCAGACCTGCTTCCTGCCGTAGTCATTGGCCTCGGCCAGGTTCGCGAGCCTAGATCCCACCTCCTGCTTGCGCACGGGGTGAATGTCGTCGGCCTCTCCGAGATCCATTATGCAGGCCATGCCCACTTTGTCAAGCCTCTGCGTGGCAAGGGCCTGAGCCTCGCGAAGTTCCGCCCATTCGTCATCCCCAGGGTTCACCCGTATGTCTTTGTAATTGGCAAGCTGGGTGATGTAGAAGGGGAAGTCGTATCCCCATAGCGCCCTCCAGTCGAGTATCATCGAACTCATCAGTTCACGGTATTGGAATGCGCGGTCGGCATTGGATTCGCCCTGATACCATATCGCACCCTTGATTGCAAAAGGCGCGAGTGGCTTTACCATGGCGTTGTAAAGCACGGTCACGAGGTTAGGCTCGCGGGCCGTGGACTTGGGCATGCCTTCAAAAGACACCGAAAGTGTGACCTTCCATTCGTTGTCGAGGCGTATCTTCTCTCCGTTTGCATTGACTACATACATCAGCGAAGCGTCTCCGTAAAGACCTCCGTTGCCATGGTCGTCGGTATTGCGAATGCAGATCACGGTCTTTCCCGGCTTCACGAGGCGGGCCGGAACCGTGTATTCGCGGCCCTTGTTCCATACGCGGCCGCTGCCTACCTGCTCTCCGTTCCAGTAGGTTTCGTCGAAGTCGTCGATGGGACCGAGGGAGAGCGTGAGGTCCTGCCCCGCCCAGCCGGCGGGGATTTCAATCTCCTTGCGGAACCAGTAGATTCCGTTGGTGGCCGGCCAGAGTTCCTGCACGGCGGCAGGGAGTGTCATGGTCCTCCAGGCGCTGTCGTCGAATCCGGGCTTTGCCCAGACGGCGACGCCGTTTACAAGGCCTTTGTCTTCGGCTGTCACTTTATTGTAAAATGCCGAAATTTCCTCCTCGAAAGTCCTTTCCCGTTCGCTTTCATTGTCGGAAAGGCTCCGGACCTGAGCCAGGTCTGAACGGAATTCCGGAAATTCGTTGACTGCTCCGGCGCTCATCCAGGCTTCGATTACTGTTCCGCCCCAGCTGCTGAGTATAATTCCCACTGGCACTTTAAGGTCCTGCATCAGTTTGCGCCCGAAGTACCAGGCGACGGCGGAAAAGTTACGCACCGTTTCGGGGGAGGATTCCGTCCATTTGCCGAAGTCTGCGCTGAAATAATCGTGTTCGCTCATTCCGGTAGCCCTCGACACCTGGAGCAGGCGCAGGCAGGAATATTGCGCGGCGTTGTTGATATCGTCCTGGTTCGTGCGGACCGCCCTCCAGCTTTCCATGGGCATCTGCATGTTTGACTGGCCCGATGCAAGCCAGACTTCGCCCACCAGGACGTTGTGCAGCACAACGGGTTCTCCGTCGGAAATGCTTATGCTGTGTTTTTTGAAAGATCCCTTCGGAGTGTCTATGTTTACGCTCCATTTTCCGTCAGCTCCCGCCACAGTGGAGTACGTGCGCCGGCTCCACGAAGGGGTGACTTCCACCACGGCCCCCGGAGCAGCCTTGCCCCATACGGGTGCGGAGCATCTCTGCTGGAACACCATGTCGTCGGAAAACAGTGGAGTAAGCTGTACCCTGGCGCTTGCGCACAGGCCCGCGAGAAGCGTCAGTGCAGACAGTAGGGCTCTTTTCATGTTAAAGCATTTTCTTTTTATGGAAAATCCACCAGATGCCGAATACTATGAATATCATCAGTATCGTCAGAAACAGCCATGCGAGATGGACACCCTGCATGGGAAGGTCCACGTTCATCCCGTAGAAACTCGTTACCAGCGTCGCAGGCATCAGCAGGACGGTGATGAGCGTGAAAATCTTCATTATGTTGTTCTGGTCGAGGTTGATAAGACCGACGACCGTGTCCTGCATGTATTCCAGCCTTTCGAAGGTGAAGTTGGTGTGGTTGATGAGTGAACCGATATCCTGCAGGAGTACGTTCAGCTTGGGGTCGAACTCGTCGGGGGTGCGGCCGCTCTTGAGTATGTTGGTTATCAGGCGCTGCTTGTCGACTATGTTCTCGCGGACGAACATGGCGTTTTCCTGCAGCTGGTTGATGTCGAGGAGGAAATCTTCGTTGATGTCTTCCTTCTGGTTGATGCGTTTGCTGAACTGGGAGGTCTCCTTGCTCATCAGCTCGATGATGTCCGCATCGAGGTCGACGCGCTGGTCCATGATGTTGATGAAAACCGTCCATCCGTTCTTGAACTGGAAAGGCCTTGCCTGGATGCGCCTCTGCAGCGATGTAAAAGACCGCAGGGGTATCTCGCGGAGAGTGGTGAGCAGGTCGTCGACTATTATGAAGGAGACAGGGTCGATGGCCATCTCGTCGTCGGCGGGCGAGAGGAAGTTGGTGTTGGCGAAAATAGCCTTCTCGTTCTCGAAGAAACGCGATGAACTTTCGATCTCCTCGGCCGTTGCACGGCTTTGGATTTCGGTGCCCAGAAACTGCTCGGTGGCACGTTTTTCGTCGCCAGTGGGCGACAGGAGATCAATCCATAGCACGTCTTTTTTGTCAATCCTGGCAAAATCCGTTTCGTGCTGGCTTGCAATGATTTCAGCTCCTTGCCTGTAGAAAATGCTGATCATTCCGCTTCCAAGTTTGTTCCCGGCGCCCCAAAGGCGCTGGAAGGGTTAATATTTACGGGTTAGCTGACATTACGGATAAGTCAGCGTGCAAAGGTAAACAAAAAAAGTTTTTGTTCAACTTTGCAGCCTAATTTTTTATCTTTGCAGGAATGATGAACGAATATCCTTCCAAAGTCCTGCAGGATGCGGTGGAAGCCATCGGCTCGCTTCCGGGAGTGGGTTCGCGCAGCGCCATGCGTCTCGCGCTCCATCTGCTCCGGCAACCTGCGGAAAACATACACCATTTCGCCTCCGCGGTGGACGCCCTCGCCGACAAGGTGCACTACTGCTCCGAATGCAACATGATTTGCGACGGGGATACCTGTGGAATATGCAGCGACGACAGAAGGGACCATGGCACCGTCTGCGTGGTGGAAAGCGTGCGCGACGTAATGAGCATAGAGGCTACGGGACAGTACAAAGGCGTCTATCACGTGCTCGGTGGCATCATCTCTCCGATAAACGGAGTGGGGCCGGGCGACCTTGCGATAGGATCCCTCGTGGAAAGGCTGCAGGCCGCGGGGCCGGAAACGGAAGTGATACTCGCGCTCAGCGGCGACGTGGAAGGGGAGACCACCTCCCTTTATCTATATAAGAAGATATCTTCGCTCTGCGGCAAAGTCAGCACCCTCGCGCGCGGACTCGCATTCGGCGACGATCTCGAATATGCCGACTCCGTCACCCTCGGCCGCTCAATAGTCAACCGTCAGGAATTCAAACCACAATAATATGCGCAGAACTATTTACCTGATTGCCTCCGTACTTGCAGCAGCGTGTACGCAGGCTCCCATAGCCGTGACACCCCCCGCAATGGGCTGGAGCAGTTGGAATGCCTTTATGACCGATATATCCGACACCCTGATAATGCAGCAGGCCGACCTTATGGTATCAAGCGGCCTCGCCGAAGCGGGCTATGACCATATAAACATAGATGACGGATACTTCGGGCCGCGCGACGAAAACGGGAATATGACCGAAAATCCCGAACGGTTCCCCGGCGGCATGAAGCCTGTGGTGGACCACATCCACTCCCTCGGTCTCAAGGCAGGCATCTACAGTGATGCCGGAGACAATACCTGCGGCAGCGGCTACAATGACGATTTCTATGGTTTCGGCGCAGGATTTTGGGGCCATGAAGCCCAGGATGCACAGGTCTATTTCAACGACTGGAATTTCGATTTCATAAAAATAGACTTCTGCGGCGGCAGTCATCTCAAACTCGATGCGAAGGAAAGATATCTCCGCATACGAGAAGCCATCGACAGCGTCTCCTCCCATCCGGTGGAACTCAATATCTGCCGCTGGCATTATCCTGGCACCTGGGTGAGCCGGGCGGCCGACTCCTGGCGCATCAGCGGCGACATCGCTCCCGAATGGCGGTTCATTACCTACATTATGGGCATGAACATGTACCTTTCGGCATACGCAGGGGGAGGAAAGTACAATGATATGGATATGCTGGTGGTCGGCTATGCCGGCAGGCCTTCCATGCTACGTCGTGGTACGGGAATGAGTTTTGCCGAGGAGGAAGCCCACTTCGGACTGTGGTGCATAATGAGTTCGCCGCTGATGATAGGCTGCGACCTCGCCTATCTTCCGGAAAATACCCGCACCCTGATCACCAATCCCGAACTTCTTGCAATCAATCAGGACGCGCTCGGCCTGCAGCCCTATGTTGTTCAGCACGAGGGAGAAGGATATGTGCTCGTAAAAGATGTCAAGGTACTGCGGGGAAATGAGCGGGCGGTGGCTCTCTATAATCCGGCCGACAGCCCCGTCGCCTTCGACGTGCCGTCGGAACTGCTCGGATTCGACGGCGGAATCGCCGTCCGCGACCTCGTAAGCAGAGAAGATGTCGGGACCGTCCGGAGTATTCGGATGGAAGTGCCCGCGCACTATGCCAGAATACTCTCCGTAAAGGGAAAAAAGCGCATCGAGCCGTCTGTATATGAGGCGGAGTGGGGATATATCCCCGCGTATAACGATATAGGCCTCGGCGGAGCCAAATACGTGCGGGAAGACGGAGCTTCCTGCGCTGCAGTTGTGAAAGGCCTGGGCGGATCGGAAGAGAACTGCCTGCAATGGCGGAACCTGCACCGCCGCAGGGGAGGAAAGCACACTATGGAAGTGCGCTACCATTCCGATGTCGACTGCGATGCGGTGCTTACCGTCAACGGCATCGCGCAAACCATCAAGCTGCAGGCAAACAGCGGCTTCTCGGAAGTGGCCGCTGTCGTAAAACTCAGGCGCGGAGACAACTTTGTGGAGATTTCATCTCCGTCCGCCGAACTGCCGGCAGCCATCGACTGCATCAGAATCAGTCGCTGAGTATTCTCACCGGACCCAGCAGTCCGGATGGCAGGAGAGTATCGTCCGCCTTGTAGAAAGGCCAGGTGGTGTAGGTGATGCGCTGCTTCACTCCAGGCTGCTCGTCGCCGATGAGGCGGTTCGGCCAGAGGTTGGTGACGGATATCTCCAGTTTGTTCAACCCCGGCATCATGGCTTCCGTAACATCCAGCTTGAATGGCGCCCTCCAGAGAGTGCGCAGATGCTTGCCGTTGAGGACCACTTCGGCGATGTTGCACACTACTCCTAGGTCCAGTTCATATCTGCCGCCGGTTGCACTCATCTCGAATTCTTTTGTGTATTTTGCTGTTCCGGAGAAATACTTGATGCCGGGATCGGCGGACTCTGTCCAGGACCCAAGGCTCTTAAATACTGCAGATTCGGGTGCGCCGCGGCCTTTCTGGAAAGAAACGTCCCAGGGCCCCCCGAGTGTACGGAGTTCTTTCATCCTCACCGGCTCCACGATGTGGGATTTCTCCCTGACGGGCTCGCCGAATACTACGAAGTAGGCTTCTCCAGGAGAGAAAGTCAACGGTACGGAAGTCCTGCCGTCCGCCATATTCCAGGAAACTTCGCTTATCTCACCGGTTTCCGGATTCCAGATTTCCGGTTTGCGTCCTTCGCAACGGAAACTTACTTCGAGAGATTGGGCATCGCCAGTGCTGTTGCATAGCCAGTAGATTTCGGCTGACGGCGCCCTTCGGTGCGCGAAGAGCAGGGGGGAGGCCCCTTCCACCCTGACGTCCGCTTCGATGCCGGCGACAGCCGCCCGACAGTCTCCGTCTTCATACACAGGAACCCCCTGTGCCTTGATTTTTTCTATGCAGGCGCGCACCTCGTCCGACATCCTGAGCCCCTGACCGCCAATTACAAGCGCAGAGTACTCCATCCCGCTTTTGGTGACAAGTTTGCCGCGTTTTACGCGGATTTCTTCTATGAGGGCTTCCGGTCCGGCAAAATCGTATCTGTAGCCGAAGGGAACGTCCAGTTCGCTGCGGCTGAGCTGCGCTGTGACATTGGTATCTTCGCCGTAATAATACAGGAAATCCGCCACGAAACGGCCCTGCTGCATCATTGCGCAACTCTTTGCGAGATAGGATGTCCAGGCGGAGGCCTGTTCCGCCCAGGTCTCGTGACGGTGGAACCATTGTCCGTAAATGTACATTCCCATCCCTGGAACCTTGTCGTCCATGGGCTGATGGGAACTTTCGTGGATTACGAAGCGGTTAACTCCGGCGTAGAGTTCCAGGTCTGCAGTAGGCTTCAGATTTTCAGGGCAGTAGGTATATGCCTGACGATTGACTCCTGAAGCTGTGAGGGACTCGGCTGCCACGAGGTTCTGCCCGTAGATGTGTGCTGTCGAAGCGGATTCGGCAATGTCCGCGAGACCTTCGCTGCGTCGCGTGGTGCTGCCTCCGAAAGTGCTTTGTATCCACATTGCGGACATTGGGTAGGATGCGGTTTTCTTGATGGAAATACCGTCCGCGAGGCAGTTTCTGCCGTGTTCGTGGGATTCGATGAAAACTCCATCCATACCATAATCGCGTCGGCAGATTTCGGAAGCGTTGTCGTAGTTCTCGGCGAAGAGTTCACCTATTGTCCGCCGATAATCCCAGAGGAAGCGTTCGGTGGCCTCCGGACTCTCCACTATTATTCCGGCGACAGCCGGAAGCCAGGGCATCATGTCATAGCCTCTCCTGGCCTTGAATTCCCCTGGGAGGCAGGCTGTCCAGTTCTGTGCGCCGGACTCGTAACTGTCAATCAGCAGATACTGTATACCGTGTTTCCCCAGCAGTCCGCCGGCGGCATCTTTGTACATGTCAAGATAGGTATGAAGATAGCGCGAGAAGGCCTCCTTGTCAAGTTTGTCCACCTCCAGGCCCGTTGCTTCAGCGGATGCCGGATGGTTTTTCTTGCCGGTAAGGGATGTGCCGAAACGGTAGACCATCCAGCGGCCTTCGGGAACATCCCAGTGCAGTGAGCCGTCCTTGCATTTGTCAGTGATGTCAATCACTTCGGATGCCTCCGCGTCAGCTGAGGTAGGGTAGAGCGCAAGGTCGCAGGTGGCCGCGAAGCCTGCTTTCTCCTCGAAATGGTTGACGGGCAGATGGCTCAGTAGATTGAACTCGCCTATTTCGGTTGCAGGAGCGGCCGGAAGCCTCAGTATCCCATAATGATAACTTGCCTCCGGATTGGGAATCTTGAGCCTCCAGAATTTTGCAGATGTTTCCGGTATATACTCGGTTTGTTCCTGTGCCGCCCCCTGCGTGATGCCGCACAGGACCTTCCATTTGATACCGTCGTCGCTGACAAGCAGGGTGTCCTTGCAGGTGGCAGGCACACCGTGCCCGCCGCTGCGGGCTGTCTGGTTGACGATTGTCACTGCCCTGAAGCTCCGTGGCCCGGGAAATTCATATTGAATCCATCCGAAGCCGCCCGGGCCCGGAGGGAGGAGACCCGCATTGTCGAGGTCCCCGTCGGTCAGGGTGCCGACGTTGAAATGCCCTCCGCTGGAACTGACCTTTGCGCCAAGTTCTTCAAGGGTGCGGTAGGATGAAGGCAGCCTGACGGCGTAAACCGCAATGTCTTCATAGTACCATTCGGGGATGGGGCCGTCCTGATGATGGTTGTATTCATAGGGGAGGGGTACGTTCTGGAACCTGCTGCTGACAGTATATGGTTTTGGAAGCTTGCCTTCGAAAACTGATCCGCCATCAAGTGGCATTGTGCTCCAGGTGAGTTTCTTCATTGCGTCGGCAGGCTCTACCCAGGCCCCCCCGGTGGAGCTCCATCCGGCGGAACTTGCGATTGCGACTTCCATTCCTAGGGAGTCTGCCAGGGAGATGGCGCCCGCAAAAGCGTCTTTCCATTCCGGCGTCATATAGGCCAGGCGCTTCTCGACCATCTGCGGGGTGCTCAGTGCCGCGTCAAAGACGTGAAAGCCTCCTATGCCCGCCCTGTTCATCCAGAGTATGTCGCTGCGAAGCCCTTCCGGAGTGATGTTTCCGTTCATCCAGTGCCACCATACCATGGGTTTGGCGCTTTGCGGAGGATTGGTGAAGTCGTCCTTGAGCTTTGAATATTCCTTGCTGTCGAAGTGTGGACTGCTGCAGGATGCAACAATGGCGAGAACAGCACTGATACGAAATATTATTCTCATTTTATTATCGTTTTAATAATTGAAAAATGCTATACTTACAAATATAAGTATACGACACCTAATTCCATTTACTCCGTCAGACATTTTCTATTGATGAATGACTCAATGACTTTGATTTTTGCCCAATTTTGCAGATAAGGAAAAGAATACTTAAATTTGAAAGAACTTTAGTATATGGTTAATCTGTATGAATAGAATTGGATTATTTCATCTTCTCGGCATAATAGCCGTTTCCGGTCTGGCTGCAGGATGCAATTCTAACCGGTCCCAAACTGTCGGAACACGCACGGACGCCCTCGATGATTCGGCCTGGTGCTGCTCCGAATGGATTTCCGCTGCCGATGCACCGGTCGTGGAAGGTGAAATCAAGAGTACGGTCAACTGGCGTTCTGCCGATGGTGCCAGCTGGTTCGTGGCATCCGTCGGGAACGAAAAGAAAGTCGTTTCCGCAAAATGGATGACTTCCGGTCTTGGGGTTTACGAACTTTACCTAAACGGAAAACCCGTTGGCGAAGAAGTGCTCAAGCCTGGCTTTACGCACTATGCCAAGACCAAGTATTCCTTTACTTACGATGTTACCGACGCTTTCAGCTGCAAAGCCGGAGCAGTCAATGAGCTTTCCGCCCAGGTGACTCCCGGCTGGTGGGCCGACAAGATAGTAACCCCCGGCGGACATAAGGGAATGCGGGGACGCAAATGCGCTTTCCGTTCCGTCCTGGAGCTGACCTACGCCGATGGCAGCATAAAGCTTTTCGGTACGGACACGCAGAACTGGAAGGCCGGTATCGCAGGCCCCGTGAAGCATGCCGGAATCTTTGACGGAGAGGAGTTCGACGCCCGCGAACTTCCCGGATATGAAACTCCTGAAAAACTTGCTGTTCCTGAGCGAAATGAAGAGTTCAAGGGCGGGATTTTCCCTTCCGCCGGAGCTGAAATCTATCTTCGCAGGGACATAGCCCTCAAACCTGTAAAGACTTATGTGTGGCAGGATGTCGAGGGCGCTGCGGAAGAGGAATTCGGCAAAGTAGCCGTTCTTAGGGAATACGCTGCAGGACAGACTGTTACTTTGAACCCCGGGGAAACTCTCGTGGTGGACTTCGGGCAGAATGCCGCTGCGGTTCCCGAATTTGAGTTCAAGGCTGAAGAGGGAACGGTGCTGACCTGCCTTCCGGGTGAATTGCTGAACGACGGCAACGGAGCGAAGAGCCGCGGCATGGACGGCCCCGAAGGGAGCGTGCACCGCACCAACCTGCGTACTCCGGACGACGGTTTCCGTATCGATTATACCTTCGGACCCGCAAAAGGATATGTGAAATATCATCCCCATTGCAGTTTCTTCGGTTACCGTTTCGTTTCGCTTACCGCCACGGGTAAGGTTCAGATCAGGCGCATGGAATCCATCCCCGTCACTTCCATAGCGGAGAATCTTGAAACAGGCACTGTCACAACCGGCAATGATCTGGTTAACAAGCTGATTTCCAATACAGTATGGGGCCAGCGCTCCAACTATCTCTCGGTTCCTACCGACTGCCCTCAGCGCAACGAGCGTCTCGGCTGGACCGCCGATACCCAGGTGTTCACCGAGACCGGAACATTCTTCGCCAACACCGACGCCTTCTTCCACAAGTGGATGCGCGACATGCGCGATTCCCAGAGCGGGACGGGTGCATTCCCCGGAGTGGCGCCAACAGCTCAATATGGTGGCGATATGATGCGGCTCGGATGGGCGGACGCGGGAATCATAGTGCCCTGGACTGTATGGAAACAGTTCGGCGACGCTTCCATAATAGACGAGAACTGGGACGCAATGACAAAGTTCTTCACGCATGTAGAAGAAAACAAATACGACCATACCGCGCTTGCGGCAGAAAACGGCAATTATCAGTGGGCCGACTGGCTTAGCTATGAGCCTCTGGAAAGCTGCGGAGGCGGTGCTTTCATCCCCGGGACCAAACGTGAGCGCCGGCCGGAAGCCATCGTTTACTGGAATTATCTTGGCGCCTGCTACCAGGTAATGGACGCTGAAATGATGCGGGACATGGCCGCTGCCACCGGAAGGGACGCCGATGTCTTCAGTGCATCTGCCGACAATGCCAGGGCATACCTCAGGGAACAGTTCCTGAATGCCGACGGCAGTTTCAAACTGGACATACTCAACACCATGCAGACTCCCGCCCTCTTCGCCCTCAAGACCGGCTTGGTGGAAGGTGCTGCAAAAGATGCAATGTGCGCCCGTCTGCGCCGGAATTTCGAAGATCACGACAACTGCCTGCAGACCGGTTTCCTCGGGACTTCAATACTGATGGCAACTCTCACCGAAAACGGAATGCCGGACATTGCCTACGAACTTCTCTTCCAGCGCAAAAACCCCAGCTGGCTCTATTCTGTCGACAACGGCGCAACCACCATCTGGGAGCGCTGGAACAGCTATACTCTCGAAAACGGAATGGGTCCGAAGGGCATGAACAGTTTCAACCACTATGCCTACGGCTGTGTCTGCGCTTGGATATGGGAGACTGTTGCGGGAATCGCTACGGACACCACCTGCCCCGGATTCAGGAATATCATCATGAAACCCGTTCCCGACAAGCGCCTGGGACATGTCGAGGCTGAATACAAATCCGCCGCGGGCCTTGTCAAAAGCGCCTGGAAGTTTGAAGGGGACAGCTGGACCTGGACCGTAAGCATTCCTGAGGGGGCGGAAGCCTTCATCACCCTTCCCGGAGAAGACAATGCCGTGAGTTACGACGGCGGCACCTATACTTTCACAAAGGAAATCCTATAAACGATATGGACAGAAGATATTTTTTGAAGACTGTGGGCGCGGCGACGGCTGTTGCAGCCGCTTCCGAGACAGGACTTGGAGCTACAAACTTATTCAAGGACAACAAGAAAAAAGAAGTCTTGCAGAAAGGACTGAAAGTGCGTTTTCTCGGCACCGGAGCCGCCGACTGGAAGGGCCCGGACGACAGGGGGGAATACAGGCGTCTGTCCAGCGTGCTGCTGGACGACCGCATCCTGATAGACTTCACTCCTACCGACCTCGACATGCTTCCCGAAGGCTGCAGGCCCGAGTGCATCTTCTATACCCATTCCCACTCCGACCATTACAATCCCGAGGCTATTCTCAAGCTTGGTGTGCCTACAGTGCATCTGGGTAAAACCTGGATGAACAAGGCGTGGAGAACTTTCTCGGATGCTTCGAACAAGACAGGAATTCCAGTTCCCGAGATAGTTCCCCTCGGCATAGGGGAAGTGACCGTCTGCGGTGACATCCGCATCACCGCCCTGCCCGCCAATCACGCTATTGACAGCACCGAGCAGGCACTCATCTATTTGATAGAGAAGGGCCCTGTCCGTGTAATTTACGCTACGGATACCGGCGGAATCATGGGCGTTGCGGCACGTATCGCAGGAATCGACCCCCATGTCAAACCCGGCAATCCCATCAACGGGCTTATCATGGAGGCGACTATGGGAATGGGAGACAAGGGAGACGAGGACTACCGCCTCTTCACGCACTCCAGCGTGAATACCGTTCACCGCACCGTCAAGATGATGCTGAATCGAAAGCGGCTCATCATGCCCGACGGGCAATACGTTTACCTGACTCACCTCGCCCGTACCCTGCATGGGACGCAGGCCGAGCTCGACGCCAATCTCCCTTCACCGCTCAAGGCCGCCTATGACGGACTCGAAGTGGTGTTCGGGGCGTAGTTCCGGAATCAGGCCAAAGCGTGGAAACTGTCCTGGATTGATTGGATGGATTCAATCAGTTCCCTGAAATCCGGCGATTCCCCATAGATGAACTGTTCCTGCATCGCCTTGTAGTCTTCTTCCCAAAGGGGCATGTATTCCTCAGGGGGAAGTATGCTCAGATTGCCGGGCGTATGCCTGGAGTAGTCTATGCCGCGGATGGCGTTGAAGACGCTGCGGTGTTCCACGAGCGAGTTGTACAGTTCCCTGTCGGCGAGGGCCTGCTGCGATACCTGCTTTGTCCATCCTGTAAAGGTCGTACAGGTGGCGGGACATCCTTTTATGCCTGGGGTAGTTCTTCTGGAATTCCTCGTGCAGAAGGAAAACCTTCTCAAGAAAGGTGCGAGTGGGAACGACGGTGGGGATCTCGGTTTTCTCGAAATCTATCTTGGGGGATAGTTCAGCGGCGAAAGGCTTTATTTCGCGCTTCTCCCGGGGCTCTCGCGGGCTGCGGCAGCTGAACTCCAGTTTTACGTACTCTTTTATGTAAGGATCCTTTGGCAGGATGCTGTGGTAATTGACTCTCAGCACCGTCGGGTCAGCGTCCGAATCGGTCCTTTCCACGTAATCGATATAGCATTCCACTCCCCCGTATACCCACAGTGCGGCCTTCAGTTCCCCCGGAATCTCATTGGCTACGTACTTTCTTGTGAGTTTCCGTATGCGGTCGCGTGCGGAGCGTGTTTCGCCTGTCAGGCCAAAGAAGGATTTGTCGAAGGAAACATCGACATCTTCCGAAAAGCGTTCGGTAATGCCCCATGCCTTGCTGAGCGAGGTCCCGCCCTTGAAGGTGAGGGCATCTGCACAGCGCAACTTGAACAGGGACTGGATTACATGGCAGACCCACCAGTCCTTCTCGGCAGCTTTGGGACTGACGTTTTTTTCTTTTTTAATCTTGTTGTATAATTCAATTTTCCTGTTGTCAGGTTCTTCCCAGAAATTAAGAAGTTCGGTCTTGTCTGCCATAGAGTTCAAGTATTAAATTTCTGATCCATTTTGGAGTATTGCGCAAATCGTCCCTGATTTCGCTGTAAGGGACTCTGGAAAATGTGTCTCGCAGACCTTCCATGTCGAACTGCCACAGGTCTCTCTGCCCTATGTCTTCGAGTGCAATCACGGCGAGCATGATGATATTGGATTTGTACTGGAAGACTTTGGGCGACACGTGATAGAGTACTATGGGGCGGAAACCCTTGTAGAAGTGTATTTTCCTGCTGGGCCCGTCGGTGGAATAAACGGGATTCATTACCACCTGGTCCGACAGGCCGAGCGCATTCTGGGCGGCACCGGGGCAGGGGGCCGTGCGGAAACCGTCCCTCTTCTTGTAAGCGTCCAGCACTTCATCGGAACTCGCCGGAAGTTTTCCCATTCCCCAGTAGCGGTCGACTTCAGGGTAGCAATACAATCCTCTTTCCATTCTCATCAGCACGTCGGCATTCACCAGACGTTGCAAGGCCTTGGAAACTGCTTTGTCTGAACCGCATTCGAAAAAGTCGGAGGGGAAATAGACCTTGCCTTCTCCTCCTGCTTTGACAATGCGCATGATTCTTTTTTCCGTACTGTCCATATAAACAAGTTTTGTCGCAAATATAAACTGTTTTTGCGACAAAACAAATAAAAAAGACATATTATGACCTTTCCTGGAAAGGCAGGCAATTTTGGCTTATTCGTTGATGTATTTTCCTTTCCGGCTCCAGTTCCAGAGCCCAACGAAAGATGAAATGATGCAGAGTATGAACTGGCCTACGAACCACTTGTTGTCGAGGTTCACGTTCATCCAGATTGCGAACATGTCCGCCACAATCCATATCCACCACTGCTGCAGGTAGGAGCGCGTGAGCCACCATGTGCCTATGATGCTGAGTGTGGTGGTGACCGCGTCGAGCAGTGCGTTCGGATCATCGAGCGCCTGGAGCAGGAAATACAGTGCGGGGATGCCGGCAAGCGTGAATGCGATGCTGATAAGCAGTACCTTGCGGGGAATGCGGTTCAGGAGTATGCTATTCGTATTTTCCGAGTTGGCGGCGGCATCCCTCCTCCAGCTGGTAATTCCGACGACTCCCATGCAGATATAGTAGATGTTGAGGGCTGCGAAGGCCCAGGTGGCGCTGTTGAAAAAGTTGAGCGCCGCACAGATGCAGCTGGGGATGTAGAGATACCACATCCATTTGCTGTGCATAATCTGCAGGATAAGGTAGACAACGAAGGTTGACGTTGCTATAATTTCAAGTATATCAGCCACTTGTGGCGAAAGAAAAGTCAAAATCATAAATGATGCAATTTGAGTGTGCAAATATAAAAAATAATTTCTATCTTTGCAGGCTTTTACGCGCGGGCATGTGCCGCGGTAAGCACATAACATAATGTCAAACAACTAATTTGTTCAACTGAATTTTATTATGGCAGAAGAAATCAAAAAAACCGGGATGCTCAATGCATCTGTAGCTCCCGAGGACTTCGATTGGGAATCTTTCGAAGGCACGGGTCTCTACAATTCCGAAGAAAAGGACAAAATCCGCGAGGCTTACGACCAGACCCTTTCCAAGGTTGTGGAAGGTGAGGTCGTGGAAGGCGAAGTTACCGCCCTCAACAAGCGCGAAGTTGTCATCACCATCGGCGGCAAGAGCGAGGGTGTCATCGCCGCTCCCGAGTTCCGCTACAATCCCGACCTCAAAGTCGGCGACAAGGTGGAAGTTTATGTCGAGAACGCAGAAGACAAGAAAGGTCAGCTCGTACTCTCCCACAAGAAGGCACGCACTCTCAAATCCTGGGATAGGGTCAATGAGGCATTTGAAAAGGACGAAATCGTCAAGGGATATGTCAAGACCCGCACGAAGGGTGGCATGATCGTGGACGTGTTCGGCATCGAGGCTTTCCTCCCCGGCAGCCAGATCGACATCAAGCCCATCCGCGACTACGACCAGTTCGTAGACCAGACCATCGACTTCAAGATTGTCAAGATCAATCAGGAAGGCCGCAACGTCGTCGTTTCGCACAAGGTTCTGCTCGAGGCTGAGCAGGAGGCCAAGCGCAGCGAACTCATCGGCAAGCTCGAGAAAGGCCAGATCCTCGAAGGCGTTGTCAAGAACATTACAAATTACGGCGTATTCGTCGACCTCGGCGGCGTGGACGGACTCATCCACATCACCGACCTCAGCTGGGGCCGCGTCAACCACCCCGAAGAGATTGTCCATCTCGACGAAAAGATCAAGGTCGTGGTGCTCGACTTCAACGAACAGCAGAAGCGCATCGCCCTCGGTCTCAAGCAGCTTACTCCCCATCCTTGGGACAACCTCGATCCCAACCTCAAAGTTGGTGACAAGGTCAAGGGCAAAGTCGTTCTCATGCCCGACTACGGCGCATTCATCGAGATTGAACCCGGCGTCGAAGGTCTCGTACACGTTTCCGAGAGTCCTGGAGCCTCAAGCTTCACAGCGCACAGGATTTCCTCAAGATTGGCGACGAGGTAGAGGCCCAGATCCTCAGCCTCGACCGTGAGGCCCGCAAGATGAGCCTCGGCCTGAAGCAGCTTACCGAGAACCCCTGGGAGAATATCCGCGAGAAATATCCCGTCGGCAGCAAGCATACCGCCACCGTCCGCAACGTCACCAACTTCGGCGTGTTCGCAGAACTTGAGGACGGCGTTGAAGGTCTGGTTCACAACAGCGATCTCAGCTGGACCAGGATCAAGCATCCTCTCGAGGTCGTTTCTCCCGGCGACACAATCGAAGTGCAGATTCTCGACTTCGACGAGGCCAACCACAAGCTCAGCCTTGGCCACAAGCAGCTCACTCCCAACCCTTGGGATGAGATCGAGGCCAAGTTCCCTGTAGGCTCCACAGTTGAAGGAACCGTAGCTTCCACCACCGACAAGGGCGCCAACATCACCCTCGACGGAGCAGAAGGCTTCGCATTCAACCGCGAGCTCGTCAAGGAAGACGGCAAGCAGGCTGTAGTGGGCGACAAGCTCAACTTCAAGGTTATCGAGCTGCGCCGCGCCACCAACCGCATCCTCCTCAGCCACCTCCGCACCTATCAGGAAGTGAAGGAGAAGGCCGCCGCCACCGAGGCTGCATCTACCAGCAAGGCAGTAAAGAACATCAACAAGGCTGTCGAGAAGACCACCCTCGGTGACATCGACGCCCTCGCCGCCCTCAAGGAAAAGCTTGAGAAAGGTGAGTAGTTCACGATGAACTTTACCCTTACGATATTGGGCTCGGCTTCGGCCCTGCCCTTTTCCGACAGAAATCCAAGCGCCCAGGCACTGTCCGTGCACGGGCGCTTGTTCCTTATCGACTGCGGGGAAGGAACCCAGCAGCGCATACGCCAGGAGCATCTGTCCTTTATCAAAATAGAAGCGGTTTTCATTTCCCACATCCACGGCGACCATATCTTCGGACTGTTCGGACTGTTCTCGAGCATGAGCCTTTATCACCGCGTGGCGCCTCTTCATGTCTTCGGGCCACAGAATCTCGGGCCGGTCATAAAGTTTTACCTTTCTTATTACGGGGAGGGACTGGGATATGAAATTGTGTTCCATCCCGTGTCCGCGAAAGAGCCGGAACAGATTTATGGCTCCAAGACGGTGAATGTCTCGGCCTTCCCCCTCAACCACAAGATAGACTGCTACGGATACCGCTTCGACGAAGTGGTGAGCCCGAGGCGCAATCCCTGGAAACCCCGTTCCTATGCCTATTGCTCCGATACGGCGACCTTCCCCGAACTCTCTTCGTATGTATCGGGAGTGGATATTCTTTACCACGAGGCGACCTATACCGAAGAGCTTTCGGCCAAGGCAGGGCAGTATTTCCATTCAACTTCGAAGCAGGCGGCGTCCTGCGCCCTTGAGGCCGGGGCAGGCAGGCTGCTCATAGGGCACTTCTCCTCGCGAATCAAGGATATTTCATCGCTGGAGGCGGAATGCAGGGAGATTTTCCCCGAAACATTTGCGGTAAATGATGGAGATGTCTTTGAAATTCCGTATATTCGCGAATATGAAAAGATGCCTTCTGATATGCCTTGCGGTGCTGACATGCCTGATAGCGCTGTCTGACAGCCCGCAGAACGATTACATAAACAAATATGCTCCCACAGCCGTTGCAGAAATGCAGCGTTCCGGCGTGCCTGCCAGCATTACCCTCGCGCAGGGCATGCTGGAATCGCGTTACGGGCTTTCCGCCCTTGCTGCCGAGGGCAACAACCACTTCGGCATCAAGTGCCATAGCAACTGGAAGGGGAAGACCATGCGGGTGGACGATGACAAGCGCAACGAATGCTTCCGTGTCTATAAAAGCGCAGAGGAATCTTTTCGCGACCACAGCGACTTCCTCCGTTACCAGGACCGCTACAAGAGTCTTTTTGATCTTAAACCCACCGATTACAAAGGCTGGGCGAAAGGCCTGAAGAAGGCAGGCTATGCCACCGACCCCCAGTATGCCGAAAAGCTTATCAAATTGATTGAAGATTATCAGTTATACCGCTTCGATACCGGTGGCGTGTCCGGAACTTCAGTCCCCGTGAGCGTGCCCGAGTCTCCTCTCAGGATTGAGAAGGAGAGCCAGGTGCAGGTGGCTAATCCCAATACAAAGCGTTCGCAGGCGAATGAAACCTATACCTTCAGGATGGACAGGAAGGTCTACAAGAAAAACGGCATACTGTGCGTATATGCCGAGCCGGAAGATACTTATGAGTCTATCGCCCTGGAATTCAATCTCTTCCAGAAAGAAATACTGAAATACAACGACCTCTCCTCCTCCCGCAGGCTCAAAGTAGGCGAGGTGGTGTACCTGAAGTCGAAGAAGAAATATGCATCCAGGGGACTTCCCATGTACGTGGTGGGCGACAAGCCTGAAAGCCTGTGGGAAATATCCCAGCGTTTCGGCGTCAAGGTCAAGAGCCTCTGCAAACTGAACGGCTTTACCGGAGATTATGTCCCCTCCGAAGGTGACATTATTTATATGAGGAAGCAGAAATGAGCGGGAAGCGTAAGAAAAATCCCTGGCCCGGGCGGGTGTTCACCGTGCTGCTCGCTGCCGTCATGTTGTCAGGCGGCGTCAGGGCCTGGTTGTGGCTGTCCGACAACAAGATCCCCAATGTGAGGAAGGAGGTCCATCTGTATGTCCGCCCCGACACGGAATCCTCGGATATTCTCTCTCAGCTCGACAGCTGTGTGACGCGCAGGGCGAGCCTCCTCAGGGCCTTCAAGTCCCATGCGGTTCAGGCATATATGAAGCCGGGCCATTATCTGGTGCAGCCGGGACAGACCAGCGCCTATATCTCCCGTATGCTGAACAACGGCTGGCAGACTCCGGTGCGTCTGGTGATTCCGGGTGCGAGACTGAAGGACAGGCTTGCCGGACGTATTTCAGCACAGATGATGGTGGATTCGCTGACCGTGCTGAATGCCTTGAACGACAAAGAATTGCTCGGAAAATACGGCTTTACGCCGGAAACCGCTTTCGCGTTTTTCATGCCGGACACCTACGAGATGTACTGGACTGCTTCCATGGATGAGATTTTCGCCCGTCAGGAAAAGGCTTACGAGGCGTATTGGACAGGGGAGAATGTCGCCAGGGCCCGCAGGCTGGGTTTGAGCAGGATGGAGGTGTCGATACTTGCATCGATAGTGAAAGGGGAGAGCCGTGTGCCCGACGACTATGCGAAGATTGCGGGGGTATATCTGAACAGGCTGAAAAGCGGAATGAAGCTTCAGGCCGACCCGACCATCGCCTTCCTTCTCAATTATGAAACCGGACGTATACTGAAAAAGGACCTCAAGATAGACTCACCCTACAATACGTATTTGTATTACGGGCTTCCTCCGGGGCCTATCTGCATTCCCGACAAGGCCTATCTGGACGCGGTGCTGAATCCGGACACAAAGGACGGCTACCTGTACTTCTGCGCGGCTCCTTCCTTCGACGGTACGCACCGCTTCGCGAAGACCTACTCCGAGCATCTGCGAAACGCCCGGGCCTTCCAGCAGGCCCTGGACAGGCGGAAGAAATAAGCTGTGGCTCAGGCTGCCTTCGAGCCGGGGAAAGAGTCGAGACCAAGGTCGTTCACGAGGGCTTCCACTTCTGCGCGGAATTCGGGGGAAAGAAGATCGAAGTTCAAATAATTTTCGCCGAACATATCTCAAAACATTTAAGGTTGCACTTTTGTTTACGATGCAAAAGTACAGCCCTGTTTTGACAATTATCGTCAAAGACGAAAAAATTTAGCAATTTTCAGCACTTTTTTCCGGAAATTATTTGCTAAATTTGGAGAGTGTATGGAACAGCCCAAAGTTGAAAGGGTCCTGAGGCTGATGCGCCTCATGTCCGGCAATACATATTACACGGTGAACGAGCTGGCAGAGAAACTTGACACCTCCTACAGGTCTATCTATCGTTATATCGACACTTTCAAGGAGGTCGGTTTCGCCGTGGAGAAGATTCACGGGAACGTCTACCGTCTCGTGCAGATGCCTTCAACATTCAAGGACATGTCGAATCTGGTTTATTTCTCGGATGAGGAAGCAAAGATAGTCTGCAATCTCATCGAGAATCTCGACGGCACGAACACCCTGAAGGCGGAGCTTTACAAGAAGCTCGCCGCCATCTACGACCTTACGAGCATCAACGAATTCAAAGGATCCAAGTCCAATGCCGCCTGTGTGCAGGCGCTGGGGAACGCCATGGAGGAGAAGAAGAAGGTCGTGCTGAAAAACTATGCCTCGGCCCATTCCGGCAAGGTCCGCGACCGCCTCGTGGAGCCCTTCGGCTTTACGAACAACCATATTGACATCTGGGCATACGACATAGAAAACAGGGATTCGCGCCTCTTCAAGATTCCGCGTATAGAATGGGTGGACGTGCTTATGGAGGACTGGGAGTTCGAAGCGGAGCACAAAAAGAAGGAGACGGACGACTTCCGAATGAGCTACAGCGGGAAGGGGATCCCAGTTAAACTCGAACTGTCGCTCAGGGCCAGGAGCCTGCTGATGGAGGAGTTTCCGCTCGCGGAGGGTAAAATCCGTCAGGAAGGCGGGCGCTGGATATACGAGGGCGTCGTGGGTGCGCTTGAGGGCGTGGGACGCTTCTGCATAGGGCTTGCAGGGGATGTGAAAGTGGTGGATTCCCCCGAACTTGAGGATTATATAAGTAATTTTGTGAAGAATAATTTCAGTTGAATATGGACAGTCTTATAACTTCGGTACAGGATATAGTAAGGGAAGCGTCTTCACTGATGGTGAAGAACGGTTTTTCCGTGAAGGAAAAGGGTAGTCTGGAGAATATAGTTACTTCATCGGATCTCGCCGTGCAGCATTTTCTCACACGGCGCTTCAGGGAACTGCTGCCGGAAAGCGGCTTTCTCTGCGAGGAAGAGGACCTCTCGGACACGGGACATGAGTATGTATGGATAATAGATCCCATCGACGGCACGGCGAATTATGCCCGCGGCATACGCGAATGTGCCATAAGCGTGGCCCTCGTCCGTAACGGAACCCCTTGGCTCGGAGTGGTTTACAGCCCCTGGCGCGGCGACATGTGGTCGGCCGAAAGGGGCTGCGGGGCCTTCCGCAACGGAGAGCCCATACACGCATCCTCCAGGTCCTTCGAAGACGGTATCCTTTTCACCGCGATGAGCACTTACCGCAAGGAATTCGCCAAGCTGTGCGACGAGATTATCTTCGATATCTATATGGAGAGCAACGACTTCCGTCGTACCGGATCCTCGGCGGTCGAACTCTGCCTGATGGCCGAAGGCCAGGCCGAACTCTATTTCGAAATGCGCCTGATGCCTTGGGATTATGCCGCTGCGGGGCTGATTCTCGAGGAAGCCGGAGGCACCATACTCGGCTTCGATGCCGCTCCGCCTTCACTCAGCAAACCCTCGCTCGTGGTGGCTGGGAATACCGAAGAAAATTGCCGCAGGGTTCTCGCCACGGTACACCGCCATCTGGACGTGCTGCCCTATTGAATACGGAAGGAACTACACCCTCTTGACCTTGATTATGCTGCGCAGGTTGTTCAGCTGGGAGATAATTTTGTCGAGTTCGGCGTTGGAGGGAACCAGAAGCCGCACGGAGATGTCGTAGGTGCCGCCGCGGGAGTTCTCGTTCACGTTGAACGAGCGCAGCGAGGCCTTGAACTGGTTTATCACGTCCATGACGGATGAAATCGCCGCCTGCTCCTTTTCTGCGGTGATATTTAGGGTGCACTGGAAATCTCCCGAGGACGCACTTTCCTGCCAGACCACTTTCTGGATGCGGTAGGGATATTTTTCTATCAGCTGTGCGGCGTTGGGGCAGCCCATGCGGTGAATCTTTATGCCTTCGGTGCGGGTGACGAAGCCGAATACGTCGTCGCCGAACACGGGGTTGCAGCATTTTGCAAGCTTATAGTCGAGCCCGCGGACGTTCTTGGCGTTGATTACCAGAATTTCGTCGCTGCCCGAGCTGTAGTTGAGGCTGCGCTCGCGGGGTTTTTCCTCCCCGTGCTGCGGCTCGTTTTCTTCGTGCCTGAGTATGTAGGCCTTGATGTCGTTTACATCCACTTCCTCCCTTGCGATGTCGGCCATGAACGGTATCACGGACGAGTAGTGGTGGGCCTTCATGTATTCCTGCTGAAGGTCGTCCGGCCATTCCAGCTTCCAGTTCTTCAGGCGGCGTTCCAGCAGTTCGCGGCCGTCGGCGGCGAGTTTGCGTTCCTCGGCGTCCAGCTCCTGCCTGATTTTTGTGCGGGCCTTCGAGGTCACCACGTAATTCAGCCAGTCGCGGTTCGGGCGCTGGTTCTTGGAGGTGATAATCTCCACGGTATCTCCGGTGTGGAGTTTTTCGCGTATGGAGACTGCCTTTCCGCCGATGCGGCCGCCCGTGCAGCGTATGCCCACGTTAGTATGGATGTTGAAAGCGAAATCGAGGACGGAAGAACCTGTGGCGAGTATGCGAAGTTCCCCGCTCGGGGTAAAGACGAATATCTCCTTGTCAGGAGGTTGCGGAAGGTCTTCCGCTTTGGATTCGGAAGGATGTTCGAGCGCGTAGCGAACGGATTTCAGCCAGCGGTCCATGTTGGCCTCGTGCTGCACGCCCTTGTATGCCCAGTGGGCGGCCTGTCCGTTCTCGGCTTCGTAGTCCATGCGCTTCGTGCGTATCTGCACCTCAAGGGCGTTGCCCTGTTTGTTCTTGACCGTGATGTGCAGGCTTTCGTAGCCGTTCGGACGCGGCGTGGTGAGCCAGTCGCGCAACCGGCTTGTGTCCGGCTCGTATTCTTCAGTCACATAGGAATATACCTTCCAGCAGAGTTCCTTCTCGAGTTTGGGGTCCTGTTCGCAGTCGATTATGAACCTGATGGCGAATACGTCGAACACGCCTTCGAAAGGTACTTTCTGTACCTGCATTTTCCGGTAGATGGAATATGCGGTCTTGGTGCGTATCTTCAGCTTGTATCTGATGCCTGCGTCGGAGAGTTTCTGCTTGAGCGGCTCGATGAATTCTTCCATCAGCCTTTCGCGGTCGCGCTCGGTGGCCTTGAGCTTGTTGGTGATGGCCCTGTACTGCTCGGGGTCCGCATAACGGAAATAGATGTTCTCGAGTTCGCTCTTGATGTTGTAAAGCCCAAGCTGGTGTGCGAGGGGGATGTAAAGCATCAGGGTTTCGAGTATCTTCTGGTCGCGCGAGCTTTTGGGGAAGATGGCAAGATTGCGCATCACCTCCAGCCTGTCGGCTATCTTAAGCACCGTGACCCGCGGGTCGGTGGAATACTGGACTATCAGTTTCTTGTAGTTCTCCGCTTCCAGGCGGGTGTCCTTGGGCTTGATGGTGGAAATTTTGTTCAGCCCGTCCACCATGGTCCGTATATCGGAGGGAAAGGCGCTGATATCTAAATCTTTATGCTCCCTGGTGGCTTCGTGCAGATAGACGGCGGCGCAGCACTCGGCCGGAAGGCCGAGTTCGTCGCGGACTATGGCCGCGACGGCGTCGGGATGCCCTATGAAGGGCGTCCCGTCGAAGCGCTGCTCGTCGCGCAGTGCTTCAAGGGCCAGGGCCCGAGCTTTTTCAACAACTTCTTCCATCAATGCAAATATAGCAATTTTATTATCTTTGCATAGTGAAACCCAATATTCCGACAATATGAAAAATTATTTCATCATACGCCCTTTCCACAGGGTGTTCATCTCCTCCAGCGTCTTGCCCTTGGTTTCCGGCACGAGACGCCACTAAAACGATTACTTTTCCGTCATTGCCTGCTACCTGAGCAGCCATTTCCGATGCGGATAGTCACAGGCGGAAATTCAACTTTTGGTTAATAACTTTTGGTTAATTTATCTCAAAAGACTATATTTGCGGAAAACAATAGCATATGCAGCCGAATCCGTTTATACTGGAACCTTACAGGAGCAAAGAGTTGTTTTGTGACCGTGAATCGGAAACAGAACAAATTATCGACTACCTTAACAATGGCAGAAACATTACATTGATTTCGCCAAGGCGCCTTGGGAAAACTGGCCTGATTTATCGCATATTCGAAGAAATTAGAGAAAGACAAAATGATACTGATACTTTCTATCTGGACATCAGTTCTTCACAGAGTCTTGAGGATTTCATAAAACTGCTTGCGGAGTCCGTAGCCCGCGTATTGAAGCAGCAAAACAAGATATCGTCTTTCTTTAAGGCTCTCGGCGGACTCCGGCCCTTGATATCTTATGATGCCTTGACTGGAGCGCCGGAGATAAGTATTACATACAGGAACGACAACGATAAGACTCTCACGCTAAAAGGGATTTTTCAATACCTGGAGAAACATGATAAAAAGGTTGTACTTGCGATAGACGAATTTCAACAGATTCGGGAATATGAAGCAGTAAATATGGAGGCTCTCCTTAGAACCTATATACAACCTCTTCATAACGTACGGTTTATCTTTTGCGGGAGCAAAAAGCATACAATGACGGATATTTTTTCCAATGCAAAGAAGCCCTTTTATGAGAGCACGACTTTCGTCCCGCTTGGAAAACTGGATGTTGATGTTTACGAGAAGTTCATAACAAATCTTTTCAGGACAAACGGGAAAAAGATAGATTCGGAAAGTGTGGAACATATTATTGACTGGACATGGGATCATACTTTTTATACGCAGACGCTTTGTAACGAAGTGTTTTTTAGAAGCGCTGAAAACATAACAATTACAGACATTTTAGAAGCCGAAAGGAGAATTCTGGACGCAAACAGGGACCGTTTTCTTGAATTGCAGCGACTCCTGACCGTGGCTCAATGGAAACTTCTGAAAGCAATTGCCAAAGAGGGAAGCATTCAGCATCCGACTTCCTCTTCTTTTATTCAGAAGTATCATCTTGGCTCCGGAGCGGCGGTTTCAAAAAATGTAAAGTCCTTGGTTGAAAAAGAGTTGATACTCGTCGAAAATGACGGTAGTAAAGATACTTATTGCGTATATAATGTTTTTCTCTCCAGATATCTGGAAAAAGATTGAAGCCTATGCGTAACGCATTTTAAAACCCTGTGCAGATTCACTGCACTTTATTGTCTAATTTTTCGAGAATCCTGTAAAGGGTGAATCTGCAAAAAAATAGTAAAATGGGCATTACGAACTGCTACTTGAGCAGCCATTTCCGAATCGCTCAAGAAGATCCTCGGTATCTCCTTGTCCATTTCATATAATTTGTTCTACGGAAAAAAATAGCATTTTTATTTTCAATATGAAAATATAAGCAGATTTTTTTATTGGCAGTATAAAAGTTTGCGCAAGGCAAAAGGATGCTTTTGAAGGAGTAACTACCCTTTCCAGACCTTGAGATACTCCTGGAGCGCCCACATCTCGTCGCGGTAGCGGGCGGCCTCGGCGAACTCGAGATCCGCTGCCGATTTCTGCATACGGCGGCGGTCTTCTTCTATCATCTTTTCAACCTGCTCGCGGCTCATGGAACGGATTACGGGATCCTGGAGCACTGCTGCGAGGTCGGCCTTGACGTAGCCGTCCACGAAGGCTGAATTCCCGCGGTCGGCCGCGCTGAAAGCGGCTCCCGCCTCACGCTTGGAATCGTGCCCGAAGCCCACGCTGACATAGCCGCTGCCGAGGTCGGAAGGATTGGGAATATAGGTGGGGTCGTCGTAGGAATTCGCCGCGCTCACCCTTCCGGTGGTGCCGTTCGCCACGCGGGGATTCATGGGCTTGCCTTCTCCCGAGGCCGCTGCAAGTTCGGCTGCCAGGATGTTGTGCCTGGTCTCTATCTGCTTTGGCGTGATTCCGTGCAGTTTGTTGTATTCCATCTGCTTGGCACGGCGTCGGTTGGTCTCGCGTATGGTCTCGTCCATCGACGGGGTAATCTTGTCGGCGTACATTATCACCAGCCCGTTGACATTGCGTGCAGCGCGCCCTGCGGTCTGGGTGAGGGCCCTCGTGGTACGCAGGAAACCTTCCTTGTCGGCATCGAGTATCGCCACCAGCGAGACGCTCGGCAGGTCCAGCCCTTCGCGCAGCAGGTTCACGCCCACCAGCACGTCGAACAGCCCGTTCTTGAAATCTTCTATTATCTCCACCCTTTCCTGGGTGTCCACGTCGGAATGGATGTAGCGCACCCGCACCCCGATCCGGCGCAGGTAATCGTCGAGTTCTTCCGCCATGCGCTTGGTGAGGGTTGTCACCAGCACCCTTTCGTCGGCCTCCGCGCGCTTGCGTATCTCCTCTACGAGGTCGTCCACCTGGTTCTCTATAGGCCTGACCTCGATGGGAGGATCCAGCAGTCCGGTAGGGCGAACGACCTGCTCCGCCACAAGCCCTTCCGACTTCTCGAGTTCGTAGTCGGCGGGGGTGGCGCTCACATAGACTTTCTGTCCGGTGATGGCTTCGAATTCCTCGAAGGTGCAGGGGCGGTTGTCGGAGGCGGCGGGGAGGCGGAAGCCGTATTCCACCAGCACTGCCTTGCGGGAATGGTCGCCGCCGTACATGCCGCGGATCTGGGGCAGGGTTACGTGGCTTTCGTCTATGAAGGTGATGAAGTCTTTCGGGAAGTAATCTATCAGGCAGAAAGGCCTCTGGCCTGGCTTGCGGCCGTCGAAGTAGCGGGAATAGTTCTCGATGCCGGGGCAGTAGCCCATCTCCTTTATCATTTCGAGATCGTTCTCCACGCGCTGCTGCAGCCTCTTGGCCTCCAGCCCCTTCCCTATGCTCTCGAAGTACTCTATCTGCTTCACGAGGTCGTCCTGAATCTGGGAAACCGCCGCTATGGAACGCTCGCGGGTGGTTACGAAGTTGTTGGCGGGGTAGATGTCCACGCTGTCTATGGACTCGATGCGGGCCCCCGTTACGGGATCTATCAGGGAGATGGCGTCTATCTCGTTGCCGAAGAATTCTATGCGCACTGCTTCGTCGGCGCCGCCGAGGAACACGTCCACGGTATCGCCCCGCACACGGAAGGTTCCGCGTTTGAAATCGGTCTCGGTGCGGGAATACAGCCCTTCCACCAGTTTGTAGAGGAAGGTGGTGAGGCTCAGCGTTTCACCCCTGTGCAGGGTGACGGTCTGCTCGTGCCAGTCGTCGGGGTTGCCGATACCGTAAAGGCATGATACCGAGGAGATTACTATTACGTCGCGGCGGCCGGACATAAGGGCGGACGCCGCGCTGAGGCGCAGTTTTTCTATCTGGTCGTTGATGCTGAGGTCTTTCTCGATGTAGGTGTCCGTGGTGGGGATATATGCCTCCGGCTGGTAATAGTCGTAGTACGACACGAAATACTCCACCGCATTGTCGGGAAAGAAGGCCTTGAACTCGCCGTAGAGCTGTGCGGCCAGGGTTTTGTTGTGGCTGAGAATCAGGGCGGGGCGCTGCAGGTTCCGGATGACGTTCGCCATTGTGAAGGTTTTTCCGGAACCGGTCACGCCGAGCAGGCAGATATCCCTGACGCCTCCTTCAATGGCTTCGGTAATCTGCCTTATAGCCTCAGGCTGGTCGCCCGAGGGCTCGTACTGCGATTTCAGCTGAAATTTCAATTCTCCGCAATTATTTGATCTGCAGCCATACCGTGCGTACCTGCTCTCCCTCGAAGGGATGGAGGTCGCACATGGGCAGGAGGGTGGTTCCGGCTATCTCAATTTTTCCGTTTTCCAGGCTCGCCGCCTCGAGTTCGGGGCGTGTCACGCAGAGGTGATTCTGGTTGGTGATGCCGTCGTTGTGCCTGCATCCGTAAACGAGGGGGCCGGCGCTGAAAGACACATAGTGCCTGGTGAAGCCGTTGTACCAGTTGGCGAAGTGCCACTGCTTGGATCCTCCGTTGCTGTAGGTCCAGTCTTTTTCGATGCGGCGAAGGGTGTAGGGGAATTCAAATGAAAGCCTGTCTCCCGCCTTCCAGGAGCGCTTCACTGTAAGGTATCCGTTTTTCTCTTTGGCCTTGAATTCCTTGCCGTTCACCTTTACGCTGTATGCCGTAGCCCAGCCGGGGCGGTGTACCGCCACCGCGAAACTGCCGAGGGAGGTCCCTTCGTCTCCGCCGCCGAGGATGAACTCAGCCTTGCCGTTACGGGCATAGGGGGAAGTCTGCTCCACGCTTACCCTGCGGCCTTTGAACTCTGCGGTGAAGGAGGATTCTTCGATGATATTCACGTAGATGCCGTCCTTGCGCTGTTCGTACATATACACGGGAATGTCTTCCAGGGCGTTCATTCCGCTGCTCCAGCAGCAGGCCCAGTCGCCCTTGGGGTCGAGCCCGCCGTTGGTGCGTACATAGTAAATCCAGCGGTTGCCGTCTTCGGCGCGGGCTGCCATAAGGGCATTGTAAGTGGTCTTCTCCAGTTCGGAAGCGAATTTTCCGTCGCCGGTGATGCGGAGCATCTCCCAGTTGAAGTGCATCCACTCCATTACCGAGCAGGTCTCCGTGGTTTCGTAGGGCGCCCATTCCGCGGCGCGGTTGTAAATCTCCATGCAGACCACTATTCCTCCCCACGGCCCTCCGAGAGGGGTGAGGTGGCTTTCGGTGACACGGTCCCAGTAATTGTTGCAGGCATCCAGCAGGCGTTTGTCGCCGAACAGCTGATAGGCCTTGGCGAGCCCTGTCATGCAGCGTGTCATCTCGTAAATCTTGCCGTTTCCTATCAGGGCGCAGTCGTAGCCTTTGTTGAGCAGGGTGATAAGCTGGAGATTGGGCATTCCGTCCATCTCCGCTATGCATTCGTCAATCAATTCACGCACTTCCTTTTCGGGCCTCAGGGCGTAGAGGTCGCAGAGAGGGTCCAGCATACCTGTGCCCGCCATTCCGCAGTGCTGTCCGGTTTCGGCTATCAGTATGCCGTTTTCGAATACGGACTTGTGGAGGAATTTGGTGAGCCTGAGGGCTGCATCGGCGTATTTGTCGTCACCCGTGGCGACCGTGGTCTCGGTAAGGCCTTTGATAAGGTAGGCTATGATCCAGGTGTCCCAGTCCACCGTCATCGCTTCGGGCGCAGGGCGGTGGTAGAAGCGCTTGTCTTCGCGGTAGCATCCGAGATAGCCGTCTTCCTGCTGCACGGAAAGCAGATAGTCGGCAACCGAGGTCAGCCTTCCGAGCAAATCCGGATCACCGGTGCGCTCATAGGCCCTGGATGCTGTGTACAGCCATTTTCCGGCATGTTCACCCTGCCATCCGCCTTTTCCTTCCTGCACCTTTTCGGGCGAGAAGAGTTTGATGGCATAGCTTTCGGGGCTGTTGATGTAGGTTGCCAGCCGCCCGTCGTAACCGGCGTCCACCGCGTGACCGAGAAGCCCCCCGACCACGACTTGAAGCAGAATGTCAAGTATCATTATTTAAGACGCTTATTTATTTCTTTCCAGTTTATAATCTGCCAGAGTCCGTTGATATAGGCGGCCCTTGCATTGCGGTAGTCGATGTAGTAGGCATGTTCCCACACATCGAAGGTGAGCAGCGGCTTCAGCCCCTTTGTGACGGGGTTGCCGGCGTTGCTTTCCTGCGTTATCACAAGTTTGTCTTCGGCATCGGCGCTGAGCCATACCCATCCGGAACCGAAAAGCCCTGCGCCTTTGGCGGAGAACTCGGTCTTGAAGGCCTCGAAACCGCCGAACTGCGCGTCGATGAGCTCTGCGATGCGCCCCTGCGGAGCGTTGCCTTCGGCAGGAGCCTGGAACTGGGTGAAATAAAGATTGTGGTTGAGTATCTGTCCGGCATTGTTGAAGATGCCGCCCTGTGCGCTGCGCACAATATCTTCGAGGCTTTTGTCCTCGAATTCGGTACCTGCGACTGCAGCGTTGAGGTTGTTGACATAGGTGGCGAGGTGCTTTCCGTGATGGAAGGCAATTGTCTCGGGGCTGATGACCGGTGCGAGGGCATCAGGCGCATAGGGGAGAGTAATAAGCTGTGTCATGTTACAAAAATACTCATTATTTTCGTATATTTGCGTTCGGTGCAGAGCCAAATTGAATATTTCGTATGAGAGTGATTGAAACAGAGCTTCCGGGCGTGGTGCTTCTCGAGCCGCGGGTGTTCGAGGATGCCCGGGGATATTTCTTTGAGAGTTTTTCCCAAAGGGAATTCGACGCGCTGGTCCGCCCGCTTGATTTCGTGCAGGACAATGAGAGCAGAAGCAGCCATGGAGTGGTGCGCGGCCTTCATTTCCAGAAGGGCGCCTCTTCGCAGGGGAAACTGGTGCGCGTGGTGGAAGGATGTGTGCTCGACGTGGCGGTGGATATACGCAGGGGCTCTCCCACTTTCGGAAAGTATGTGAGTGCGGAGCTGAGTTCTGCAAACCGCCTTCAGATGTTTATCCCGAGGGGCTTCGCCCATGGTTTTGCCGTGCTCTCGCAGGAGGCCGTGTTCCAGTACAAGTGCGACCGATTCTACGATCCTTCGGCCGAAGCCGCCATTGCCTGGGATGATCCCGAAATAGGCATAGACTGGAAGTTGCCGGCGGGGGATGTGCTGCTCTCGGAGAAGGACAGGCATCATCCAGCCCTGAAAGATGCGGAAGAGCTTTTTGACTTCAATATCGACTATTACGCAAAATGAAGGTTCTTGTGACGGGCGCAAACGGCCAGCTTGGCAGTTGCCTGAGGCTCGCTTCGGGGAACTCCTCCCATGAGTTCATATTCACCGACGTCGCCGAACTCGATATATGCGACGCCCTGAGGGTGAGGGATTTCGTGGTTTCCAACAGTGTGGATGCCATAGTGAACTGCGCGGGTTATACCAATGTGGATGCCGCCGAGGACGACGAGGCCCTTGCGCTGCGTATAAATGCCGATGCCGCGGAGAATCTCGCCCTGGCAATAAAGGAAAGGGACGGGCTGCTCGTCCACATCTCCACCGACTACGTTTTCGGTGGAGAAGCGCACTCTTCGCCTATAGGCGAGGATGAAGAACCCGCGCCCCTCGGCGCCTATGGCAGGAGCAAGCTCCTGGGAGAGCGCAAGGTCGCCGCAAGCGGATGCAAATACGTGATACTCCGCACCGCATGGCTTTTCAGCGAGTTCGGAAAGAATTTCGTGAAGACCATGCTGCGCCTTACTTCCGAGCGTCCGCAGATACAGGTTGTCTGCGACCAGAACGGAACCCCGACCTATGCCGGCGACCTGGCCGCGGTGATATTGACGATACTGGACGATTATTCCGCAAACAGCGCAGCCTATCCCCGCACCGGAATCTACAATTATACGGATGAAGGCTCATGCAGCTGGTATGAATTCGCCTGTGCGATAGCTGAGGAGGCGGGCAACCTCTCCTGCGACATCCGGCCCTGCCGTACGGACGAATATCCGTCCAAGGCCAGGCGTCCCGCCTATTCCGTGCTGGACAAAAGCAAGATAAAGAACACTTTCGGCATAGCCATTCCGCATTGGACAACCGCCCTTAAAACCTGCCTGGAAAAATGAAAAGAGCGTTACTTGTGATTGCCGCCGCCCTGGTTCCGCTGATTGCGGCGGCCCAGTGGGAAATCAATCCGGACGACTATAAAATAGACAAAAAGGACCTCAGGCGTGCCCGCAGTATACTGAACGGCCCCGAGCGGACCCTGGAATTCCCCAATCCTTCCGAGGGCGCGCAGTGGTATCCCGAAGCGGGCCTCGGGCTTTTCATGCACTGGGGCATACACAGCATGCTTGGCGTCCAGCCTTCATGGAACATGATAAAGAACTACGAATGGAGCGGCGAATACCATTCGAGGCAGGAGTATTACGACGAAGCCAATCGTTTCGACCCTAAGGATTACAATCCCGACAGGTACCTCAAGGCTGCGAAGGATGCCGGATTCACTTATGCCGTCCTCACCACCCGCCACCATGACGGATACGCCCTCTGGCCTTCCAAATACGGAATAGGCACCAGGCAGTACATGCACGGGCGCGACCTTCTCAAGGATTATGTGGAGGCCTGCAGGGCGAACGGGCTGAAGGTGGGCTTCTACTATTCTCCCCGTGACTGGCACTACCCCGGGGATCGCCCTGACAGTGAATGGGATACGGAAACCTGGGGAAGGAGGGGCCCCGTGAAGGATTCGGTCGCCAACCGCAGGGAGTTCGAGGCCTTCTTCGCCTATGTGATTGCCCAGCTCGGGGAACTCCTTACCAATTACGGGAAGATAGACCTGCTGTGGCTCGACGGAATGGGCTGGTACGGCATAGCTCCAGAAGACCTGTGCACCGAAAAAGTATATGCCTGGATAAGGAGCCTTCAGCCGGATATAGTGATTAACGACCGCTGGGCCAATATAGTGGACCCCGACAATCCTGCCGGAACTTCGATGCGCATAGGCGATTTCACCACTCCCTTCGAATGTACTACTCCCACTTACATCCCTTCCGAATGGTGGGAGCACTGCCATATATGGAACGGCAAAGGCGGCGGCTGGGGCTACAACAAGATGGGACTTTTCCGTCCGCTGAGCTGGTTTTTCGAGGAGTTTGTCGCCTCCAGGTCGCTCGGAGGCAACTTCCTCATCAACGTGGGGCCTTCCGGCAGCGGGGACATGCACCCGAATTACTACACGGAAGTCGCCAAAGTCGGGAAGTGGATGGAAAGCGGCAGGGAATCCGTGCTGGACGGTGCGGGCCCCACTCCAGGGGTAGAGCTTTCCAATGTGCCTCTGACAACAAGGGGGGATGATATTTGGTATGCCCATCTGCTCGGCAAGTTCAAGGGGCAGGTGTCGGTGCGTACCGGACGCAGGCCGGTGAGCGCGGTGCTGCTGCAGACGGGGGAGGAAGTCCCCTTCATCTATCGCGACGGTTTCGTGAATTTCCGCCTGCGCGACACTCAACGCGGGGGAGTGGACGACGTGGTGCGCCTCAGTTTCTAATTTTTGTCCCCATAGGAGGAGATGTTCTCTTCCACCGCTTCGTCCACCATGTCGTCGAAGCCGGTGAGGGCAGCGAACGGGGCGAACTGTGCCGCGCGGCTGAGGCGGGACATGCGCGGATGCCTTTCCGAAGGTTCCCAGCTGGGGATGTCTATAATGTCTTCGTACCCGTTCATGCCTTGTGTCCTCCTATCTGCCTGTTCCTTTCCTTCGCCGTGGCTCCTTCCTCGAAGTTCATGCCTTTCAGTATGGCGTTCTTCCCGAACTTCTTCTTGATTGCAAGTATGGCCTCCTGGCGGCTCCTTTCGCGGCTGTCGGCGGCCTGTTCGTCGAACAGGTCAAGGGTGGGTTCTATCTGTGATTCAGGTGTTATATGGTTGGCTATCACATACATGCGCCTTATTGTATGGCTGTCGTCGGTAATGCTGTCGAACAGTTCCGCAGTGGCTTTGGTTATGAGTTCCGTGGAGGAACTCATGCGGCCCAGACGCCTGGAACCATGCACGAAAGCTCCTTTGTCGTAACCTATGTTCAGAACTATCTGGTCGGTCACCAGGCGCTTCTCCACAAGGTCGAGCACCAGCATATCCGCCATTTCAAGTATCACCGTACGGGCCTCCGAACGGCTGTACGCACGGCTTAGCACCTGTCCGCTGCTGAGGCTGTGCCCTTCGGCGCGATAGGCCTTTATGTCCGCCATGGTGCAGTCTTCGCGTCCCCAGGCATGGTCTATCAGCAGTTCAGCGTTCACTCCGAAAAGCCTGTACAGCAGGTCTTCGCTCTTTTTCAGCTGCGGGCCCCCGAGGGAACAGCGGGCAATGTCTCCCATGGTGCAGATGCCGTTGGCTTCCAGCCTGGCGCTGATGCCTCTTCCCACCCTCCAGAAATCGGTGAGGGGACGGTGCGACCAGTATTTGCGCCTGTAGCTCATTTCGTCAAGTTCGGCGATGCGCACCCCGTCGGCATCTGCTTCGCTGTGCTTGGCCTCGATGTCCATCGCTATCTTTGCAAGATAAAGATTGGTGCCTATCCCTGCCGTGGCGGTAATGCCCGTTTCTTTCAGCACTTCGCGTATCAGCATGCGGGTGAAATCGTGGGCGCTGGTCCTGTAGATGCGCAGGTACTCGGTGGCGTCGATGAAGACCTCGTCCACCGAATAAACGTGCATGTCTTCTTCCGACACGTAGCGCAGGTAAATGCCCACAATACGCTTGCTGACCTCCATATAGTGCGACATCCTCGGAGGGGCTATCAGATAGTCGATTCCGTTCACCGTGGCAACCGTGGTCTCCGGGCCGGAGCTGCCTATGGGGCTTTTCGGCGGCCTCGGGCCCCTGTAGTCCGCCAGCTTGCGGTTTACCTCGAAAAGGCGGGCCCTGCCGGGGAGCCCCATGGCCTTGAGGGCGGGGGAGACGGCGAGGCAGATGGTCTTGTCGGTGCGGGAAAGATCCGCCACCACGAGCCTCGTGGTGAGCGGGTCCAGGCCGCGCGCCACGCACTCCGCCGAGGCGTAGAAGGACTTCAGGTCTATGGCTATGAAAACGGACATTTCTGCAAAAATAATCTCTAATTTGAAAAAAAAGAGTTTTAGTCGTATTTTTGTGGTGGAATTCATTTTACAGGTATCGTGAAAATCTGTGTAGGACTGTCCGGCGGAGTTGACTCCAGCGTAGCCGCCCTGTTGCTCAAGCAGCAGGGCTACGATGTGTTCGCCATGTTCATGCAGAACTGGAACGACGCTTCCACCACCCTGCACGGCGACTGCGAATGGGAGGAAGACAAGTTCGTTGCCGAAATGGTGGCCCGCAAGATAGGCATTCCCTTCTATTATGTGGATTTGAGCAAGACCTACCGCAAGCGGGTGGTGGATTACATGTTCGACGAGTACGCGAAGGGGCGTACCCCTAATCCGGACGTGCTCTGCAACAGGGAAATCAAGTTCGACGCTTTTCTGGAAGTTGCGCGGAAGATGGGTGCGGACATGGTCGCCACCGGCCATTACTGCCGCAAGGAAGAGATTGAAGGCCCCGACGGAAAGCCGGTGTACCGCATCCTGGAAGGGGTGGACCCCGGCAAGGACCAGAGCTATTTCCTCTGCCAGCTCAGTCAGGATCAGCTTTCCAAAGCCATCTTTCCCATCGGCGGCCTGCTGAAGAGCGAGGTGCGTGCCATAGCGAAGGAAGCCGATCTGCCATCCGCCGAGAAGAAGGATTCCCAGGGAATATGCTTTGTGGGCAAGGTGGATCTTCCCACTTTCCTGAAGCAGAAACTCGCCCCTGCCGAGGGCGACGTGGTTGAGGTTTATGACGCTTTCTATGACTCGGACGCCCTGTACGCCGAACAGTGCAGGATAGTGGAAGGGATACTTAGGGACGGTCATACAGGCCCGCTGCCTATGATTTCGCATTATATCTCCGAAGACAAGTGCACCCCCGTGGAAGACGCCCATCCCTTTGATACAGTCAAGGTTTCAACCCTTGGCGAAGATGCCCTCAAGACTCTTGCAAGCCCTATAGACTATTCCTCGATACGCTTTGAAACCGAAACTTACCGTTCCGGCAAAAAGCATGTGCGCAAAACGCGCTACAAGGACAATCCCTTCGGAAAGATAGTCGGACGCCACGACGGAGCGCAGTTCTATACCATAGGACAGCGCAAGGGCCTCAACATCGGAGGACACAGGGACTCCATCTTCGTACTCTCCACCGATGTGGAACGCAATATCATATATGTCGGCGAGGGACATACCCACAAGGGGCTTTCCAGGCTCTGCCTGAGGGTTGCTCCGGACGAGATACACTGGATACGGCCCGACCTTGCAATGAGGCCGGGAGAAATGCGCCGCTACAGGGTGCGCATACGCTACCGCCAGCCCCTGCAGGACGCAAGCCTGCTGCTGCGCGACGACGGACTCTATATTCTTTTCGATTCCGCCCAGCGCGGGATTACCGCAGGCCAGTTCGCGGTGTGGTATGCCGGAGACGATGAAATGACAGGAAGCGGAGTGATAAGCAGATAGCTTTATGAAAGAGTTCGAGATAACATGTCCACTTACCCGCGAGCCGAGGCTGAAAGAGATTGAAGCAAAGGCCGGAGGCTTGCAGGCGGTGCTGGTGAAACGTTCGGTGGATGCCCGCAAGGAGCCGGTCTGGCGCTATCGTTACGAGGCCTATGCCCCGGGAGAATATCAGCCTTATGTACTTCCTGAATACCGCAATGTGGCCGATGCGGAACCGGTGATAGTAGTGGGGGCTGGGCCTGCAGGAATGTTCGCCGCCCTGAAACTGCTCACCCTCGGCCTGAAGCCCATAGTGCTGGAGCGCGGGAAAGACGTGCACCGGCGAAAATACGACATGGCGGCGCTCTCCAATACCGGAGTGGTGAATCCCGAATCCAACTACTGCTATGGCGAAGGCGGCGCAGGGGCCTTTTCCGACGGAAAACTTTACACCCGGAGCTCCAAGCGGGGGGATATACGCGAAGTTTTGGAACAACTCGTGCTTTTCGGCGCTTCGAAAGATATTCTTGTGGACGCCCATCCCCATATAGGTTCCGACAAACTGCCAGTGATAGTGGAGAACATACGCAAATGTGTCCTGGAACATGGCGGAGAATATCATTTCGGCGCGAGGGTGACGGCCATTGAAGGGGAGGAGGGAAACTTTTGCGTGCATAGCGCGGACGGGACGCAGTATGAGGGTAAGGCGGTGATTCTCGCGACAGGCCATTCCGCGCGCGATGTCTATGAGATGCTTGCTTCGGACGGCGGGGCGCTTGAAGCCAAGGGCTTTGCTCTCGGAGTGAGGGTGGAGCATCCCCAGGAGAAGATAAACTGGGCGCAGTACCACGGAACCTGGAAACCGGGGGTGCCCGCCGCTGAATATTCTTTCGTGGAGCAGCAGGACGGCAGGGGAGTGTTCTCTTTCTGCATGTGCCCCGGAGGCATCCTGGTGCCGTCTTCCACCGAGGAGGGAACCATAGTGCTCAACGGAATGTCGAATTCCGCCCGCAGCGGCAGCTTCGCCAACGCCGGAGTGGTGGTGCAGGTGGAGCCGGAAGATATCCCCGGCGACAGCCCTTTCCGCCTGATGGACTGGCAGCATGGGGTGGAGAAGAGCATGTACGATTACTGCGCCTCCTTCATGCCCGACAATCCAATGGCGGCGCCGGCGCAGAGAATGGAGGATTTCTGCCTCGGGAGGCTCAGCAAAAAGATGCCCGAAACCACCTATCACCCCGGAGTGATTTCCGCACCCCTGCATGAACTGCTTCCGCCCATGATTGCCGGACGGCTCAGGAAAGTATTTCCCCGTGTGAAGATACGCAATTACTATACTAACGCCGCGCTGCTGCTGGGAGTCGAGTCCCGCACATCCTCGCCCGTTCGCATCCCCCGCGACCCGCAGACGCTCGAGTACATATCGAGGGCGGGCATCTACCCCTGCGGAGAGGGTGCAGGCTATTCAGGGGGGATAGTTTCGTCGGCGATAGACGGCATACGCTGCGCCGAGGCCATAGCGCTAAAAGCGGAACGGAGTTAGAACTTTATGCCTACCGTGGCGTTCGCGTATGCGCAGCGCCAGTCGGGATTTATCACGTAAGAAACGCTCAGCGGCATGCTGAATCCGGAGAAAGCGATTTCCCGGGCGTACTTGAGTTCCAGATGTATCACCGCGAAGTCCTTGGTGTAATCGGTATAGGCTCCTTTGAAAATGCTGGATCCTGCCTTGAACGACAGCGTCCTTTCGGAGTCGAATTTATGATAGGTCTCGAGTTCCAGATACGATGAAAAAGTGGGTTTACCGTCCGAAGGTAGCCAGTCTCCGTGTATGAAAGTGAACCATCTGGCGCAGAAGGGAATGGAGTGCGGCTCGTAGCCTATGATGGCCTCCTGGATATGGGTGGTTTCTCCCTTGCGGAAATTGAAATAATCCTCAAGCGTGCCGGTGCCCGTCTCGAGAAAGAAATAATCCGCGAGATAAAGGGTGAAGTCTTTCACTTTCCATGAAAGTTCCCAGTCTATCTCCTTGTAACTGTCGTCAATCGCAAGGAAGCTGTAGGTCTGGAGTTGGACATTGTCGTACTTGAATGCAATGCAGGGCATGAAATTGGCCCCGCAGACATAATCGCCCCTCCAGATATAGCCGGAAGACAGCATGGCGGAACCTTCGGTCCGTATCTTGCCTGCAAAAGCCGGAAGCATGCTGAAACCTAACAAAATAGTGAATAATATCTTGCTTCCTTTCTTCATTATTTGCGCTTGATTTGAGCCACTTGGCAGATTTGAACTCCCGACCTGCGCGTTACGAATGCGCTGCTCTACCGCTGAGCTAAAGTGGCAAACCGTTCACATGGAACGGGACTGCAAATATAGTTATTTTTTGCGAGTTTGCAGTTTGTTTACAATATTTACCAGAATTGTTCCGAGAATTCCGGCGCAGACGGATCCCATCAGCACTGCAATTTTACCGGCATCCCTCATGTGGGCCATCAGCTCCGCAGGCTGGTCGCCGAAAGAAAGCGTATCCACGAAGATGGACATGGTAAAGCCGATTCCGCCCAGGCAGGCTACCGCAAAGAACATGGGCCAGGTGGCCTTGGAAGGCATTTCCCCGACTTTGAGTTTGATTGCAAGCCAGCTGAACAGGGTAATTCCTATGGGCTTGCCGAGGAGCAGGCCGAAGAAGATGCCCATGCTGACGCTGCCGGCTGCGGAAGTGGCGAACACATTGAAATATCCCGGATCGCTTATCTCCACTCCTGCGTTCGCCAGGGCGAAAATGGGCATGATAAGGAAATTGACCCAGGGGGAAAGTGCGACTTCCAGCCTGTAGGTCATGTCCATGGAGCCTTTTCCTATGGCGTTCATTCTCTTGATGCAGTGTCTCTGGGGGCCGTTGGGGAAGGCCTGGGACGGGATGCCCGCATATTCGTAGAACTGATTGTAATAGTGGCTCCACTTATGCAGGAACTGTGATTTGTTGTATCTCGGAGAGGAAGGGATGAGGAAGGCCATCACCACTCCGGACATGGTTGCGTGGATGCCGGAATAGTAGAACAGTATCCAGACCACCAGCGCAAGGATAAGATAGGGGGTAAGGTTTTTTTCCCCTATACGCCTCAGGACTATTGTCAGCAATATAACCACAAGGGCTATTGCGAGCAGTACAAAATTTATCTGTCCTCCGTAGAACAGCGCCACCACCAGAATGGCTATGAGGTCGTCCGCAATGGCAAGGGCGGTGAGGAAAACCTTCAGTGATACCGGCACCTTGTCGCCGAGAACCGAAAGTATGCACACTGCAAAGGCTATGTCGGTCGCGGTAGGGATTCCCCAGCCGGAAGCCGCGGGGGTGCCGTGGTTGATGACTGTATAGATGATTGCCGGAGCAAGCACTCCGCCGAATGCGGCGATGACCGGCATCATGGCTTTTTTGGGCGATGACAGTTCTCCGTAGGCTACCTCCCTCCGTATTTCAAGCCCTACGGTGAAGAAAAAGACAGTCATCAGCACATCGTTGATGAATTTTTCTATAGTCATGTCCTTGGGCAGGAACAGGCTGAGGTTTCCGTCGGGACTTGCGATGTGTATGGTGAAGGTGGTTTCCAGGAATGCGCGGTATCCTTCTTTGGTGAAAGGAAGATTGGCGAGCAGCATGGCGAGTATCACGCATCCGAGCAGCAGCACGCCCTGCGCCCAGGGCTGCTTCACGAAGCGGTTTCTGCTCTCGCTGACATAATGTACGCCTTTGTTCCAGGTGTAGATAGGGATGAGTCTCATAGCAAGTTCATGTTTATATTGAAGTCGATTGTAGTTTTTTCATTGAAATATGCTTTCAGATGTGTCGTGGAGGGCCTTGAGCACAGCTTTGCGGGGGCGCTGAGTTCCATCGCGACCAGGTCTGCGGTGCGGATGTGCGCCCTGGAGCTGACTTCCGAAATGCCCTTGCAGACCAAGTGCAGGTCGAATTCCGGAGCCTCGTAAATGACGCTGCCGTCCGCTTCTATGCTGAAAACGGCTTTTCCGGCCTCCTGACGGGGAAGGAGATCCATGGGAAGGAAACTGGTATGGTCGATGCAGGATGCGCATGCAACGCTCTCTGCCGAACCGTCGAGAAGGTCGTCGGGATAAAGCAGTATCCCGTAGCCTATGACATCGAAATACCTCTCGGCGAAGCGCTCCGATATGCTGCGCCCGGCCCTGCATACTCTTGCGAACAGCACCGGCGCATAGCTGAATGCGCTCACGAACTCAGGGGCATAGACATCCTCGGCGGCCCTGTCGGCTGTCGTGTCGGGGCGGGAAAATACCTTTCCCGAAACAGACCTTACCAGAATGTTCATCAGAACAGTTTGCCTGAGTTGAATTTTTGTTGAAGTTCGAACAGTTCGTCATCGGTAGCAGGACGCTTAGCCGCCGCGTCGCGTTCTGCCTTGAACTCTTCCGCAAGTCGGGCGAACTGCGCCTTGGTGTCGAGGGTGAAGCTGCTGTCCTGAATCCATTTGAAATACGAGGGCTCGGTGTTCCAGATGTTGCGGGCCAGCCTGCCTTTGTGCTTTCCGAAATTTATGTAGACCTCGCCGTCGTCTCCATAGATGAGATGTCCGGAAAAGTCGACATATTTCTTTCCTACAAAGGCCGACAGGGATTTGACATCGTTCCTGAGCACCTGCTCGCGATATTTGTCGGGCTCCTTGTAACGGTCGAGCTGGGCCTTCAGCACTTCGTAGGTGGCGAGTGTGTCGGCCTCGGCCTCGTGGGCGTTTTCAAAATCCTCCCCGCCGCAATAGAAGCGGTATGCAGCCTTCAGGTTCCGGGGCTCCATGGCATGATAGATATTCTGCACATCCACCATTAGGGGCTCGTGCAGGTCTATGGCCTCCACTTCTGCAAGCAGAGCCGCGGCCTCTTCCTTTTTGGCAGCGGGGGTGGATACGGCCGCAAGCTTTTCCCTGCAGTATTTTTTAACCCTTTCAAATTCCTCTGCCAGCATGGGAAGGTCGAATTTCGCCGAATTGAAACCTGCGAGGTCGCTGTCTTTCAGCCACTGTGCGATTTCGCCTGCGACTTTTATGAACAGCGGACAGTCCCTGAGGTCTTCATCATAGACGCCGTTCACCTTCGAGGCATCTTCGTTGATATGCCTCTGGCAGTTGTTCTCATAATCCCACGGGCGTATCTTCCAGGTCTTCACCTCCGGTTCGGGCCTGCCCGGGAACACCTTCACGAAACTCAGTTCGATAATGGAGTCGCTTGGAATATTGAGGCCCGTGCTCTCTATGTCGAAGAAGAGCAAGGGCCTTGTAAGTTCAAGATTCATAATGTTTTGCTTATGAAACCAGGATGGGCATCATGATGCCGCAGAGTTTTTCGGTCCCTGCTTCTTCCTCCGAAGGGACTATCAGCGCGGCGCGGCGGGAATCCGCAAACTTGAACACTACCGTCTCGCACGACATGTTGCTGAGCATCTCTATCAGGAACGAAGACTTGAAACCTATGGTGAGTTCGGCCCCGTTGTAGTCGCATTCGAGCTTTTCGTAGGCGGCGATGGCAAAGCCTATGTCCTGCGAGGTAATCTCGATCTGGCCGGGCTTGAGCTCGAACTTGATGTGGTTGGTGGCCTTGTTGGCGCAGACGGCCACGCGGCGCACGGTGCCGAGGAGCAGGGCCCTGTCGATGCTGAGGACATTGGAATTGTTCTGGGGAATGACGTCGCGGTAGCGGGGATATTTTCCTGCCACGAGGCGGCATACCATCATGGTGCTCCCGAAGGTGAATACCACTGTCTTGGTGTCGAAGGTGACGGTGACGTCTCCGTCATCCGCGCCGACCACGCCCTTCAGCACGGCCGCGGGCTTCTTGTGCAGTATGAACGAAGAAACCTGGCTTGCCTGTACTTCGCTTGTGGTGTAGCAGATGAGCTTGTGCGAGTCGGAGGCCACGAGGGTGGTGGCTTCGGGGGTGATGTCGAAGAAAATACCGTTCATCGCGGGACGCATCTCATCGTCGGCCGTGGCGTAGATGGTGCTGGAGATTCCCGTCAGCAGGGTTGCGGAGGGAATGGTGATGGTTTCCGCATCTTCCCCCGCGGTCTTGATTTCAGGGAAATCCTCGGCAGGGAAGTAAGGCAGTTCGGAGTTGCCGTTGGCCCATACGCATTCGAACGAAGATTCGGAAGTGGTGCGTATGCCGACCGGCTGGTCGGGCAGGGTTTTGAAGAGGTCCAGCATCTGCCTTGCGGGAACCGCGGCCTTGCCGTCTTCGACGGCGGAATCGACGGTGATGACGGTGCGGAGGGTCAGTTCCTGGTCGGAAGCTGTTATTTCGAGTTGGTCGCCCCGGAGAACGAAGAGGAAGTTCTCGAGTATGGTGAGCGTGGTCTTGGCCGGAATGGCCTTCGAGACATCGCTTAGGGCGCGTAAAAGTTCGGCACTTGAAACGTTGAATTCCATAACTATATTATTAACACGCAAAGATAAAAATTAATGGTGAATAATCTGGCATATCTTTTGATTTTTTGATGACCGGAAAATTGATCAGGATAAATTTTATTGATATGCAGAAGAATATGATTACTACAATTGTTTGCTCGGTATTGCTGAGTGGCGCCACCGCCTTCGGCGTGGTCAAGGCCACTGCTCCCGATGAAGTCCAGGCCAGGGAAACCACAACATACTCGATAGACGGATCGGCCTATCGTACTGTCAATCTGTCACAGGATGAGTATCCCGATTTTACCTATGCAGCGGAATCCGCCGTGGATGCCGTAGTGTTCGTCAAGGTTACCGTCAAATCCCAGCAGCAGTATTTCAACGATCCTTTCTTCCGCTTCTTCTTCGGCCCCGGACAGGAGTACGAACAGCAGGGAAGCGGTTCCGGCGTGATTATCCGCCAGGACGGATACATAGTCACCAACAACCATGTGGTGCAGGGCGCGAGCAAGATCGAGGTCACCCTGAACAACAACAAGACCTACGAGGCCAAGGTAATAGGCACCGACCCTGCCACCGACGTGGCGCTTATCAAGATCGATGCTGAAGGCCTGCCCATAGTTCCCATCGGCGATTCCGACAAGCTGCGCCTCGGAGAGTGGGTGCTTGCAATAGGATCCCCGCTCGGAGAGCAGCTCCGCGGCACCATCACCGCCGGCATCGTGAGCGCAAAGGGCCGTTCCATGCCCAACACCACAGGCGAATTCAAGATTGAATCCTTCATCCAGACCGACGCCGCCGTGAATCCCGGCAACTCGGGCGGAGCCCTGGTGAACAAGGCCGGGGAACTCGTGGGAATCAACACCGCAATCGTATCCCAGACCGGAGCATATTCGGGCTATTCGTTCGCGGTTCCTTCCAACATAGTAAAGAAGATTGTGGGCGACCTTATCGACTTCGGAAGCGTCAAGCGCGCGAAGCTCGGAGTAGCCATGAGCCCCGTCACCGAAAAAGTTGCGGAAGAAATGAAACTTTCTTCACTTGAAGGCGTATATATTAACGAGGTTACGAAGGGAGGGGCTGCAGACAAGGCCGGAGTCAAGGAAGGAGACGTGCTTCTCGCCATTGATTCCACCGTCATCAAGTCGCCTTCCGCCCTTCAGGAGAAAGTCAACAGTTTCCACCCCGGCGACAAGGCCGAGCTGCGTATAGTGCGCGGCGGCAAGGAGAAGATACTCCCGGTCGAATTCCAGGGAAGCGAGAGGATTACCGGAACTGTGGATGAAGACGGCGCTACCGCATTTTACGGCGGCATGCTCAAGGAAGCCGACAAGGCCAAACTTGAGGCCCTCGGTCTCAGGAAAGGCGTGGAGGTGGTTTCGGTAGGGGAAGGTGCCCTTTCCAAATCGGGAGTGCCCGAAGGTTTCATCATCCTTTACGTGAACAATACGGCCGTATCCAAACCTCGTGACGTAGTAGACATTGCGTACCGCAGCGAGCGGTCTGTCTTCATCGAGGGCGTGGATGCCAACGGTAGGGCCGGCTACTTCGGGTTCGCGAAGGAGTAAAACGATAAATGAGACAATTAAAGATTACCAAATCAATCACCAACCGCGAGAGCGCCTCGCTGGACAAATATCTCCAGGAGATAGGCCGCGAAGAGTTGGTGTCACCGGAAGAAGAAGTTGAACTTGCCCAGCGCATACACAAGGGCGACCAGGCGGCGCTGGAAAAACTCACGAGGGCTAATCTCCGTTTCGTGGTATCTGTTGCAAAGCAGTACCAGAACCAGGGGCTTAGCCTTCCTGATTTGATTAACGAGGGCAACCTCGGCCTTATCAAGGCTGCCGAGAAGTTCGACGAAACCAAGGGTTTCAAATTCATCTCCTATGCCGTGTGGTGGATACGCCAGAGCATACTCCAGGCCCTTGCGGAGCAATCCAGGATAGTGCGCCTGCCCCTCAACCAGGTGGGTTCCCTGAACAAGATAAACAAGGCCCTCGGCAAGTTCGAGCAGGAGCATGAGCGCCAGCCTTCCACCGAGGAACTTGCGGAGATGATAGACATCCCCCAGGACAAGATAGCCGACACCCTTCGCGTCAGCGGCCGCCACGTCAGCGTGGACGCCCCCTTCGTGGAAGGCGAGGACAACAGCCTGCTGGACGTGCTGCCCAACGACGACAGCCCCATGGCGGACAAGGGCCTCACCAACGAGAGCCTCAGCATAGAAATCGAGCGCGCCCTGCAGATTCTCACCCCCCGCGAGCGTGAGATCGTAAAGAGTTTCTTCGGCATAGGCTGCCAGGAAATGACTCTTGAAGAGATAGGAGAGAGGCTCGACCTCACCCGCGAGCGTGTGCGCCAGATCAAGGAAAAGGCAATACGCAAACTCAAGAAACCTTCAGCTTCCAAACTTCTGAAATCTTATCTGGGATAATATGAGCCCTGAACAATTCATCGCCATCAAGGCCGCGGAGGCCGTAAAACAGATATACAACGCCGAAGTCGACCCCGCCACCCTCCAGGTGCAGGTGACACGCAAGGAATTCGAGGGAGACTACACGCTTGTAGTCTTTCCTCTTTTACGCATAACCCACGCCTCTCCCGACGCCACCGCAGCCGCGATAGGCGACAGGCTCGTGGCGGACTGCCCCGAGATAAGTTCCTACAACAGCGTGAAGGGCTTCCTGAACCTCTCCCTTTCCAATCTTTTCTGGAGGGAGACACTCGCAGCAATATCGCAGGCGGAAGACGCATATTTCAGCCTTCCCGCAACGGGGCGCAAGGTAATGGTGGAGTTTTCATCCCCCAATACCAACAAGCCCCTCCATCTCGGGCATATACGCAACAACCTGCTCGGCGATTCGGTCAGCAGGATTCTTGCTGCCGCGGGCAACGACGTTATCAAGGTTACCCTCGTGAACGACCGCGGGGTGCACATCTGCAAGAGCATGTACGCCTGGCAGCAGCGTTTCAACGGGGCGACTCCCGAGTCCCTCGGAGTAAAGGGCGACCATCTGGTGGGGGACTGCTATGTCGAGTTCAACAATATCCTTCAGGAAGAAGTTGCCCGGCTCGTGGGGCAGGGCATGGACAGGGAACAGGCCGAAAAGGAAGCTCCCTGCATGAAGGCCGTGCACGACATGCTGGTGAAATGGGAACAGGGCGATCCCGAAGTGCGGGAGCTCTGGGCCATGATGAACGGCTGGGTATTCGCAGGTTTCGACGAAACCTACAGGGCCCTCGGAATCAGTTTCGACAAGGTCTATTACGAGCATGACACCTACCTGCTCGGCAAGGAACTCGTGCAGAAGGGCCTCGACATGGGAGTTTTCGTGCAGGATCCCGACGGCAGCGTGTGGTGCGATCTCACCGCCGACGGACTCGACCGCAAGCTGCTGCTGCGTTCCGACGGCACTTCGGTCTATATGACGCAGGACCTCGGAACCGCCGAGCGCCGTTTCGCTGAATACAGCCTGGATTCGCACGTGTACGTGGTAGGCGATGAGCAGAACTATCATTTCCAGGTCCTGAAGCTCGTGCTTGCAAAGCTCGGATTCGACTGGGCGGACCGCATCTATCACCTGTCCTACGGCATGGTGGAGCTTCCCGAGGGGAAGATGAAGTCGCGCGAAGGTACGGTGGTGGACGCCGACGACCTGATTGCGCAGATGTACTGCGAGGCTAAGGCCACTTCGGAGGAATCCGGCAAGCTTGAAGACGTCAGCGAAGAGGAACGCAACAGGCTGTACTCGATGATAGGCCTCGGAGCCCTCAAGTATTTCATACTCAAGGTGGACCCGAAGAAGAAGATGCTTTTCAACCCCAAGGAATCCATCGACTTCAACGGCAATACAGGGCCTTTCATCCAGTATACCCACGCCCGCATCCGTTCCATACTCCGCAAGGCGGAGGAGGCGGGGATAGAGGCGGGGCTGCGCGATGTGGAACTCAGTCCCAAGGAAATCAGGCTGGTGCAGCTGCTGAATCTTTATCCCCAGAAACTCGCCGATGCCGCGGCGAACTTCTCGCCTGCGGTAATGGCCAACTATGCTTACGACCTTGCAAAGGAGTTCAACCAGTATTATCATGATACTCAGATTCTTCGTGAAGCCGATGCGGAGCTGCGCAGCAACAGGCTCGCCCTGATAGCCGCCGTCGCGGACGTGCTGTCTGAAAGCATGAATCTGCTGGGAATTGAACTTCCGGAACGTATGTAGTGATTTTTTGTGTTGCAAAATCAAAAAGTTTGCTCTATAATTGCAACATATTTCTTCAACACTATGGTACAGGTTATCAAAAAGAGACACGTTGTAAGCTATGAAAACATGTCGGCTGAGGTAGCTGCAGCTTTCAACGAAAAATATCCCAAGGGATTCAATGACTGGTTCCAGGACCTTGTCCGTTATACCAAGCCGGACGGAACTCCTTTCTATGCGGTAACCATTGAAATTCCCGAAGCAATATATCTTGTAAAGATCAAGGTAGAGACCGACGACCTGGAAGATGTGGAGCGCTGGCTCGAAGGCGAAGAGAATGCTGAGAACGAACAGGTGGCCGGAACTTCCGCAGATGCCGAGCCCGAGGGAGGCACCCTTCCCGACGACAATATCTCGCAATACGGCGGCGACGACGACGCTGCCGACGGTGACTGACAGCGATGGACAAGGCCCGCGTCAGACTCAGTGAATCGACGCTCCTTCTGGTGCTGAGCCTCGTGGTGGGGCTCTGTGCAGGAGGGGCGGCGGTCGTTTTGGAAAAGAGCATAAAACTGCTTCAGGGCTTTACCGGAGGCCGTTTTTATTTTATCTTCCCTGCGATAGGGATGCTCATTTCGCTGATTCTGCTGCGCTATGTGGTGAAGGACAACATCTCCCACGGCGTCACCAAGGTTCTCCTTGCCGTATCCCGCAATGATTCGCAGATCAAGGGGCACAATATGTGGTCTTCGCTGCTTACAAGCGCGGTAACCATAGGCTTCGGCGGTTCCGTGGGGGCCGAGGCCCCGATAGTATACACCGGGGCTGCGTTCGGAAGCAATCTGGGACGCAAAGCCAGGCTTTCGCACAGGGGAGTGAAGGTTCTGGTAGGATGCGGAGCTTCCGCGGCTATAGCGGGAATCTTCAAGGCGCCTCTCGCGGGAGTGCTATTCACCCTGGAAATCCTGCTCTTCAACATCTCCATGAGCTCGATGATGCCCCTGCTCGTCTCCACCCTGTCCGCAACGGTGGTGAGCTATATCTTCATGGGCACGGCATCCCCCTTCGTCTGCACCCCTGCGGCCTTCAACATGGGGAATCTTCCCTTCTACCTGATACTCGGAATACTCTGCGGCGTTTTCTCCCTGTACTTCACGCGCTTCACCCTCTGGCTCGAAGACAGGCTGCAGCGCGACATCCCTAACCCCTGGGTAAAATGGGCGGTCTGCGGACTGGGACTCAGCCTGCTGGTGTTCCTCTTCCCTCCCTTGTTCGGGGAAGGATACTCGTCGCTGCGCATACTCCTGAACGGGGGAGACGTGCTTTCCGAGGGGATATCCCCCTTCCACGCCCTGCTCCGTACATCCTGGGGAGTGCCGCTTTTCTTCCTGCTGGTGATGCTGATGAAGGTGGTGAGCATGACTTTCACCAACGCCGGCGGCGGAGTGGGCGGAACCTTCGGACCCACCCTTGTCGAAGGGGCGCTGCTCGGATTCATACTGGCGAGATGCCTGAACCTCGCAGGACTTTCCCTGCCGGAAGGCAACTTCGTGCTTGTGGGGATGGCAGGCCTGATGGCCGGAGTCATGCAGGCTCCCATGACTGCAATCTTCTTGATAGCCGAGATTACGGGAGGATATGAACTCCTCCTGCCACTCATACTCTGCGCCACTACCTCCTACGGAATCATGCGCATCAGGGAAAAATACTCCATATATACCAAACGCATAGCCCAGAGCGGCGATCTCCTCACGCACGACAACGACCAGGCGGTGCTAACCCTGCTCAGGACCAGGGACCTGATCAGCGACAAATATCCCCATCTGCACGTCGAAGACACCCTGCAGGATATCTCCAAGGTGGTTTCGGAGAGTACGGTGGCGGTTTTCCCCGTGCTCGACGACGGCGGCAGGTTCTGCGGAATGCTCGAGATGGACGAGATACGCAAGCATATTTTCGAGCCGGACAGGCTGGGCAGCATGAAGGTGCGCGACCTGATGCATGCGCCGCCGGGGTATGTGTACGAGGATGAAAAGATGGAAAGCGTGATGCGCAAGTTCGACCGCACCGATATCTGGCGCCTGCCTGCCCTCACCCGCGACGGGCAGTATCTGGGCTTTGTGTCGCGTTCGCGCATACTTGCCGCATACCGCCAGGAACTCAAACAGATAAGTGAAGACTGATGAAAGATATCTATATCAAGCACATAGCCTCCCTGCTCTCGCTCAGGAACTGGCAGGTGGAGAACTGCGTCGAACTGTTCGCGGAAGGCGGGACCATACCGTTCATCAGCCGTTACCGCAAGGAGAAGACCGGCGGAATGGCGGATGCCGAAGTGGCGGAACTCAAGCACTGGGTGGACGTCTTCGACGAAATGGAGAAGCGCAAGGCCACGATACTGAAGACCATTTCCGAGGCCGGAGCGCTGGGCGATGAGCTTCGCGAAAGGATAGAGAACTGCGTTTCCGCGACGGAACTGGAAGACCTTTATCTGCCATACAGGCCCAAGCGCCGCACCCGTGCCACGGCGGCGAGGGAGCTGGGGCTCGGCCCGCTGGCTGAGGATATGTGGTCGCTCAAGGCCCGTTCTCCCCGTGCCGAGGCCCGCAAATATGTGAAACCGGGGAAGGTGGAGGACGAAGACGCCGCGCTCGCTGGTGCACGTGACATAATTGCCGAAAAGCTCAGCGAGACTCCCGTGATAAGGGAAAACCTGCGTGGCATATTCCGTGGAAGGAGGGTGTGCACAAAGGCTGCCAAGGACGCCGGCACCAATCCCGACGCCGCTAAATACCGCAGTTATTTCGACTGGTCCATGCCTCTCGACAAGATTCCCTCGCACAATCTGCTCGCAATACTCAGGGCCGAGTCCGAAGGCGTCCTTTCGATAGGCATAGATGCGGATCCGGAGAAATGTTCAAAAAAGATATATTATGATTTCTGCCAGTCGCAGGGCTATCCTTCCGGAGAGCTCGGAGAGCAGATAAGGGAAGCCGTGGACGACAGCTTCAAGCGCCTTCTGGAACCTTCCATCAGCAGCGAGGTGCTGCGCGAAGCCAAGCAGAAGGCGGATATCGAGAGCATAAACGTTTTCGGCGAAAATCTGCGCCAGCTGCTGCTGGGCGCCCCCGTTGGGCAGAAACGCACAATGGCGGTGGACCCCGGATTCCGCAACGGCTGCAAAATCGCCATACTTGATTCCGAAGGAAATCTGGTCCATCATACTATAATCTATCCCCACCCGCCGCAGAACGAGAAAGTAAAGGCCCTTGTCGCGGTGCAGGACATGCTCGAAAAATACAGGATAGAAGCGGTCGCGATAGGAAACGGCACCGCAAGCAGGGAAACTTCGGATTTTTTCCGCAAGGTGACCCTGCCCGATGGCTGCAAGTTGTGGACGGTGAGCGAGGACGGGGCTTCGATATACTCCGCTTCCGAAGTGGGCAGGGAAGAATTTCCCGACGAAGATGTGACCGTGCGCGGGGCGGTGTCGATTGGCAGGCGGCTGATGGACCCCCTCGCGGAGCTTGTGAAGATAGATCCCAAGAACCTCGGCGTGGGGCAGTACCAGCACGATGTCGACCAGGGTCTGCTGAAGGAAAAGCTGGACAATACGGTCGAGGCCTGCGTGAATTCCGTTGGAGTGAACCTCAATACCGCAAGCCCTTACCTGCTGCGTTACGTCGCCGGTATCGGACCCCAGCTTGCATCGAATATCGTTGCTTACCGCAGGGAGAACGGAGGGTTCTCGTCGCGCGCCGAATTGAAAAAGGTTCCCCGTCTCGGGGCCAAGGCTTTCGAGCAGTGCGCCGGATTCCTTAGGGTGAAGGGCGCTGCCAATCCTCTGGACGACAGTGCGGTGCATCCTGAATCCTACTTTGTGGTGGACAGTATGGCCCGCGACCTCGGGGTGAGCGTCAGGGAACTGGTAGGGAATGCGGAGCTTTGCTCGAAGATTCAGGCTGAGCGCTATGTCGGGGGAGAGATAGGGCTTCCCACAGTGAATGACATACTGAAGGAACTTGCCAAACCGGGGCTTGATCCCCGCGAAGCGGCTTCCGATTTCTCATTTGCCGAGGATATACGCAGCATGGAAGACCTGAAATCCGGGATGGAACTCCCCGGAATAGTCACCAATATCACCAACTTCGGGGCCTTCGTGGATATTGGCCTGCACGACAACGGCCTGCTGCACGTGTCGCAGCTCGGCCCGCGCGGCACCGACCCTTCCAAGGTCCTGAAACTTCACCAGCATATCACTGTCCGTGTCCTCGGCGTGGACCTCGACCGCGGCAGAATCTCCCTCGGTCTCGTAAAATAAGAAAAGCACCCTCGCTCGGGTGCTTTATTGCTGTGTGGGAGTTGACGGAGTCGAACCGCCGACCCTCTGCTTGTAAGGCAGATGCTCTGAACCAACTGAGCTAAACTCCCGAAGCGGCTGCAAAGATAGTGTAAAAAATCGAACTCCCAAAAATTAATTCTGTTTTTTGGGAGTGATTTGCCGGTGGCGCAGTCGTATTACGCCCCAGAACGCTTCGCCGAAGATGCTGCCGGACATTTTTGACGTGCCTTCCTTGCGGTTGATGAAGATTACAGGCACTTCCGAAAGTATGAAACCCAGCTTGAGGGCTGTGTATTTCATTTCTATCTGGAAGCCGTATCCGTGCATTTCTATCTTGTCGAAATCTATGGTTTCCAATACTTTGCGGCTGTAGCAAACAAAACCTGCCGTGCTGTCGAATATGCGTACGCGCAAGGTCTTGCGCACGTATACCGATGCGAAGTACGAGATAAGGATACGCTTCATCGGCCAGTTGACTACGCTTACTCCGTCGCAGTAGCGGGAACCCACGGAATAATCGGCACCCGCTTCGCATGCAGCGAGAAGGCGTGGGAGATCGTCGGGATTGTGCGAAAAGTCGGCGTCCATCTCGAAGATGTAGTCGTAGCCCTTTTCAAGAGCCCACTGAAAACCGGTGATATAAGCCGTGCCGAGACCAAGCTTGCCGCTGCGCTCGATAATGAACAGCCTGCCTTCGAACTCTTTCATGAGTTCTTTTACAGCGGCAGCGGTGCCGTCGGGCGAAGCATCGTCTATGATGAGGATATTGTATTCTCCTTCAAGGGCGAGGACGGCCCTGATAATCTTCTCGGCATTCTCTATCTCGTTGTAAGTGGGTATTATTACCAGTTTCGTACTCATAGCTTGCAAAGTTAAGCAAATATTCATTATATTTATCCACAATTAGATGTATCTTATATGGACAGGTTTAAAATTTTCCGGATTTCCGATTTCAGCACCGCTCAAATTCAACGCATTGCTTCAGAAGCAGATACAGACTACACTGTAATTTACACCCGCCCCACGGAGCTGCGCTTTGTGGATTTCGGCGCTGAACGTCTGGTCCAGATTGCCGACGACACGCTCGCTGCAATGGTCTATGCCGACCATTTCAACGGCGGGGAGCCTGCGCCGGTAATTGATTACCAGGCCGGTTCGCTTCGCGACGATTTCGACTTCGGAGGCCTGCAGATGTACCGCACTTCCGTACTTCGGGCGGCAGTGGCGCAGATGGATGTATCATACACGTATGCAGGGCTTTACGACCTGCGGCTCAAGGTGTCGAGGATGGGGAGCCTGGTGCATGTGAACGAACTTCTGTATTACGAGATTGACACCGACGACAGGGACTCCGGAGTAAAGTTGTTCGATTACGTGGACCCGAAGAACCGTGCGGTGCAGATAGAGATGGAAAAAGCCTGTACGGCCCACCTCAAGGCTGTCGGCGCATATCTCAAGCCGGTTTTCAAGGAACCGGATTTGGGGGAGGGCGAGTTTGAATATGAGGCTTCGGTGGTGATCCCCTGCAAGAACAGGGTGCGGACCATAGGAGATGCAATTCGCAGCGCGCTGGGCCAGAAGACGGATTTTCCGTTCAATGTAATAGTGGTGGACGACAATTCAGATGACGGCACTGTTGAGGTTATAAAGAGTTTCGCGGACGATCCCAGGCTTGTTTACATTGCCCAGGACAAGACCTATCACGCAATAGGCGGAAACTGGAACGCAGCCCTGCATCACCCCGCCTGCGGACGCTATGCCATACAGCTCGATTCCGACGATATGTACAGCGGACCGGACACGGTGCAGAAGTTCGTCGATGCCTTCCGCGAACAAAAGTGCGCCATGGTGGTGGGCACCTATAAGATTACGGATTTCGAACTGAACACCATCCCTCCGGGAGTGATTGACCACAGGGAATGGACTCCCGATAATGGCCGCAACAATGCGCTGAGAGTCAATGGCTTCGGGGCGCCGAGGGCTTTCTTCACGCCTCTGCTCCGCAAACTGAATTTCCCCACCACCAAATATGGGGAGGACTATGCCGTGGCGCTTCGCGTGAGCCGCGAATACCGTATCGGCCGCATTTACGACGTGCTGTATTGCTGCCGCCGCTGGGACGACAATTCCGACCACGGACTGTCGGTGGAAAAGGTGAATGCCAACAATTTTTACAAAGACCGCATCCGCACCTGGGAACTCCAGGCGCGGATAGCGCTCAATTCTCAGAATACCAGCAGGTAGAGTCCTGCCGCAAGGGCTGCTCCGCAGAGGGGTCCCAAAACCGGAATCCAGGAATAGGACCAGTCGCTGTCGCGCTTCCCTTCAATGGGAAGCAGCGCATGCGCGCAGCGCGGGCTGAGGTCGCGGGCGGGGTTGAGGGCGTAGCCAGTTGTTCCGCCAAGCGACATGCCGAGAGACATTATTACGCAGGTGACGGGGAAGGCTCCGAGTGCGCCCGTCGATGCAGCCATGCCTGCGACAGCAAAGGCGTTTCCCTTTGTGCCGAGGGCGAGTATCAGGAAGATCAGCAGGCAGGTGGCGATTAGTTCGCAGAGGAAGTTCCGCCAATTATTCCTGATTGCAGGGGCGGTGCAGAATGTCCCGAGCATGGTGTCAGGCTGGTCCGATGTGGCTTTGTAATGGTCTTTGTAAAAGACATATACGAGGCAGGCTCCGGCAAAGCCTCCCAGCATCTGGGCCACGATGTATCCTGCCACGGACGCCCAGGGGAAGGTCCCCGCTATTGCAAGCCCGAGGGTAACTGCGGGATTGAGATGGGCTCCCGAGACCGGTCCTGCGATAAGCACTCCTGCCATCACGGCGAAGCCCCATCCGAGGGTTATCACTATCCAGCCGGCACCCTGTGCCTTGCTCTTGTTGAGTGAAGTTGCGGCGCATACTCCGTCGCCGAGAAGTACAAGCACCAGCGTGCCTATGAATTCAAAAATACACTGGTTCATATCCTTTTATTTGTTAATCGTCCTTTCTATCGCATCCTTCCATCCCGCCTTGAGCGCGGAAACATCGCTTTCGGAGGGGGAGAACACCCTTTCCGCCTGCCACTGGCCGCGGATTTCGTCGGTGGACTTCCAGAAGCCAACTGCGAGTCCCGCGAGGTAGGCAGCCCCCTTGCCTGTGGTTTCGGTCACCGCGGGGCGCACCACCCTTGAACCGAGGACATCGGCCTGGAACTGCATCAGCAGGTTGTTGCGCGACGCTCCTCCGTCCACTTTCAGTTCGCAGAGGTTTACGCCCGCATCCTTCTCCATGGCTTCCACTATGTCCATGGTCTGGAAGGCTATCCCTTCGAGGGCTGCACGGGCTATATGGGCGGCTGTGGATCCCCTCGTGAGGCCGCAGATGGTTCCGTGGGCGTACTGGTCCCAGTAGGGGGCTCCCATGCCGGTGAGGGCCGGCACGAAATATACTCCGCCGTTGTCGGGAACGGATGCGGCGAGGGCTTCGACCTCCGAAGAGCTTTTGATTATTCCAAGCCCGTCGCGAAGCCACTGCACCACCGAACCTCCCACGAAAATGGATCCTTCAAGGGCATAATTCACGCTGTTTCCTATCTTCCAGGCAACTGTGGTAAGCAAGCGGTTTTTCGAAAGTATGGGCTTGGCGCCCGTGTTCATCAGCAGGAAGCAGCCTGTTCCATAAGTATTTTTGACCGAGCCCGGCGTGGTGCACATCTGGCCGAAAAGCGCCGCCTGCTGGTCGCCGGCAATGCCCGCGATGGCAACGTCCTTCCCGAAGATACCGGTGTGTCCGTAAACTTCCGAAGAGGATTTTACTTCAGGGAGCATGGAGGCCGGAATGCCGAGCAGGTCGAGCAGCTCGTCGTCCCACTGCAACGTGTTGATATTGAATATCATAGTGCGTGAAGCATTGCTTACGTCGGTAATGTGGACCTTGCCTTTGGTGAGCTGCCATACAAGCCAGCTGTCCACCGTGCCGAAACGGAGATGCCCCGCTTCGGCGTCAGCACGTGCTCCCGGCACGTTGTCGAGTATCCATTTTATCTTGGTGCCGGAGAAATATGCGTCGGGGAGCAGTCCGGTCTTGGCGCGTATGGTTTCGGCAAGCCCTTCGCGGGCTTTGAGGCTGTCGCAGAATTCCGCGGTGCGCCTGTCCTGCCAGACTATTGCATTGTATACAGGTTTTCCTGTGCGGGCGTCCCATACTATGGTGGTTTCGCGTTGGTTGGTGATGCCTATGGCGGCGAGGTCGGATCCTCCGAGTCCTATCTTGGACACGGCTTCGGTCATTACTGCCGCTTCCGAAGACCAGATTTCCATAGGGTCGTGCTCCACCCATCCCGGTTTGGGGAAGTACTGCGTGAATTCCATCTGGGCTGTGGAGCATACGTTTCCGGCCTTGTCGAAAACTATCGCCCTGGAAGAACTTGTGCCCTGGTCGAGGGCGAGAATGAAGTTATTCATCAGAATGTTATTTAATTATGTCTATAATGGTCTTGCTGTCCGCGGGAGTCGCGGGAAGGGTAATCTTCACCCTGCCGTCTTCCGCTACGGATTCCCCTGCGGCCGTTCCGTTAAGCAGAACTTTCGACGGAATCGCGCTCTCGCCTTCAAGCAGTATGCTGATCTGACGCTTCCTAAGCATCCCCTTATACTGCCCTTTGCGGGCATCCACGGTAATTCTCCACCCGCGCGCGTTGCTTTCCTTGGTAATGAGCGTGGTGGCAAAATCTTCTTCATAAGCCTGCGAAATGCCGTCATCTTCATAAAGGGTATAGCTGCTCTTTCCCTTTCCGGGGATTACCAGGAGCCTCAGCCCTTCGCGTTCTTCCTGCATGTTCCGTATTCCTTTGTCGGCAAGGGGAAGGATGGAACCGGCCTTGACATACCAGGGATTTTCGTCTATGCCATAGTATAGCGTGCGTACGGTTCCGCCTTTTTCGGTCCTGTGGTGGGCCATGTCGTACCAGTCGCACCCTGAGGGGAACCACATCTTCCTTTCTGTCCTGCCGTCCTTCATCGGCTCGCAGAGCACGGTGGCGAGTATCCTGTCGCCGAACATGAATTCTTCCTTCCATTCATAGGCGGGGGCGCTTTCGGGATAGTCGTAGTAAAGCGGACGGCTGATGGATACGCCGGTGTCGTAGGCCTCCCTTGCCGCGGTATAGATGTAGGGGGACAGCGCATAGCGAAGAACTATCGCTTCCTTCATGTATTCATAATGGTCCGGATAAGCCCAGATTCGTCTGTCGAACTTGGGATCGTTTGTGGAATGCGTCTTGAACAAGGGGCAGAAGACTCCGTACTGAACCCAGCGGGTAAGCATCTCGGGATCAGTGGGATGGGTGTCCGGCCCCGGCTGGTAATGCCCTCCTATGTCATGGCCCCAGTAGCCGTAACCGACATTGGATGCGGTGGAAGTGAAGTATGGCAGGAATCCCAGTACGGCCCAGCTTTCGTGGGTGTCGCCGGAAAATCCCAGTTGATAGCGGTGGCTTCCAAGCCCTCCCCAGCGGTGGTATATCAGCGGACGGTCGGCCTCTTTGCCTTTGTGCCTGCTTTGGCGGACCTTGTCGTTCCAGAACACCCAGTTGAGCCAGTATGTGTTGCTCAATCCGTCAATATAACGGCTTGTCTTGTACTGCTGCCAGTCGAGCCACCAGAAATCCACCCCCATATCTTCTATCGGATGCAGGACGCTGTTGAAATAGGCATCGGCCCAGGCTTTCTGGTCGATGCGGAAAGGCACGGGGGCGTGGTAACCCGGCTTCTGCACGGGTGCGGGGGTGTTCCTGTAATGGTAAGGTTCGTCTCCGAAGATATAATTCTCAGGGCCGTCGTAATCATCGGTACGGCTGAGATAATCTTCCACGAAACGCGGGTAGCAGTCTTCATAAACCTGTATTCCTCCTGCCGGATGCAGGTTCAGGGCGGTTTTGTAACCGAGCGAGTGGAGTTCCTTCAGGAAGCCTTCGGGATCGGGAAAATAATTCCTGTTCCAGGTATAGCCCGTCCAGCCTGTCCAGCAGTCGAAGGCATCCTTGCGTTCCCTTGGTTTAAGCCCCTTCCAGGTCTCGTGCCAGTCCATGTCGACTATGAAGATGTCGACGGGAATCTCCCTGCCGCGCATTTCGCGGGCGAGATCCAGCATTTCTTCGTCGGTGTAGGCCCAGTAGCGGCTCCACCAGTATCCGAGGGTGTATTTCGGAGGAAGGGGGATGCGTCCGGCCACGGCGGTAAAGTCCTTCAGGGCAGCCTTGTAATCGTGCCCGTATGCAAAGAGATAGAGGTCTTTGCGCAGCTTTCCGTCCTTGCAGGCCACCCAGCCTCCCCAGTCTGAGCCGTCGGCCTCAATCACGTGACGCCCGGATTCGTCGATTATCGCCCAGCCGTCGCGGGAAAGTATTCCGTTCTCGAGGCCGGTGTTGTCTTTGTTGATATGGTCGGGGCCCGAGCAGCCGTCCAGGGTACGTGCCGTGCCTCTGAGATTGGCGGAGTCGTCGGCGCCGGGAGTCCAGACCACCGTGCGGCCGTTCATCCTGAAGCTGGCCTTGAGATTGTCTCCGGAGAAGACAGCGTTTCCCGTATAGCTTAGGGTGAGGGAGGATGTTTTGACGGTAAGCTGCCCTCCGCGTACGCTGCTGCTGTATTTCGGCACGGGAAGTTCGCGGTTCACAATACCGAGCGTGGCCCTGTCTTCAAAGACTCCGTCTTCGGCCCATTCCATTCGGATGAGACGGTCGGTCAGAACAGTGAAGCGGGCGTTGCCGAATGTGATGACGGCTTTTTCATCAGCCTTGGGATTCTGGGCGAAAATGTTGACAGATAACAACATGGCCGCTGCAAGCAGGGCGAGATTCCGGCAGGTTTTCATTTCAGTGTCATTTAAAGTACATTGCAAGATAGCAAAAAATGCTTAAATTTGCACACTTTCTACCGGGGATGTTTTGGTTTTGACAGCATTGATCTTGGTAGGTAAGCACGCCGGGCTTTCGGAGGCTGGCCCGTTAATCTCAACCGACAAAAATTTAGCTGGCAACAGCAACTATGCACTCGCTGCCTAATCTGCCAAGCGGATTAGCTTAATCGGGACGCCAAGGCTGCGCCGCCGACGAGTATCCCTCCGGCTTTAGGGCTTCCATGTTCGGGTCAAGGGGTATCATTCAAGAAGCCTGCACGCGGGGACTCCCTTAAACCGCGCCAAGATTCAGGGGATAAGTTGGGTCTTGCCCGTCTTCCGGCCGGGCCCCGCCGACAACCAAAGGAAGAATAAGCGTGTAGAAAGCCCATCGGGACTTTGTTTGGACGGCGGTTCGAGTCCGCCCATCTCCACAAGGACGGCTGAGGATCAGCCTTTTAGCTGAAAAGGACACCAATTATGAAGCAGCAATCGGGAAATCAGATCATCAGCCTTCCACAGCCGGGCAGTCAGCGCCTGGCGAGCCTCGATGCGCTGAGAGGCTTCGACATGCTGTTCATCATAGGGCTTTCGGCGCTTATCATATCCATCTGCAATCTTTTCCCTGGTGGCGGGGATTGCTGGCTCGCGGTTCAGATGCGGCATGTGGGCTGGGACGGTCTGCATCATCACGACACCATTTTCCCGTTGTTCCTCTTCATCGCCGGCATTTCCTTTCCGTTCTCTTACGCCAGGCAGCAGGCAAAAGGCACCCCGCGCCTGAAAATTTACCTTAGGATTTTCAAACGCGCACTCGTGCTGGTCTTCCTCGGACTCATCTGCAACGGGCTGCTGAAGTTCCATTTCAGCGACCTGCGCTACTGCAGCGTGCTCGGAAGGATAGGTCTTGCGTGGATGTTCGCCGCACTGCTGTTCATCAATTTCAGACCGTCGGCGCGAGCTGTGATTGCCGTCGTGCTGCTGGTCGGCTACTGGCTGCTGCTCCGCTTCGTGCCGGCTCCCGACGCGCCTCCGGGGGCGGATCCTTTCTCGTTCGAGGGCAACCTCGTGGGCTATGTGGACCGCTGCCTTTTCCCCGGGCACCTCTACAAGGGCGACGGCGGCGTGTTCGACCCGGAGGGCGTCCTGAGCACCGTTCCTGCAATCGTCACCGCGATGCTGGGGATGTTCACCGGAGAATGGGTGCGGTGCAGCGATGCTCGCGCTACGGTGGGAGCAAAGGGCATCAGCGGCGGTCGCAAGGTGCTGTGGATGCTGGCGGCATCGGCGGTTATGCTGACTCTCGGACTGCTCTGGTCTCGCTGGTTCCCGATTAACAAGAAGTTGTGGAGCAGCAGCTTCGTGCTGGTCGTGGGCGCATATTCGCTCGCAATGTTCGCGGTTTTCTACTGGATTATCGACGTTAAAGGATGGAAGAAATGGGCGTTTCCGCTTGTCGTCGTCGGCATGAATTCCATCGCCATCTTCATGTTCCCGCGCATAATCGACTTCCGCTACGCCACGAACTTCTTCCTCGAAGGGCTCTGCGGCCTCATGTCGCCGGAGTGGGGCAAAGTCGTATGGAATCTTGGTTTCCTCACCCTCGGATGGCTGTTCCTCTACTTCCTTTACAAGAAGAAAATTTTTCTCAAGGTCTGAGACTTTGCGTTGAGCCCATCCTGCTTTTTGTCTACATGACCTGCTTTTCGAGAATTGGTATACTTTTTAAAAAAAGGACAAATTTGTCACTTTTATTTTTTAAATGACAAAAATGTCCTATATTTGCATCGCTATGACAACGGCTCAACTTATCACGGCTTTTGCTACGGGCAAAGAGGAAGGTTTTTTGAAAAGCGAACTTTCAGACGCGCTTGTATCCTGCGGCGTTTCATCCTCATCCATTGACAAGACGCTTCAGCGTCTTGTCCGTTCCGGCACGATAGAGATGCTTGAAAGAGGCAAGTACAAGACACATAGTGGATCCAAGCAGCATTTTATTATACAGCCGACTGAGGGAAGCAAGTCTCTTTATCTGCAACTAAAAGCCGAGTTTCCGTTATTGAAGCTATCTGTGTGGGATGTCAGTGCCATCCTGCCGCTGATGCATCATATCCCCAATGTGAGAATGACGCTCGTATATGTGGAAAAGGACGGATTCAGGGATGCTGCGGATACGCTCGAATCAATGACGGAGCAGTTGGTTTTCCGGACTCCGTCCAGGGATGAGCTGGTGCATCTTGCCTTCGGACGGGATTTTATTGTCATCCGTCCGCTTATCAGCCAGTCTCCGTTGACTGAAACATACGGTGTCCGTGTGCCCAAGATAGAAAAAGTTCTCGTCGATATCCTTTGTGACGAAGAGTTTTACTACCTCCAGGGTAGCGAAACCTTCTATATTTACGAAACCGCAATGAGCGATTATACAATTAACACAAAAACGCTGCTTCGCTACGCTCACCGCCGTGGAGTGGCAGAGAAGATTGAACGAATAATAAAAACAAACAACCATGATACTTCCGGAGAGTAGGTCTCTTGCCTGGTCATGAATGTTGAATATCCCGTCCGTTATGATGGTGACGTCCAGCGCGTTCAGTCGCTCGCCGTGGAGAGTCCACTATCTACAAAGCTGAATAAACTGAAAAAAACGAACCCCGAGGCATTCTTCTACTGGAGCCAGACTTCCCAGATTCTGAACTCGATGAGGTGATAGCCTTTCGGCCCGGTCACGCCGGGCGGTGGGAGCGACAATCAGCTTGCGTATTTTGTTTAAATTTGGTAATTTCGAATCCATGGAATTTAACGAAGCAATCAAGGCGCGGCATTCTGTGCGCAAGTACACGGACAGGCCGATTGAGGAGCCCAAGGTGGCTACGCTCAGGGCAGATATCGAACGGATCAACGCAGAACAGGGACTGAATATCCAACTGGTGCTGGATGAACCCAAGGCGTTCTCTATCGGCATGTGGAAATATGGACAGTTCTCCGGCGTGAAGAACTATTTTGTCATGGCGGGTCCCAAGGGAAAAGAGGTCGAGGAAAAAGTCGGCTACTTTGGTGAGGAACTTGTACTTCTGGCACAGACGCTGGGACTCAACACCTGTTGGGTGGGCCTCACCTACAAGAAGATTCCCGGGACGTTCACGCTGAGGGACGGCGATACGGTCCATTGCGTGATTGCCCTTGGCTACGGCACTATCCCAGGAGTGCAGCACCCCCAAAAACCGGTGGAACAGTTCTATGAATGCGAAGGAGTTCCCCCGGAGTGGTTCAAGGCCGGAATGGAGGCTGCCCTTCTGGCCCCTACCGCCGTGAATCAGCAGAAGTTCAAGTTCATCCTGCATTCCGGCAATGTTGTTGAAGCCAAAACACTGTTTGCCATCTCCAGTTACCTCCATGTTGATCTGGGCATCGTGAAATATCACTTCGAGATTGGTGCCGGAAAGGATAATTTCAGCTGGATGTAAGGTAATGCGACTGGGGCGGATGTTATTTTTCATTCTATAGAGCCCCTGTTTGTTCCATCTTGTCCATCAGTCTTTCTATGCGGATACTAAGTTTTTCATTTCGCAACTTTTCGGTTTCGAGAGCCTTGAGCGCCCTGTCCCGTTCTTTCTCCAAAGTACTGACACTTTTTTGCAACACCTCAATCTTCTCCTGCAATGCCTTGTTCTTCATATACTTGCCGGCTACCGAACGCGACCGGGCGGATGGACCTGCACTTGCGACAATCCAAGAATCACGCTCAGGATTGGCATTGAGGTAGCCCAGCCCTGTTTTCAGGAAGGTGTAATTGTAGCCGAATTCTTCTGAGTACTTCAGGGCAGTGCGCGCGCCGAAGTACTTCTTTCCGGACAGTTGTATTGACACTACGGAAGGCTTTACACCAAGGCGTTCCGCCGCCTTGCGCCGTGAAACACCTTTAACCCTGAGGTCATTGGAGACCATACTGCAAACCTCCTGCGGCGTTTTGCACAACTTTTCATAATCCCGTTGAGATAGAACGTTTTCTTTGATTACCATTTAGTTGCTGCCTTTGACATGTAATTTAGGGACTGCAAAGATACAAATATTTTTTTATAATAACAAAAACTATTTTTCGAATTTTATAAACAATTGTTATTTAACAAGATAAAAAATTTTAGTATAGGTTTTATAAAATTTTTCAAAAATTATTTTGACTATACAGATTTTTGTTTATAACTTTGTAGTCGGAGGGATGGCATATCATTATCATCTCATTCAGAATTATATTTTTCAATAATTAGGTTAGTAGGAATTATGAAGTAATCAAGTCATGACTATAAAAGAAGAACGGAACCCCCGATCCGCCAAGATTAGAAAGTTCCATTCTTTGGGTGCCATGGAATTGGTGCAACCTCGGACCAGTCATCCGAGCGATGCGGAATGGCGATTCAAAAATAGGCAATTATTTTCAAATAAACAAATTGCCCCTGTTTTCCGCCGGATTCCGCAAAATCATACCTCCTGTCAGGAGGGTAGTCTTGCACTCAAGGGCAGTGAGGCCCTGGGTGGTTAAACAAGAATCAACGATTAAAAACGGAAAACAATGAAAAAGAATTCATTATTCAGGGCAGTCGCCATCGCAGCGGTGGCAGTATTGTCCGTTCTGTGGCTGAGCACAGCAAGTGCCCAGGTCAGTTTCACGCCTTCCACACTCACGTGGAGTGCGGAGGACACATCTCCTAAGACCGTTACAGTCCATTCTCCGGGCTGGTGGGACACCGACTCTACGAGTCTTGACAGTCATTTCTCCTTCTCCCGCTATAATGGAGTGAATGGATATGAAATTGAGGTGACGCCTTTGACGGCAAATACCAGCGGCAGCAACATTGTGGAAAACATAGCCTTTTGGGATAACAGTGGAATGTATTACCTGCAACTTGCCCATAATGCGGTTGCCAATACCCTGTCGGTGAGTCCTTCTTCACTGTCGTGGGCATTCAATTCAACTGCCGGCAAAACGCTGAGCATCAACTGCAGCGGTTCGTGGACGGCCGGTACGGAAGCGCCGTGGGTGCAGCTGAGCGCCCAATCAGGTGATGGGGAGAATACCATAACGGTAACGCCACTTACAGCCAATCCATCCGGATCTACACGTAGTGCGGTGTTATACGTGCGCTGTGGTAGTAGCCTTGTACGCAGTGTCACTCTCACCCAAAGCGGAAACCCGTCGTCATCCACAATCGCGGTATCACCTTCCGCCTTTGTTTGGGATGCGGAAGACACATCTCCCAAGGCAATAAGCCTCGCCTCGGAAGGCAGCTGGTATACGGACAGCACGGGCGCATATCCCAGCCTCTTTACACTAAGCAGTACGAGCGGCACCGGAGACACGATACTGTCTGTATGGCCACAGTCCACCAACATATTGTATAACGACATAGTGGAAGAATTGGAGCTGAAGGATGAATATGGTCACAGCGCATATGTAACCCTTCGCCAGCGCCGTCGTTTCACGGAAGATCCTTCGGATACCACCAACAGAGCATGGGCGGCGGTGACAGGGGCGTCGTTCGATAAAAAGGTAAACCCGGATTCTCTCGCAGCATTCCTTCAATGCCACGCCAACTCTTCGGGCGGAGCCGGTTACGACGCGAGGCAAATCCCCATTGAGGCAGGTACAACCCCTACTGGAGGCAGGGCTTACGCGATGACAGTTCCTACTGCATCCGGACTCGGACTCGTCCCGGAAGTTGGGCTCTCCTATAATAGTCAAGGAGGAAACGGTATAGCTGGTTTCGGTTGGGGGATCTCCGGGCTTTCCTCCATAAGCATTATTCCCAAAACACGCTACTGGCACGGAACGCAGAGTGCGGCGCGAACAGACGACGCCGATGCGAAATGGGCCCTGGACGGCGTGCCGCTGCTCGATAACGAAGGGCCGGATTTCGCCGCCGCTTATCCTCTTGTGAGCGCGAGGGGACTGGTATATGCGAAAGCACACCGTAACGTCGAAGGTGAACTGACGCACTTTGACGTGGCATACCCCGACGGCACCAAAGCCACCTATGGATGGAGTGACAGCGAGTCTACGAATGCGGTATATCCCATAACGGAGAAGACGGACATGTATGGAAACAGGATTACATACGAGTATGCGCAACCGGAGGACGGGGGCACTGATTACCGTATTACCGCCATTAAGTATGGCTATGATGGCAATGGAGCCCCTGCCGCCTCAATACTATTCGAATATGCTCAGCGTGCCGACAAGGTAACCGCTTACTATGCCGGAACCAAGTTCACGAACGGCTACCTGCTTAAAGGGATTACCAGCAGGAACGGAGCGGAAACGCTTGCTGAATACAGTCTCACTCACGAATTGTGTGAAGATGCCAGCCTGCTGAAGCAGATAGGCTGCAGCGATGGTGGAAGCCACATACTGCCACCGGTCACCTTCGACTATGTGGTGGACGAATGCTCGGGGATACCCGCAGCGCTGCTGCCTGAGAGCACCACAGGAGTAGTATACAATTACGAACCAGAGACTTTTTACCAGCATATCCGTGGTCACTTTTACGGAGGACAGGCTGCAGACGGTGTGGTAAGTTGGCCGGCGAAGCCGCGATATGAGAGAAAAAAATATAGTGGAGGAACAATCTCTTACGGGTCAGGGTACGATGGTGATGAAACTATTACAATATATCCATCTATTGGCAATTCTTCCCCTTTAACGGCCAATACGGAATGGTGGTTCCAGACCGTTGAAGCCATTGATACGAATGGTGACGGCCTGGACGAACTTGTGAAAATTAATTTCTCCATACCAGCAACTGACCAAGAAACGCCCTTGAGGATAAAAATATACGACATCGGCGATACTGGGCTTGATCTGACCAAAAGTTTTGTCTCGAGTGTTAAGGGAAGTGTTCGTTTTGGGCCCGGCAGCAACTCGTACAGTCCAGCGCCTCTGGATTACGTGTTCGGAGATTATGATGGTGACGGTGCTGTTGATCTTGCAGTGATATCCTCGTGTAGAGATGGCAATGGCGACAGTCACATTTCGTATGTAGCATTAGTTGATTTGCAATCTGGAACGAAGCAGAATGAAAAGTACTGTTTTGAACATTATGTAGAAATAGATGAACCCATTGATAATTACTGCCTGCTGTCCATTGACATTGATGCGGACGGCCGCAGTGAACTGGTACGTATCTCAGGGGAAATCCCTACGATACAAGTGTTCGGGTGTGCATCGCTAAGCGAAGGCTTTATCCTAGAGAGTACCTGGAGTTTCCTGCCTTCAAGTGCCTGGAACCACGGGGGGCCGTTCGTTACGGACGTCAACGGGGACGGCTATTTGGATTTCGTGGTAGTCGAAAGCAATGGCAGCGCTTCCGCGTGGTTCTATACGGGAGCCGGCTATGAAAACAGGCCCCTCCCCGGACTGACCGTCGGAAGCAGTGATGAACTCACCTTTGCAGACGTCAACCACGATGGTCTGACGGATGCCCTGGTCAAAACGGAGAACGGCTGGATGAAGGTCGCACTCAACCGGAACGGGTGCGGGTTCCATAGCGGGGATGTCCGAGAGTGCTACCTTGGCCGGTTCAATGCGAATCTGGTGCCGTTCAATCTCTTCGACACATACGGCATAAGCGGTGTAGTGTCAATCGGTGGGACATATATGACCAAATATGCGTTCACGCGGGACCGTTCGCTTATGCGACTTGTAAGAAGCAATTGTGATGGTGCGGGGAACCTTACCGGAACCGGCTATGGGAACATTATGACGCGTGGAGCGAATGCTGTTTATTCCGAAAACGTCAATCGCCTATATTCATCATCTGACGGTTATTTGAAATACGCATTCCCGTCCTTCGTAGTCGCAAGTACGGCGGGAAGGAGTGAAGACTCAATCGTCGCGAAGAACTCGTACTCCTATAAGGATGCAGCCCACAACAACCGTGGGCTTGGATTCTGCGGATTCGGTACGGTGACAGCGACAGACTATGTGGGCAGTACCGTGACGGTAAACACTCTTGATCCTGAGAAATACGGAGTAGCGATCGCACAGACCATAAGTCTCATTGATGCTTCATCGCCGTTCTCAAGCGCCACATACGCTTATGACTCACATACGGGGATCGGCGGCAAGGCGGATCCGCGCCTTGTTCAGAGCACCGTGACGGACGTCCTCACGGGGATAATCACTACGTCCGCATACAGCTATGACACCTACGACCAACCCACGCAGGTGGTGACGACGCGAAAGATCGGTGCAAACGGCACGCCGCAGATGGAGACGCTCCAGGCGACTTACTCGCACTCTCTTACGGGCAACTTGTATCTCCTTGGCTCCGTGACGGAGCAGACCGTGACACGCAACACCGACGGCAACGCCCAGAGCGTGTGGAAGACCCGCACAGTGACGACCTACGACGTCCACTACAACCCGACGAACGTCAAGACGTACACCGGCACGACTGGGACCAACCTTGAGAACGAGCAGAACTATAGTTATGATGCGAAGGGCAACGTGTTGAGCAAGGGCGAGGCAGCATACGGTGCCACAACCTTCAACACCACGACTTATGCCTACGACGCGTCTGGACGCTATCTTACAAGCAGTACGGACCCCCTTGGCCGTACGACGACATACCAGAACTACGACAAGTACGGCACCCCGCTGACCCGCACCAACTGGCTTGGGCAGAACACCGTTGTCACTTGCGATGCCTGGGGCAACCCCATACAGACCACTCATCCGGACGGGACGGTGGAATCCACCGCCCTTACTTGGTGTGTAAACGGCGGACCGGGAGTTCTCTGCGTGACGAACACGACTTCCGGTCATCCTACAGTGAAGGCATGGTACGATGCCCTCGGGCGCGAGGTATGTAGTGCGGAGCAGCGTTTCGATGAAGTATGGATGCGTAGTTACACGGAATACGATTCCCGCGGCCGCGTGGTCAGGAAGAGCCTGCCGCTTCGCGACGACGCCCATGGCTCCTACCAGTGGAATATATACGGATATGACGCCTTTGACCGTCCTGTCCGGCTCACCGAAGCGAGCGGGAAGCAGACGACTTGGAGTTACAGCGGCACAAGCATCACTACTACAAAAGAGGGAATATCCTCCACCAGCACCACCGATGCGGAGGGGAACGTGGTAAGTGTCGACGATGCCGGAGGCACAATAACCTACGCCCTCAGGGATGACGGCCAGCCGTCGAGCGTAACCGTGACACCGAACGGGACGTCGCAGAATATCGTGACCACATTCCAGTACGACACTTACGGGAGGCGTTCCTCCATTGTGGATCCGAGCGCGGGTACAAGGACTGACACCTACACGGACAATGCCGACGGCAGCAGCAGTGTGGCCCACACCGGCCCCAACGGCACGGTTACTACGAACTACGACCGCTTCGGAAGGGTGACTTCTGTCACAAGGCCTGAGTTCAACACCATCTACACCTACGGCACAACCTTGAACAGCAGCAGTTACGGCAAACTCCTGAGCGAGACCTCCACTAACGGCACGTCAAGGTCGTTCACCTACGATGGTTACGGCCGCACGGCGAGCGAGACGGAATACGCCGATGCAGGCCACTGGATGCAGAAGAGCTATGTGTATGGGGCCGGCAGCAATGTCGCGAGCATAAGCTATGCTACCCAGGCAGGAACGATAACCACGGAAAGTTATACGTGGACAAACGGGCACAACACCGGCATCAGCCTTCCGGACGGCACGGTCGTATTTGCACTTACCGCAGAAAACGACCTGGGACAGCCAACTGCGGTTAATTCGGGAAATGTTTCCAGAACATATTCTTTCACGTCTGCCGGTCTTCCTTCAGTAAGGCAGATACGGAATTCGCAGAACGAAACGGTTCAGGACCTCCGGTATTCATACAACGCCGCCAACGGGAACATGACCTGGCGCAAGGACAACGTGCTTGGAATCACGGAGAGTTTCTCCTACGACAATCTCAACCGCCTCACATCCGCGAACGAAAGCTGGAACGAATGGACACCAACGGAGTACCTGTACAACAACGCAGGGACAACCTTTAACTCCAAAGGGAACGTGACAGGCAGGAGCTACGATTCCCAATTCTCGCTAAACATATTGTACGGAGATCCTGCAGATCCGTATAAATCTACCGGGTCAGAGGATATAGGAGGGGAGAACCTTAGCTTTATCACAGGAGCGAGTGCAACCACTACCAGTTTCGACCGTCCAGCAGGAATCTCGTTCGACGGAGAAAACGCGTATTTGGCATATGTCTATAATGGCGGGGGAGAGAAGTCCAGGGCGTCGATGAGCGACGTGACACTTGGCGTGAGCATGAACCGCTGGTATATTGGAGGCGTGTATGAAAAAGACGAAAATACAGGTGACAGCATCACGGAGAATGCCGAGCGCCTGTTCCTGGGCGGCACGGCGTACGACGCGCCTATGGTGCTTGTGAAAGCAGCAAGTGTGAATAACGGAGTATGGACTCCATTCAACATAGGGCGCGACGTACAGGGGAGCATCACGGAGGTGATGACGGTGGACGGCGACGTAGTGGAGCGGTTCCGCTATGATCCCTGGGGCATACAGATGGACGGGAAGGTGGATCCGGTAGACTCGCTTGCGGTAGAGGACGAGATTATCGATACCCTGATTGCTCTCTCCCCGTTGATGCGTACAGGCCTGTCGGTGTATGTGGGCAGCCACGGCTACACGGGCCACGAGCATATCTACGGCACGGGATTTATCAACTGCAATGCCCGCCTCTACGACCCCTTCATCGGCCGCTTCCTCGCGCCCGACCCCCTCATTCAGGATCCTTCATCAACGCAGAATTTCAACCGCTACTCTTATTGCCTGAATAATCCACTGAAGTATACGGATGAGAGTGGGGAGTTTGTCATATCTGCCACATCAGCAATACTAATCAGTGCTGCTGTATTTGCTTTTGGAAACCTTGGTGCGCATGCTATTAGGGGGGATGATTTAGGACACGGGAAATGGGCAAAGTATTTTTTCTCCGGAGCGATTGCCGGAGCGGTCGTTGGGGCTTCATGGAACTTTGCCACTCCTTTAATTAATGCACCGTTTGAGGCAATGGCAGGATCTCAATCTTGGGTATGTAGACTCATAGGAAAACAAACCCTGTTCAATTTGAAGCATGCGTACACTTTAATGACGGGTATAAATTTTGTAGGAAATCTATACAATGGAATTGCGAATAATAATGATCAATGGTTCAATAATTTTGGAAAAAGTGTATTAGGCCAATTTTATTTGGATGAGAACAGGAATTTTATGGGCCAAGTTTGGGAAGGGATTAGTCGTCATACTTGGGAAGGTCTCCAACAATTCTTAGGATATAGTTGGACAAGTTTACGTAGCCCTTGGAATGATAGAATCGATTTCTTTGGAGGTGCAACTTTTGGTACTTATTTCAATGGTGATAGAGGACCAGCGGCAACACTTGGGAGTTATATAAATATCAATAGTAATGAATCGAACTCAGTTATTGACAGTTATAATTCCTTTGATGATTACATTATGTCCATCAGAGATATGGCAGATGAGTATTACACACATGAATTCGGCCACACAATCCAAAGTAAGATATGGGGAGTGTTCTACTTTGCTCCAGCTTTGATGAGTATGTGGAATTTGCGAAACGGGGCAACAATAGATCATGACCATTATTGGACAGAAACATATGCTAATTCTTATTCATACTATTATTTCGAAAAACATTTTCCAAGTTATGCCTTCAATAAGTCAACAAAGCCCTGCAAGTATTAATAAAATAGATGTGCTTCTAATACTGATTCTGTTGCTCTTTGTATATTCATGTGATAATCCATTTAAAAAGAAAACAACTATGTTTTTCTACAATGATACTGATAAAGAAATAGGCGTTTCGCAATTAAATGATTATGGATGGGCACAGAAATGGATAAAGGATATTCCATTTGATACTACTATGGCATCATTAATTCAAAGGAAGTGTGATGGTTTTTCAACGGTTCTTCCGAATTCAACTTCCTGTCGCCGTTTTCGTTTTGAGTCATTCGAAGACTGGTTTCCGACTTCATGCGATTTTATTCCATTTTTTGTTATAGATTTTTCAATATATGAGGCCAAATGGAACGAAATACGTGATTCTGAACAATTCTATACTCAGTTTTATGGTGCTGATGAATATCTTGTGAGGTATGATTTGAAAATAAACGATATTTATTCATTGCTGAATAAGGACGGCGCTTTAGAACTTCATTTCCCTCCCGATGAACGAATGAAAGACATCCATATGTGGCCTCCCTACGAAGAAGTAGTTGCACGATACAGCAAATGACCTTAACGAAACCGCCCGGGCAATTACGCTCGGGCGGTTTTTCACAGTGTGGCCTTTTTCACGACACGGCGCCCATGGCGCTTAAATCGCTGTTCTTTAATGAATTAAATAAATCTCTCCCCTTGGATTTCAGGGGGAGAAAATATATACGTAAGCATCCGAACAAGTACGTCTGTCAGTTGATGAAAGTGTGATATAACTTTGTCGCACTAATATCAAACTGACACATGCTTACACGAGAACAAATCGAAGAGATCCAGGCGGAGAGCCGCGAGAGAGGCATCGCCATCAAGCGCCTTTTGCAGGAGAAAGGCATTCCGGAGCACCAGTACTTCTGGTGGAAACGCAAATACAGCAAGGCGGAAGTCCCGGAGGGGTTCCTTCCGATAGCCGGAAGCGGCCTGCCCGTGACGGCATCCATGCCTGGTTCCTCCCCGGCCCGGGGGAAGGCCAAGGCGGATCCTGCCGGTGAGAACTGGATGAGCATCGAGCTCCGGACGGTCGGCGGCACGGACATGCGCATCCAGGGTGGCCTGACCCCTGCAATGGTATACACGATCCTCAAAAGCCTGTAGCCATGTTCAGTCTGGGAGACGGAACGAAGTTCTGGCTTTATACGAAGCCTACGGACATGCGTAAGAACTTCAACATGCTGAGCGGCATCGTCAACAACCAAATGGGGCAGAACCTGTACAGCGGCGATGTGTTCGTGTTCGTGAACTCCGCGAACAACATGATGAAACTGCTGCGTTACGAGCCGGGCGGGCTGGTCATCTACAACAAGCGGCTCGACCACGGTCGGATGCATCTGGTGGAAAGGGTGCAGGAGGGCGACCCCACCATCACCCCCTTCGAGTGGCGCCGTCTGGTGGACACC
>CAJONC010000003.1 GCA_905235675.1 uncultured Bacteroidales bacterium | reverse complement strand
CTCACAAGTATCCCACCGATACAAGAAAAATACGACTGACATCTCACTGGTGTCAGTCGTAATATCGCTTTGTCAAGACGTACTTCTCCGGATGGTTACGTTAAAATGGAGGAAACTCTTAGTAATTGAAATAGCAGCGCTGGTAGATGTCCAGCGCTGCTCATTCCTTCTTTATTTACCAAGACAAAATGTAACAACCAATGAGCAAAAACTCTAAAGTGATTACAAGTTGTATACTGCTCTTATTACAAGCCCATTGTATCTTTCCATGTAGTTGTTTCCAATATTATGGGAACTTGTGGAAACATATAAACAATCTGCGCTATATTGGGGGAAAGCATATTTGAAAATAGTAGAGGACCAATAATATGCCCTTGTGGATTTGAAAGGCAAAGAAAAAAGGATTGGAAACCTATCCAACCATTCTAAAGATGCCTCTGATAATCCATCTTTTCGTGTAGAACGCGGTCTACCCAGACTGAACCATCGTCATGCTTTTTGAAGAAGATGACATGATGGCCGACTCTATACCCCAAAAGTCCCTCTTTAATCTCGCCATAGCTTTTTGCGAGAAAATCGGGAAGACTGGAAAGGTTTTGTATAGAGAAATATAACTGACGATAGTATTCCGAAGCCTGCTGCTCCGACCACTCTTTGGCGGTATACTCCCAAATACTGCCCAGGTCTGCAATCGCTTTTCTGGAAATATGATACTTAGCCATTGTTCCTCCCCCTGCTGCTCAACTCCTGCAAATGAGCCTCAAAATCAAAGTCCTCCACATATCCGCTTGCCTCTCCTTCCTCAATGGCGGAGCGTAGCGCAGCTATCTTGCGTTCATCTTCCTCCAGTTTGCGGAGACCGGCACGGATGACTTCGCTGGCATTGGTATATCTTCCTCCAAGTACGCTGGCCTGGATGAATTCGTCGAAATGGGGACCTAATGCTACTGTTGTCGTTTTCATAAGCGTCATAACTATTACATTGCAAACATAAGAAATATTCTTATATTTTACAATAAAAAAAGAAGCCGTCTAAAAATCGCTTTTTAGTCGGCCTCTTTTTTGTTTCAGAAAATCTTAATCCCAATAAGGATTTCCGATTCTCTCTTCTTCGGGAACTTCCCAAATCAGGTTAGGGGTTACACCAGTCTTCCAGTGATTGGAGCCCTTGCGATAGTTATCACCCCAACGTTTTGCATTGATGAAGCTCCAGTCGCTTTCTCCCCAGAACTCGATCCTCCACTGAAGTTTGATTTCGTCAAGGCTTCCGGTACTCGTCATAGGAGATTCTCCGGCTTTGGTACGCGCGGCAAGCAGTATGTCAAGGACATTCTTGGCATCAGTGGTCTTGCCGGACTGAGCGTAGGCCTCAGCAAGCATCAGGTATGCGGCGGAGGAACGGAAGTAAATAAAGTCTGTGAGGTAATTGGCGTTGTCATGGCTCTTCGTTCCATCCCTGGACTCGGTAGCAGCGAACTTCAGGTTCGTATACTTGGGCACAACAATATTAGCGAAGAAAGTAGTATCAGAATCGACGGTAACAACGTTGTAGTAAGGATAAACGACATCGGCACTTGCAATGCGATCCTTGCGGAAATCCTTTTCAGGAATCTTGTCATAGAGATCTGCATCGATTTGCCAGGAGGTCTGCATATTGCTATTCAACAGAGGGTTCTGGAGAACGTAAGGAATGGCACTCTTGCGAGTAACATTTGCACCGACCGGTTCACTGGCCTCCCATCCGAACAATGCCTCAGGGTTCTTCTCAAAATTGAAGAATGCGTTTTCGTCGGAGTTGAATCTGTCCTGGAAAGCATGGCTCGCGCTGATTTGCGCAACGCTTGCAAGTTTGGCATTCGACATACCCCAGTTCTCTTCCTTGATGAAGTTGGGATAATTGTCAACTATGTCCTTTGCTGCAGTGGCGGCAATATCCCACCTCTTGCAGTCGAGGGCTGCACGGGCAAGGAGATACTGGGCAACGCCAAGATCAATGTCATAGAGATCAACCTCTTTGTCTCCTTTGGTGTAGCCGATTGAACCCTGGAAATATTTTACAGCGGTCTGGAGGTTACTGATTATGACATCCCAGGTCTCCTTAACGCTCTTGGGGGCGACAGGATCATTGTACGCATAGGTGTCATAGATAGGCCATCCTTGATCAGACTCGGAATCGGGTTTGGAAAGGTCCGTATACAACTCCATAAGCTGCATATATCCATAAGCATAAACCACAAGGCAGCGTGCGCGGTAATCCATAAGCATCGCTTTGCTTGCTCCTGTTGCATTTTCAACAGTTTCCTCGGAAATATTCTGCATTACCTTTACGGCATTGGCAATTTTTATGCACGCAGAAATGTAGTTGGCATAGTTGCCGGTAACGTCAGCATTGTAGCGATAGTAAGGAAAATCAGGGCTGACAGTGTACCAATCCGAGAAAACACCGGAGTGAGAGGCGTCAGGACCCTCGACAATATCTCCTACAAGCATGTCATGAGCAAGCTGATGGGTTGCATCGGCAGACCAGCGGTTACCATAACCCTTGGTAAGTTTGGTGTCATAAACCATCATCTGCACGGGCATGGTATTGGCCATACCTTCAAGAGCAAGTTTAATTTTGGCCTCGTCACCGCTTGCAAAGATATTCTTGTCAATATCTTCGATGGTAAACCTGTTCGGATTGGTGACGTTGAGACGATCACCGCAGGAAACCAGAAGACCAAGACCAACAACAATAGAAAATATTTTATATGTTTTCATATCTCTGTGTCTTTATATATAATTAAAAATCAAGTTTGACACCAAAGACCACATTAGCCATCTGCGGATAAACGCAGTTTGCTACGTCGAACCCGCCTACAGCCGACAGAGAAGGATCAATTCCCTTGTGTTTGGAGAAGAAGATCAGGTTGTCTGCAGATACATAAGCACGAAGTCCGGAGATGTTGACCCTGTCGGTAACCTTCCTGGGAATGGTGTATCCGAGAGTGATGTTCTTCACACGGAGGTAAGAAGCATCAAAGAGAGCCATGTCAGTGAACTGCCAGCTTCCGATGGTGTCACCATCATAAACGCACGTGCGCCCGTTGGCAAACCACTGAATAGGGAAGTATGCACCTTCATTGCTTTCATTGAAAGTACGACCGATGGTTTCGCTTGCAACCCATGAGTCAACCTTAGACCATTCAGCAGCAAACTGGCTGGTCTTGTACATCATTTCGCCGAAGTCGCGGGAGAAAAACTTTCCACCGATCTGGAATGCCCATACCATGCTTAAATCCCAGTTCTTCCAGCGGAGGCTGGTGGTAAGACCGCCCATGATGTCAGGAGTTGCGGAACCATATTCGTACTGGGAAGCATCGGAAGCGACAAGAGTCTTCACATCCTCACCGATTTTTTTGCCCACATAACGTCCGCCATGTGCATAATTACCTGATTTATCAGGGTTCACATCGGCATAAGAAACATGGTGCCAATACATGGGAAGACCGGACTCCTTGTCAACTCCTGCATATTTGTAGAGGTAGATGTTGTAGAGGTCGCGTCCTTCGCCACGAAGATAGAGCTTGCCGCTGCCGCCATTCTGGCCGCCTGTCATTGCCCAAGTCTCGGATGCAGAAGTCCAAGTGCCTTCGGGGAGTTCCGAAGTCTTCTCATCCCACGCGGGAATCTGGCTGTCGGGAACGTCCACCAGAATAGTACTGAAGTGGGTCATGTTAAGGCTGACATTCCAGACAAAGTCCCTATTGCGGATGATATCGGTACTGAGTTCAAATTCAATACCCTTGTTTCTGACCTTTGCGCTGTTGCGGGTGTGCGCAGTCTCGGACATGTTGGCAAGAGGAGATACCGCCTGATTGTAGAGGGAGTTCGTAGTGAGGTTGTTGTAGTAATCAATCGCACCGGAAACCCTGCTGTTGAGGAGAGTGAAATCGAGACCGAGGTCAAACTGGTTCACGTGTTCCCAGGTAATGTACGGGTCTGTAAGGCTGGGAGAAGTGAGGCTGTAAGTTTGTGCACGGTCACTGCCCTTAAGGCCCTGCCATACTGAAACACCATAGGTCCAGGTAGGATTGGTATAATAACCTGTTACACCGTTCTGGTTACCGGTAACACCGTAGCTGGTACGGATCTTGGCATTGTCGAGCCAGGACTTGGTGCCTTCCATCCAGGGTTCGGAAGAAATACGCCAGCCGGCGCCCACTGACCAGAAGTTACCCCAACGCTGTTCCTTTATGAATTTGGAGGAGCCGTCACGGCGCAGTGAACCGGAAAGGTAGTATTTTTCATCATAGATGTAGTTTGCACGGCCAAGATAAGATTCAAGTCGATAGTCATCGAGGCTCCATCCGTCGCTGTCGTAACCGGAAATCTGGTTGTATCGGGAGGTGAAGTTGCCCGGCATGATGTAACCTGACAAGAGTTCGTCGGATGAACCGAAACGGACCATTTCACTATGAAGGTCTTCGTACTCGTGACCGAGCATGGCATCCACATGATGCTTGCCATATTCACGTGTCCAGGTAAGGAGTTCCTGGGAGTTCATGATTCGCCTGGTATCCTTTCTGAGAACCATACCGCCACGGTCTGCACCACGGCCGGCCTCATGGTTCATATAACGAAGGTTTCTGGTGAGATATTCTTCCATGGTGAAGTTCGTGGTGAACTTGAAACCGTAAGGGAGAGTAAGTTCAGCAAATACTTTGGGAGTCCATGTCTGGTTGTTGAAAGTGGACATGTTGGTTTCGGTTTCCCAGAGAAGGTCACGGTTGAAGTTTGTACCGCAGGTCTGGTTGTCCTCTCCGAGAGGTGACCAGGTCGGACCCTTTGCAACCACCTTGTTGCCATCGGCGTCACGGAGCACTTTTCCGTCTGCACCATACTCATAAACCGAGATGATTGGAGCATACTCCTTGATGTAGTACATGGTGTTACCGGAAGCACCGCCGGCGCCACGGTTCTGCCAACGGGTGGACATTGTGCGGGTGTTGGTGTTTGCGTAGGAAACATTTGCACCAACCTTGAGCCAATTGGTAATCATTGCATCCACGTTGACACGTCCGCTGTAACGCTTGAAGCTGGAAGCCACAAGGTAGGAAGGTTCATCAAGATAACCGAGAGATACATAGTAATGCATCTTCTCATTACCACCGCGGGCGGAGATGTTGTAATCCTGACGGAATGCCTTCTTCATCAGTATGTCGGCATAGGATTCATTCCAAAGGAGTTTTGCATTGGGATTGATCTTTCCGTCAAGACCTACCAGATAAGCTCCGCTCATTGTAGACGAAGAGTTGCTTCCGGAACCTGTATTTGTGTAGGTTGCTCCGGGCACGGAATATGCCATCCAGTTTCCGAGGACATTCTCCTGGAAGGAGGTTTCACTGCCTACATAGTCGAAGAGGTGGGCACTTGCGAAAGCCCTTGCCTCGGCGTCGCTATGATTAGGGTTGGAATAGCGGGTGTAAGGAATTCCGTTTGCGTCTACAGCGGGAAGGCCGTCCACAGCACCGTAGCGATAGGAGTTGTAAATGCTCCTCCACGCGTACTCGTAGTAATCGGCCGCATTGTCGATAATCGCTGAATCATAAGGACCGACAAAGTTGTAACCGATCCTGCTTTCGAAAGATATCTGTGCCTTTCCAGCCTGTCCTGCCTTAGTGGTGATGAGCACTACGCCATTTGCACCGCGGGAACCATAAAGGGCGGTGGAAGCCGCATCTTTAAGGACGGTTACGGAAGCGATGTCTTCAGGATTGAGTCGGGAAAGAGGATTTTCCAAAGCATTCTGAGTGGCCTGTGCAGGCTGAGCGGCGACACCGTCGATAACGATGAGTGCGGAAGCCGCATTTGCAGATGCAGAAGAAATACCACGGACACGGATACCCATATCAACACCGGGCTGACCGTCGGTTGAAGCTACACGCAGACCGGGAGCTGCACCTTCCAGCATACGGGACACCGTAGAGGTATTCTGGACAGCGATGGTCTCCGACTGGATTGCAGAGAGGGATCCGGTGAGATCCTTCTTGCGGGCAGTACCGTAAGCGACAACCACGACATCATCGAGGAGTAGAGCATCATCTTCCACGACAATGTTTACGACTGACTGGTTACCGACCGTCACAGTAGTGGTCTTGTAACCGATGGAAGTGACTACCAGATTTGCACCGGGATTGACTTTAATGCTAAAGTTACCGTCCAAATCTGTCACGACGCCGTTGTTGGTGCCCTTTACCTGAACACCGGCAGCAGCAACTGGTTCACCCTTGGAGTCAAGCACCTTGCCGGTGACGACGTTCTGGGCGAAAGCTTGGGTACTGAGAGTCAGCACTGCAAGCAATACCATTACAAATCGTTTGTTCATAGACATTTATGTAAGATAAAATAAATAAGGTGTGGCTAGTTCCAATGTTATTAGTGATACAAAGTTAAGATTTATTTAAATAAAGTATACACCATCGGGGTATTTTTTTAGGGATGAAACGTTATTTTGAATTCTAAGAAAAAATGCATATATTTGCGCTTTATAAACCATTGTAAAAAGAGAACACAATACCTTATTTATTAACTACTGTTTATGGTAAAACGTTTCATTATGGTCACGCTTGCGCTTCTTACAATAGGAGTGCAGGCCTTCGCCCAGAATGTCGTCACCGGTAAGGTCATCGACAGCAAGGGCGACCCCGTACCCGCTGCAGGTGTCCAGGTGAAGGGCACCAACAACGGCATTGTAACAGACCTGGACGGCAACTTCAGCCTAAAAGCCGCAAGCGGCGATGTCCTGGTCGTATCTTCCATCGGTTACAAGACTGCAAATGTTGCTGTCGGTAACCAGAAAAGCCTTAATATCGTATTGGAAGAAGACGCTCTACTTCTGGATGATGTAGTAGTCGTCGCTTACGGTACAGCGCGAAAGAGAGACCTTACAGGGTCCATCTCCACTGTGCAGAACAAGACCATTACGGCTCAGGCTCAAGGTTCTGTGACCCGTGCTCTCGAAGGAGCGGTTCCCGGTCTGCAGACCCAGGCTATCGACGGTCAGCCCGGTTTGGATATGGGTATCCGTATCCGTGGTATCGGTACTGCATCGCCTAACAACTCCAATGCCCTCATCATCATCGACGGCGCTCCTGCACTTGAGAGCACCAACGTGCTGTCCTCAATGAACAGTCAAGATATTGAGAGTATTACTGTGTTGAAGGATGCTGCTTCTACTGCACTTTATGGTTCCCGCGGCGCAAACGGTGTCATCTTGGTTACAACCAAGAGCGGCAAGTCAGGAAAGACCAAGGTATCCTTCCAGGCTCGTGCCGGTATCAATGCAATGGGTGGCAACAGCCGTTTTACCAAGATCGGTGACAAAGGCGCTTATGAGATTTATGAAACATATTGGGAGGCAATCTATAATGATGTATATTACGGGCTCAGCGATGATAAGAGTGCCGTAGGCAATGCATCTGCTGCCGCCACCTATGCTTCGGCTCACCTCTTCGACTATACGGGAACCGTTTCCGGCGGCCAGCCTGTATATAGCCGTAACGGACTTGGCAACCGTCTCGCTTACAAGGTCCCCGGAATGAACATTACCCCTACCGGAACGGCAGGAACGACTTCCGCTTCCGGCACTCTCTCCGGTGCTTACCTTGTCAATACCGACGGCAAACTTAATCCCAATGCAGAACTTCTCTGGTCCGGTCATACCGCGGACGAACTTATAACCAACCGCTTCCGTCAGGAATACACGGTTTCCGCTTCCGGGGCATCTGAGAAGATTGATTACCACGTATCGGCCGGTTTCCTCTCCGATCCTTCATACATCCAGACTTCCAGTTTTGACCGTTATACTGCACGCGCAAACGTCAATGCAAAGGTTACTGACTGGCTTAAAACCGGTGCCAAGTTCAGCTACACTCACCGCCAGACAAACTCCCAGCCTACACGTTGGGGACGTAACCCCGGTTATGTGACCCAGAATGCTTTCACCTGGGTTGATACCTGTACTGAACTCGACCAGATGTACGTTCGTGACGAGGAAGGTAATATCCTCAAGAATGCTTATGGCGAAAATGTCATCAACGTGAACTGGGGACGCAATTACCCTAATGTAGGCAACACCTACTCACCTCTCGGTTTCACAACTACCCAGTGGAGCTACAACCTCCCTCTGTTCTACAAGGAGGCCCACGACACTATGGTATACGACGATATGACCACCAACGGTTATGTCCGTGCAAATTTCCTCAAGTATTTCACTGCTGAAGTCAACATCAACTACAGCAAGACCAATTCCACACGTACCCGTTTCTGGAATACGAATTCAGCCCACGATATGAACGGCCTCGCCGCTTCCATGGGTTCCGCCATATGGAAGCAGATGCGTACCGACCAGACGCTGAACACCCAGCAGCTCATCAACTACAGCCAGAACATCGACAAGCACCACGTTGACGCAATGGTCGGACACGAGTACTACAACTATCGTTATGAGACTATCAACTATGGTTCAGGCCACTCGCTCATCAATGATTTCGAGGGCCCTGTGAACTTCCTCGGAACCCAGACCTACAGCACCTTCGGCGGAACTGTCGGAAGTGGTATGGATATGTATGCAATGGAATCCTACCTCTCACGTGCCAATTACAACTACGATGAGAAGTATTATCTCTCCGCATCCCTGCGCCGTGATGGTACTTCCAAGTTCAAACTCCCCGAAAACCGTTGGGGAACATTCTGGAGCGTAGGTGCAGGCTGGCGCATAAGCGCAGAGCCTTTCATGGAAGCTACCAGGAGCTGGCTTGACAACTTGAAAGTTCGTGCAAGTTATGGTGTTATCGGTAACCAGAATGGCCTTGGATATCACTCCGGATATCAGACCTGGAGTTATTCCGTTGCAACTTGGGCAGGAAGCGGTCTTGCAACCTATCCCGAAGCAACCAGGCTCGCCAAGAATGCTTGGGTCAACGACGCCCTTACATGGGAACACGTGAATACAACTGATGTTGGTGTTGAGTTCACACTCCTTGGCGGCAAGGTTTCCGGTAACTTCGACTGGTTCCAGAAGCATACAAAGGACGCATTCTGGGATGCACCTATATCCTTCCTTGCCGGTGGTCAGGCTACTCTCCAGCAGAATACTGCCGGTATCCGCAGCCGCGGTATTGAATTTGAGTTGAACTATCAGCCTGTCAAGACTAATGATTGGGATCTGATTCTCTCGCTCAACGGAACACACTTCAAGAATATTCTTACAAACCTACCTCAGGGTGACGAATATACCTACACCGCAGGTGCAGAGGCTTGGTCTCAGGCAGGTGGCGGTTCCATCACTGCCGTAGAGTATCTGCGTGGTGTCGGCAAGAGCTACTACAATATGTATCTCTACAAGTACGGTGGAGTAGCAGGTAATCCCGGAAAGACTTATTTCGGTGATGATGGGAATCAGTACACCGGTTTCACAAACGGTGACCCTTATGCAGGACGTGCACTCTACTATCACAGAGTTACCGAAGGCGATCTCGGCGATGGCCTCTTCCCCGGAAAGGCTGTTGGTGACGAAGTCCTCACTACCGACTCCAAACTCATCGGTGATGGCGACCGCTATGAAATGGGAGATGCCATCCCCGCTCTCTACGGTGGTTTCTCAGTAAATACCCGTTGGAAGAATTGGGATTTGAGCGTCATGTTCGGCTACCAGATCGGTGGCAAGTTCCTTTCCGTCGATTACGCATCTGCTGAAGCAGGTAAGTATATGACCGGTGTCAACCTCAATGATAACGGCGGTGCCGCTTTGACCCGCGAACTTATGGGCAACACCTGGAGCGAGAGCAACCAGAGCGCAAAGTTCCCTATGCTCCACTACACAGGTTCTGCTGCCACCAGTGGCGCCAACCTTGGAAGTTGGGCCTATACCGACCTTGCCCTGTTCGATGCAAGCTACCTCAGCGTGAAGAACATTACTCTCGGTTACACCCTTCCCAAGAAGGTTGCCCAGAAGGCAAAGATGAGCGGTCTCCGCGTCTATGCTTCTGCCGACAATTCCATGCTCTTCTACAGCCACTCCGGTATCGATCCCCGCTGGTGCCTCACCGGTGGTATGGAAGTTGGCGCGTACTCTTATCCTTCCCTCGCCGTTTACACCATTGGTGTCAACATTGACTTCTAAACATAATTGTATACGAATATGAAAAAGAACATTATACTGATAGTCAGCGTTGCTCTGGGTTTGTCTGTATCTTCTTCGTGCTCGAAGCTACTTGATATCGCTCCTCTGAACAATATTACGGATGAGCAGGTTTCCGGCCTTATGGTCAATGGTAGCGAAACTAACAAGGCACAGATCCTTGGGCAGATCGCTGCCGGAATCCAGCAGTACTTCAACGTTTACTCTATTCCGAATGTAGGAACCGGAGCTCTTGCTCCTTCCACTTACTGTATGCAGGGTATCGAGTGGATGCGTGGTCTCCAGGGCAACGACATCTGCATCGGCCGTACTACAGAGACCAATGGTCTTGCAGGCAAGGCATTCTATGAGAATACCTTCAATTTCGCAAGCTCAGCGGAGTCTACCAATAAGGCTCACTGGTATGCCAATGCCCAGATTATCAACAAGGCCAACTTTATCCTCGGTTATATGACCGAAGATATGGCTAAGAACGCTGCGACCTATGCAATAGCACGTGCAAGCGCACTGCTCGTTCGTGGTTATGGCTATATGGGCCTTATGGAAGAATACACCCAGCCTTACCTCAAACTTCAGGACGTCAACGCCGAAAAGTCCGGTATGCCTATCTACAAAGTGTATTCACCCGGCCAGAGTGTGGTCACTCCTTCTACTGCAAAGGAAACCTGGGACTTCATCAAGGCGGATTTCAAAGAAGCTGTCAAGTTACTTGAGGATAACGGAGTAGGTTTTACTACCGGTTGGGCAAATGCCGAAGATTTCGATCTCGGTCTTGCAAACTTCCTCTATGCACGTGCATGCATCCTTACCGGTGATTGGGAGGAGGCTATCACCGCTTGCGACAAGGTTATCAACAGCGGTAAGTACGATTTCATCGCCCAGGCCAACTGGGGCGGACACAACAGCGGCAGCGATATGACCGCAAGCAATCTGACCGTTTTGCCTGAGACCAATGCGTTCACGGCAATCAATGTCAACCCTGAGACCATTCTCGGTTACAATGTCAAGTCCAGTTACAACCCCACTTCCGAGTCCGCCCTCTGCGCTCATTTCACTCGTCTTGCAAATCCTTTCGGAGCCTATGCATCCAGCACTTGTGCACGTATCGATGACCGTCTTTACAACAAGATTGCCGATGACGACTTCCGCCAGGATGCCTGGTATACCGCAGAGATTGTCGACTGGCCTTATCTCGGCAACACCAAGGGTATCGTAGCTTCCTATAGCGCATTCAAGTTCGCCTGCACTCTCGGTCTCAATGATGCCGGAACAGGGCATACTTCCGCCGACCTCGTAGGTGTGAACGATTTTACCAAGTTCCGTTATTCCGAGGTTGTCCTCATGAAGGCTGAAGCACAGGCACAGAGCGGATCTGAAAGTAATGCCAAGGCTACTCTCAACACTCTCCTCAAGGCTCGTACCCGTAGCGGCAAGACCGCTCTCACCTGCGATACTTATCCTTCGATGGCAGGTCTTACCGCTCTCCAGATGGTACAACTCCAGTACCGTATCGAGATGTGGGGTGAGAACGGACGCGAATACTACAACAACAAGCGTTGGGGTATCGATGTCGACCGCACTGGTTCGAATGTCCACCTTGCTGCCAATGTCAAAATCGCAGCCAGCGATATGACTTGCGACATCATCGAGGAAGAAACCCAGAACAATTCGAACTGGAAATAAGTAAAGTATTGAATATGAAGAAATTATTTATTCTTTCCGTACTCTTTGCCTTTTTGGCAATTGGAATATCTTCCTGCAATAAGGAGATATCTGTTATTGCTGTGGAGAGCGTGACAATTACACCCTCGTCACAGACTGTCTTTGATGGTGATACCGGAGAGTTTTCCGCAACTATCACTCCTGCCAATTCAACCAGTAAGTTCCTAAAGTGGAGTTCTTCTGATACTGATGTTGCCACAATTGACAATTATGGACGTTTTGCTACCAAAAAACCCGGTAGTGTGACGATTACGGCGGAAACTTCCGATGGAAAGATCTCTGGAACGGCTACCCTTACTGTTGCTGCTATTCCCGTTACCGGTGTGACTCTTAACAAAACCACATTGGAGATCGTCGAAGAAGACAGCGAAACTCTCATAGCAACTGTTGCTCCTGACAATGCAACTGTGAAGGATGTGGAATGGAAGAGCAGCGATGAGAGTATTGCAACCGTTGACAATGATGGCAAGGTGACTGCAATTGTTCCCGGAAACGCTACCATTACTGTTACAACTAAAGATGGCGGCAAGACTGCGACTTGCGCAGTTTCTGTCAAGTACCGTGTTCCTGACAAGCCTGAGACTTTGGATATCTGGAAGAACGACGAGGCTGGCAAACGTGCTATCCTTGGTGGTTCTGTAAATGTTACTTCCGACTTCTTGACTTATGATGCAACAGAGAAGACTGTCGCCTGGACTGCCAATACCACAGGCAAACCTCGCACCGCAACTTTGACCACCGGTGATTCCAAGATAACTGTGACGCAGATTACCCCGGCAGATTTCAAGGGCAAATATAGCTTCCGTACCCAAAGGTTCTCGAACAACACGACTGTAACCACTACTGCTGCGGATGTTACAATTGAAATCACTTTTGGTGATCCTCTGGATGGCAAGACCGCTATTTATGATGTCGTGGACAAGAAGTCCTATACAAACAATGTCGGTATCGTCGGTCTCTATCTTGATGCAGTCCTGGACGGTGTATTTGACATTGACTACGATGAAAAGACCGTACGTTTCGGCGCATTCCTCGATGAACGCAACGCACAGCCCGTTAAAAACGGGAATGAAACCTATCCTTATGTATGCTTCATCCCTGAAGGCGGCAGTGTATGGTCAGCAACGGCAATGACATCTCCTTGGTTATTCGTCCCTGTGCCCATCAGCGATGAACAGAATTATCAGTGGCTCTGGTTTACCGTAAGCGAAGATTTCAAAACCCTGAATTACAACTATCCCAACAAACAGTTCATGGTTGGCAAGGATGGAAGCAACGGCAGCACGATTATCGGTATTACCTGTGCGATTTGCAAGAATGCCAAACCCGCAGCTGCTGATATCAACGGTACTTACAACGTAATCTACCAGGCTAATCCCGGCAAGGCGATGAACACCGGCGGATTCACTATCACGAGAAAGTAATTGTTTCTTCTTATAATCGAAGCCGACCCCACGGGGCCGGCTTCTTTTTTTAAGAAAAACGAATTATTTGATTAAATTTGTAAACGACAATAACGAGAATATGAAAAAAATCCTTCTTCTTAGCGCTATCTGCCTTTTCACGGGCTCTGCACTGTTTGCAAATCCAACATATAAACTAAAGACTGACAATGGCTTGAACATGCAGGTGGAAGTCTGCTCCGGGCGGATATTCCATGTCAATGTTTCGCCACGGCTGGAATTCTCCGAGGCGCTGATGAACCGCTACGGAATAGTGAAGACCGACTGGGAGCCGGTGGAAAGCAGCTTCAGGCTTGAAGAGGGACAGCCCGCAGGACTTAACGACTGCTTCGTGGTGAGCAGCCCCTCAGGATCTATTTCGATAGCAAAGGCCGACGGAAACATACAGGTGCTGGATGCCGACGGGAACGTTATCGTAAGTGAAATCGCCTTCCGCAAGGCCGGCAGCAGGGAAGTTTACAAGCTCGCCGAAGTCATCAACGACAAATTCGGCGACATGCACGTTGCTAAAAACGACGGCATAATAGGCGACGACAACGGGGGCAGGAACAAACGCGACAAGGTGGAGAGCGGAGATCCCGCCAAATCCAGCATAATCGCCGTCACCATGGCCGACGGAGAACGTTTCTACGGCGGAGGCAGCACCAGCCGCGAGCACATACAGCACAGGGGCGAGCTGCTCAGGATGTGGACGACCTACCAGCACACCGAGATTCCCATGCCCTTCATGATGAGCTCCCGCGGATGGGGGATTTTCAACAATACGACGATCAAAAACTACTTCGATGTAGGATGCACCGAAGAGCCTTATTTCAATATCTACAATACCGCGGACGAGGCTGACTTCTATATTATGGTGGGAGAAAGCATGCCCGACGTGCTGGAGCTCTACACCTCCATCACCGGCCGCAATTACGTGCTCCCGAGATGGGCGTACGGTTTCGCCTTCGGGCCCAACATGCGCGAAGACCAGTGGGCTATACTCAGCGACGCGGCCAATTTCCGCCAGATGGGCGTCCCCGTGGACATATTCTGGCTGGAGCCCCAGTGGATGGAAAAGCGCTACGACTTCTCCACCGCAAAGAAATGGAACTATGACAGATTCTCGCCCGAGCCTTACTGGAAGCAGAATGACTATCCCAAACAGTACTATCCCCGCCTGTTCGTCGGCAAACTGAACAGCATGGGCATACATCTCGGGCTCTGGCTCTGCGAGGAATACGACCACAGCATCATCGAAGAGGACATCATCGCGGAGCGCGAAGGCCGTCCGGTATCCGGCCTCGAGCACTGGCCCGACCATCTCACCACCTTCATGGACATGGGCGTGGAGGGATTCAAGCTCGACCCCGCGCGCACGATTGACGAGCACGCCAATTGGACCTATCACAACGGCTTCACCGACAAAGAGATGCACAATCTCAACCAGGTCCTCCTCCCCAAGCAGATTTCTTCGATGACACGCTCTCACACCGGAAAGCGCAGCTGGCACCACTACTGCGGAGGATGGGCAGGCAGCCAGCACTGGACCGCGGCCAACAGCGGCGACAACGGCGGCGGAATCGTGGCCCTCTTCGACCAGCACAACCTCGGGAACTCCGGTTTCATGAACCTCAGCTGCGACGTCATGAGCGTCCCGCGCGAGCAGGAGATGCAGGGCCTGCACTTCGGAGTATTCCTCCCCTGGCTGCAGGTGAACAGCTGGTTCAGCATGATGCAGCCTTTCTATTACAGCGGTGTGGAAAAGGAAATGTATGAATTCTATATCAAGCTGCGTTATTCCTTCATACCCTATATTTATTCAAATGCACTCGAAGGAATGCTTACAGGAATGCCCATGGTGCGCTCCATGCCTCTCGAATTCCCCGACGACCGCAACTGCGACGACATGGTGTTCCAGTACATGTTCGGAAAGAATTACGCCGTAAGCGCCTTCAGCAACGACATTTACCTCCCCGCCGGAGAGTGGATAAACGTCTGGACGGGAGAACTTGTGCAAAGCTCGGGAGAGACGGTTTCCCGCGAGATTCCCTACAACCGCGCAGGGCAGTTCTTCGTGCGCAACGGAGCAATAGTGCCCACCGCACCCTATGTGGAATTCATAGGAACCGAGCCCCAGAAAGACTTTATAATCAAGGTCTATCCTCACGGCGAAAGCAGTTTTACCATGTATGAGGACGACGGCGGGAGCTACGCCTATGAAAACGGCGCAGTGAGTTCCACCCTCTTCGAATGCAGCGAGAACGGGAAGAATGTAAAGATAGTGGCGAATGCCGTGCAGGGAAGTTACGAAGGGATGCCCGCGGCCAGGAATTACAGTTTCGAGGTACGCTGCACATCCAAGCCCAGGAAGGTGCTGGTGAACGGCAGCAAGGTAAAGGACTGGACCTGGGCGGATGAGACTCTCACGGTAAATGCCGGCTCCTGTCCCATCGACAAAAACACTGAAATAAGCATTAACCTGTAATGAAAAAATACCTGTTGATTGCCGCCGTGCTTCTTGCCGCCTCGTGTTCGCGTGGCGACTGGAGGGACGCATCGCTCTCGCCCGAGAAGCGCACCAGACTGATTCTCAAGGAGATGACTCTGGAAGAGAAGATTGGCCAGATGTGCCAGTACGTAGGCCCGTGCTATGTGCCGCCCGACCAGGGTTCGCCTTACAAGAACATAGATGCATCCGACGACAACCTCGGCGATCCCAACATGGCCGATAAGGTACGCCACGGCCGCGTGGGCGCCTTCCTGCACGTACTCACCGGCGAGGAAGCGCACGCCCTGCAGGAAATGGCGCAGGAATCGCGCCTCGGCATTCCCCTGCTGCTCGGCATAGACGCAATTCACGGCAACGGACTTCGCAAAGGCTGCACGGTATACCCCTCCCCCATCAACCTCGCCTCCAGCTTCCATCCCGAAATAATGGAGACAATCGGCTCGCAGACTGCAACGGAGATGCGCCACACCGGGCTTTACTGGACCTTCGCACCCAATCTTGACGTGGCCCGCGACGCCCGCTGGGGCCGTATGGGCGAGACCTTCGGCGAAGACCCTTATCTGGTATCGCAGATGGGAAAATATTCAATCTGGGGGCTCCAGGGCCGCAACCGCAACTTCTCCGAAGGTAAGGTGGCGGCCTGCGCCAAGCACCTGATAGGCGGAGGAGAACCTTTCGGCGGACTGAACGCCTCGCCCATGGACATGAGCGAGCGCAAGATGCGCGAGATTCACCTGCCTCCGTTCGAGGTGGCGGTGAAGGAGGGCAAGGTTGCGACCGTGATGACGGCCCACAATGAACTGAACGGCATTCCCTGCCACGGCAACAAAGAACTGATAGAAGGCCTGCTGCGCGGCGAACTCGGTTTCGACGGGTTCGTGGTGAGCGACTGGATGGACATAGAGCGGCTGCACAGCATGCACCACTGGGTGCCGTCGGAAGACGAAGCATTCAAGGTTTCGGTTGAATCCGGAATAGACATGCACATGCAGGGCGACAATTATTTTGAATCGGTGCTGGACGGTGTAAGGAGCGGACGAATCCCCGAAAATCGCATCGACGAAGCTGCGGGGAAGATACTCAGGCTCAAGTTCGAACTCGGGCTGTTCGAAAATCCCGTTCCTCCTGTGCCGGAAGACCGCAGCTACGAAAAACCCGCGGAGCATCTGCAGACCTCCCTGGATGCAGCCCGCGAGGGAATAGTGCTGCTTAAAAACGACGGCATACTTCCCCTGAAACCCGGAAGGGAACTGAAGAAGATATTCCTCTGCGGGCCGAATGCCGACAGCCAGACCATACTGGGCGACTGGGTGGTGCCGCAGGATGATGACGACGTAATCACGGTATTCGAAGGCCTTCAGGCCGAATTCCCCTATGCAAGGATAGACACCATGTGCTTCCGCGGACGCGTGACCGCAGTGGACGATGCCGGAATTCGCCAGGCCGCCGCGAAGGCCCGCCAGGCAGATGTCAACATCCTGGTTCTCGGCGACAACTCCCAGCGTTATTCCGCTTTCGGACGCACCTGCGGCGAGAACTGCGACCGCGACAACATCGCGCTGCCCGGCCGCCAGCAGGAACTGCTGGAAGCGGTGGCCGCCTCCGGCCGGCCCACCGTGCTCATCCTGATGAGCGGCCGGGCCCTCGGTCTGGAATGGGCTGCAGAAAGTCCTTCAGTGAATGCAATCGTGGAGGCCTGGGAGCCCGGAATGTTCGGAGGGCAGGCCCTGGCGGAGATTGTCAGCGGCAAGGTGAATCCTTCCGGAAAGCTTCCGGTCACCGTTCCCCGCAACGCAGGACAGATCCAGTGCGTCTACAACCACAAACATTCTCAGTACTCCAGGCATTTCGCCCTCGCTGAGCAGGGGCCCCTCTACCCCTTCGGCTTCGGCCTCAGCTACAGCTCCTTCAACTACGGCGAGCCGACTCTTTCCAAGAGCGAAATTACTGCAAATGAAAGTGTTACCGTGAACTTCACCCTTACCAACGACGGCCCCTCCGACGGTGCGGAAACCGCCCAGCTTTACATACGCGACGAATACGGCTCGGTAACCCGCCCCGTAAAGGAACTGAAGGGATTCAGGAAAGTGTTCCTGAAAGCAGGAGAAAGCATCCGCATGAGTTTCGATATTACTCCGGAAATGCTCGCCTGCTGGGGAGCGAAGGAGCGCTGGGAGGTCGAACCGGGAGATTTTACCATAATGATAGGTTCTTCCTCTGCGGATTCTGATCTAAATTGCGTATCTTTGAAAGTAATTGAATAATATATGCGAAGACTTCTGACAATACTTACAGCCATTCTGCTGATTGCCTGGCAGGCTCCTGCCAAGGACTATCTCGCGGGGGACTTCGGGGCTAAGCCTGACGGTATCACCCTGAACACCGCTTCCCTCCAGGCAGCGATTGACTTCATCTCCGCAAACGGGGGAGGAAGACTTGTCCTTGGCGGAGGCGACTTCCTCTGCGGAACCCTCTATCTCAAATCCGGAGTCGACCTTCACATTGAAGAAGGCTCCCGCCTTCTCGGATCCCTCAACCCCTGGGACTATCAGCGCGACCCCGATGCCAAGTGGACCGCCCTCCTGCTTGCAGTGGGCCAGGAAAACATAGCGATAACCGGAAAGGGCGCCCTCGACTGCCAGGGTTTCCAGGTGGGCTACAATGTGGTTGAGAATGCACACAAAGGCCTGGTGAAAGACGATCTCCGCCTTGACAGGGTTGGCGGCGAGATCCGTCCGGAGAACATCCATTTCTACCGCTGCAACGGCATTACGGTACAGGATATCAGCATCAACAATCCAGCCAGCTGGAACCAGCAGTACGACCAGTGCCGCAATCTGCTGATTGAAAGGGTGAAAGTGGATTCCAAGTGCTATTGGAACAACGACGGACTCGACGTGGTCGACTGCTCCGACGTAATAATACGCGACTGCGACTTCGACGCTTCCGACGACGTTTTCTGCTTCAAGAGCCACGTGCCCTACGGAGTCAGCGAAAACATACTCGTGGAGAACTGCAGGGGGCGTTCGAGCGCCAACGGAATCAAGTTCGGCACGGTCACACGCGGCACCTTCCGCAACTTCACCTTCCGCAACATCGAAATTTATGACACCTACCGTTCCGCGATAACCATCGCAAGCGTGGACGGCGCCTTGATCGAGAACATCGAGATAGACGGACTGCGCAGCATACATACGGGCAATCCCATCTTCCTGCGCACCGGCACCCGCAACGGCGGAGAAGCTCCCTGCCTGCGGAATATCACCATAAAGAACGTATACGCCGAGGTACCTTTCGACAAGCCCGATGCAGGATACATGTATGAGGGGCCGGTGGAAGACCTTCCGCGCAACATCTGCCCCAGCGGCATACAGGGCGTACCCGAGCTGCGCATACAGAACGTAAGCCTGGAAAACGTGGAGATCCACTATCCGGGCAATGCCGACCCCGACTACGCATACTGCGGCTCGTCGAAGGCCGAACTGGAGGCCATTCCCGAACTGGAAAAGAGCTATCCGGAATTCTCCAACTGGAAGGAACTGCCCGCATGGGGCTTCTACATCCGCCATGCCGACAATATCAGATTCAAGAATGTCACCCTTGTGGTGGAAGATGCGGACTACCGTCCCGCGATAGTCGCCGACGATGTGAACGGACTGGTGCTCGAAGGGGTGAAGATCGTGCAGGACAGCGCCCCCAAAAACAAGAAACAGATTGTCCTGAACAAGGTTAAAAACTATAAAAACAAATAAAACGGAATGAAGAAAATTTTCAAACTTGCGGCTATCCTCTGCCTCGCTGCCCTTTCGTTCAGCGCAGGCGCCAAGGATTATCTCGCCACCGATTTCGGGGCCAAGGCCGACGGCCAGACCCTGAACACCGCTTCCCTCCAGGCAGCGATTGACTTTATCTCCGCCAACGGAGGCGGCCGTCTCATCCTCAAGGGCGGCGACTTTGTGACCGGCACCATCTACATCAAGTCCGACGTGACACTTCACATCGAAGAGGGCTCCCGCCTTCTCGGTTCGCTGAACCCCTGGGACTACGTGCGTGATCCCGACGCCAAATGGACATCGATGGTATTCAGCATCAAGCAGAAGAATATCGGCATCACCGGAAAGGGCGAGATTAACTGCCGCGGCTTCCAGGTTGCCACCAAGGGCGTCGATTATGCACACCTCGGGCTCATCAAAGACCCCCTCGTGCTCGACCGCCTGCAGGAAGCCAAGCGCCCCGAAAACCTGCACTTCTTCAAGTGCGACGGCATCACCGTCAGGGACATCACCCTGCGCGACCCCGCCAGCTGGAACCAGCAGTACGACAAGTGCCGCAACATCCTCGTGGACGGAGTGAAGGTTGACGCCAAATCCTACTGGAACAACGACGGTATCGACATAGTGGACTGCTCCGACGTAGTTATCCGCAACTGCGACTTCGACGCCGCCGACGATGTTTACTGCTTCAAGAGCCACAGCAAGGACGGCCTGAGCGAGAACATACTCGTGGAGAACTGCCGCGGAAGGTCCAGCGCCAACGGCATCAAGTTCGGCACCTACACCCTCGGCAAGTTCAGGCACTTCCGTTTCAAGAACATGTACATCTACGACACCTACCGTTCCGCCCTCACCATCGCGACCGTCGACGGAGCATCCATAGAAGATGTTGAAATAGACGGGCTTACCAGCATTCACACCGGCAATCCCATCTTCATCCGCACCGGCTCCCGCCGTCCCGGCGAGAATCCTTACATGAAGGACATCGTCATCAAGAACGTCTACGCCGAAGTTCCTTTCGACAAACCAGATGCAGGTTACAGCTATGAGGGCCCCGTGGAGGATCTCCCCCGCAACGTCTGCCCGAGCGGCATTCAGGGAATCCCCGGAATGCCCATACAGAACATCCGCCTCGAGAACATCACCATTGTCTATCCCGGACAGGCGGATCCCGATTATGCTTTCCGCGGAACCACCAAGGCCGAACTCGAAGCCATTCCCGAACTGGAAAAGAGCTATCCCGAGTTCTCCAACTGGAAGGAACTGCCCGCATGGGGCTTCTACATCCGTCACGCGGAAGGCGTGAGCATGGAGAACGTGAAGATAAGCGTCGCCGGCGAGGACTACCGTCCTGCTATTGTCGCCGATGACGTGAACGGGCTAAACCTCAAGGGCGTGCAGATTTCGCAGCCCACTGCCGACAAGAAAAAGAAGCAGATCGTAACCAACAATGTCAAAAATTACAAGAACAAGAAATAATGAAAAAGATAATTGCATTCGCAGCAGCTGCATTGCTCTGCATTTCGGGTTTCGCACAGGGAAAGGAATACCTTGTATCCTACTTCGGCATCAAGAGTAACGGCGTCACCGACAATACCACCAGCATACAGAAAGCCATCGATTACATCGCGGAGCAGGGCGGCGGCACCCTTACCTTCTCGGTAGGACGCTTCGTCACCGGAGCCGTCAATCTCAAGAGCGGTGTGAATATCCGCCTCGATGCTGCCGCCGACATCATCGGCACCGACAACATCTATGGCTACAAAGGGCAGAAGGCCATATTCAACGCAGTAGGAGTGGAGAATGTCACCATCTATACTACCCGCGGAAACGGTGTGGTGGACGGCCGCGGAGAACTCGTGCTCCAAAGCTGGAACGACCAGAAGGAGAAAGGATATCTTCCCGCAGGAACCCCTGTTCCCACCCTTTTCTACTTTGAGAACTGCAAGAACATCAAGCTCCAGAAGGTGCTGTATCGCAACGCCGCCACGGGAAGCAAGTTCTACGAGGCCGTGAACAGCGATGTAAAGGTGGAAGGATGCTTCACTGACACCAGGGAATAATATGAAAAAGCTGCTGTCACTTGCAATTTTCACCCTGCTTTCCCTGCAGGTTTTCGCGGCGGAAGAGTGGGAAGCCAAATGGATTTCGCGCGCATACTGCGCCGGAACCGGCAACACCTGGATTGCTTTCCGAAAAAATGTGGAGCTCAAGGAAATTCCTGCCGAAGTTCCCGCAAAAATTGCAGCCGACAGCAAATACTGGCTGTGGATTAACGGAGAAATGGTCGTCTTCGAGGGCGGGCTCAAGCGCGGGCCCGCTCCCGGGGACGGATATTATGACACTGTCGACATCGCCCCATGGCTCAAACCCGGCAACAACTGCATAGCGGTTCTTGTCTGGTATTTCGGCCGCAGCGGATTCAGCCACATGAGCAGCGGAACCCCCGCCCTGCTCTTTGAAGCCAGGGCAGGAAACGTGAAGATTCTTTCCGACGACAGTTGGGACGCCTGCGAGCACTTCGCATACGGCACAGCATCAGGAAAGGCCCCCAACTACCGTCTCAGCGAAAGCAATGTCCGCTATGATGCCCGAAAGTACAATTCCGACTGGTATAAAGGGTCTTCAAAGCATATGGGAAGCGCCTATGAGATAGGCGTGAAACCAGGCGATCCCCCTTTCGGGAAACTTGTCCCCCGCCCCATTCCCCTCTGGAAAGACTACGGCCTGAAGGACTATGAGTCCGTGCGCCGTTCGGGCGATACCCTTGTCTGCAAACTCCCCTACAATGCCCAGTTTTCCGCATACTTGGAGCTCGAGGCCCCCGCGGGCAGACTGATAGGGCTGCATACCGACCACGATTCAGTGGGTACGGAGAAGTGCGTGCACGGGGAATATGTCACGAAAGAAGGCGTCCAGAGCTACGAGCATCTCCCGTGGATGAACGGGGATTACATGTATTATATTGTCCCCGAAGATGTTACCGTAACCAAGCTTCAGTTCCGCGAAACCGGGTACGACACTTCTTTCAGCGGATATTTCCGCTGCGACGACGAACTGCTCAACGAATACTGGCAAAAGGCGCAGCGCACCCTCTACGTGTGCATGCGCGATACATACATGGACTGCCCCGACCGCGAACGTGCACAATGGTGGGGCGACGAGGTCCATGAACTCACCGAAGCATTCTATGCCCTGAGCCCTTCTTCCTGGGCCCTCGCCCGCAAAGGCATGCTCGAGATGGTGAACTGGGCCATGCCCGACGGATCCCTCTACGCTCCTGTCCCCTGCTCCAACTGGTTCAAGGAACTTGCCCAGCAGAGCCTCGCTTCCGTAGGCTGGTTCGGCTTCCATAATTACTGGTTCTACAGCGGCGACGACAGCATTATCCCCCTGGTCTATCCGGCGGTGCACAGATACCTGCACGAGTGCTGGAAACTTGACCCTGACGACCTTCCGCTGGAGCGCACCAATGGCTGGAACTGGGCGGATGCAGGAAAGGACATAGACAAGGTGGCGCTGCTGCATCCCTGGTATTATCTCGCCCTCAAGGGAGAGCAGGCCATGGCGGGACAGATCAGCAAAATTGACGACGTGGGCGTGGACGAGGGCATAATGGACCGCCTGAAGGAATCTTACAACAGGCTGTACTGGACAGGCAGCTGCTACAAGACTCCGGGTTATGAAGGCCCCGCCGACGACAGGGTCCAGGCGCTTGCAGTAGTGTCCGGAATCGCCGGTCCGGACAAATACGATGCAATCCTCAAGGTTCTGGACGAAAGGCAGGAAGCGGAGACCTACTTCATGCGCTATGTGATTGACGCTTACTTTATTATGGGCAGGCCGGACAAGGCCCTGGAGCGCATGCATTCCTTCTATCCCTCCATAATGGAGGAAGATTGCTCCACCCTGTGGGAGCACCGCAACCACATAAATTCCAGGAATCACGCCTGGAGCGGACACGGAATAATTCACATGGGACAGCGTATAGCAGGCATAGAGCCCCTCAAGCCCGGATTCAGGGAATTCAGCATTAAGCCGCAGATGGGTTCGCTCAAGCACGTGGAGTGCGGGGTGGACACCGCTTTTGGAATGATTGAAGTCCGACTCGACCGCAAAGGAAAGCGCATCAATGCCGTGATTAGCGTCCCCGAGGGCACCGCGGCCGTTTACACGGACTCACGCGGCAGGCGGCACGCCCTTCCCTCCGGAAAACACTCCATAACATTGTAGGGCAAGGCCCTGAGCGATTTCATCGCCTGCAACGAAGAACACAGGCATCAGGATACAGTTTACCCTGGAGACAACCCCCTCCCTGAAGGGCGCCCTCCCCCTAGCCGGGGGTGGCAGGTTTGCTCCAGGGTAAACTGTATCCTGACGCTAGTACAACGTTATGGGCTACTGTTCTTTCAGAGAAATGGCGAACCCGCCGGAAGGGGCCATCCACAGACTAAGAGAATCTGTTGATGAAACTGTTCTCTGCTCAATATTGTAACGTTGACTGGGATTGGAACCGTCGGGTTGAATGCCTTGAACTCCCGAAGCATCAGGAGCATCCATATACAATGTTGCTGTATAAACAACGCCCGGTTTCAAAAAGTTCAGGGCAAAGCAGACGGTGCGTTCTTTTTCATCGGTAACACCCCCCACGAACCAAACGTCTTTATCACCATCGGCGAATCGGGTGGCACCATTCACATAATCTTTTTTCCCGTCCGGCAGGGATGCAACTCCCCTGGAGGCAAGGGACAAACTATTCTTCTTTACCTGCCTGGCAATGACCAGCTCTTCACCAGGTTCGGCAAGCAAGTACCTGCTCTGTTCCCAGTCGACGGCGACATCTTTAATAAACTGAAATGCATCAGGGAACTGAGCATAATGTTCAGGAAGATCGGCGGCCATCTGAAGTGGAGAATACAATGTAACATACAATGCGAGCTGTTTGCATATTGTAGTGGTCATATAAGCCGTAGATTGGGGGTTCAGACGCGAAATGTCTGTCTCGAAAATGCCTGGAGTATAATCCATCGGCCCGCCTTGTAATCTGGTGAACGGGAGGATGGTTACGTGTTGAGGCTTTATTCCTCCCCTGTATTCAGTTCCCATTGCGCTTTCATTTCCGATCAAGTTCGGCCAGGTTCGGCATAAACCGGTAGGACGTACGGCCTCGTGAGCGTTGATCATAATGTGCTTTTCCGCCGCTTTCTTGAGGACATAGTTATAATGATTGACCATAAACTGTCCGTAATGCCCTTCTCCGCGGGGAATTATGTCTCCTACATATCCGGTCTTTGCGGCGTTGTAGCCATACTGGTTCATCAAGTTGAAAGCCTGGTCCAGGTGGCGTTCATAGTTTATTGCGGATGAAGAGGATTCGTGATGCATAACAAGACGGATGCCCTTGGAATGTGCATATTTGTTCAATTCAGGGAGGTCGAAATCCGGGTAAGGCGTTACAAAGTCGAACACCTCTTCTTTCTGGCATCCGTACCAGTCTTCCCAACCTTGATCCCAGCCCTCGACAAGCACTGCATCAAAACCATTTTCAGCGGCAAAGTCGATATATCGGCGCACGTTCTCGTTGCAGGCTCCGTGTCTTCCGTGTGGTGTGGCTGCTGAATAATCGGTTGTCCCCAGTGTGACCGCAGCAAAATCACTCGTGTAAGACCAGGTGCTTTTACCTGTTATCATTTCCCACCAAACACCCATATATTTAACAGGATGAATCCAGGATACATCTTCCAGGGCGCAGGGGTCGTTGAGATTGAGTGTCAAACGGGATGCCAGGGCTTTGCGGGCATCGTCCACAACCATAACTGTTCTCCAGGGGCTCTTGGACGGGGTTTGCAGGTGGCCCTTCCATCCTTCTGCGTCAGGACATAGCCAAGTTGTGAAACTATTCTTCTTTTTATGATAAACAAGGTGTGTGGCCGGATAATTAATCAAGGCCGCCTCGTGTATATTTATGTACAAACCATCATCGGAACGCATCTGCAATGCGGTCTGCACGGCACTTTCCGAAAAATGCCTGGGATCTTTATAATCAGTGGCCTTCACCATACGGGCTGGAATTTCCGAGATCCTGCTTTCGGTATAATTATATTCCTGAGTTTCGTAATCGGCGGGAATCCACCAGGCTGTATGGTCTCCTGCCATACGGAATTCAGTGCACTCATCTTTGATTGTAAAGTATGTGAGCGCTTCCTGTTCCGGGAACTCATAACGAAAGCCAAGGCCATCATCATACAGACGGAAGCGGATAATCATTTTCATGCTTCCATCCTGTTGGCCTTTACTTTTCATACCTCTCTCCTGTGACATTTTGGTGGCTTCGAATTTGTCCTGAACAAGAGTCACAGCGAGTTCATTATAATGATTCCGGATATTGGATTCTTCCCCCCATATAGTATCCCAGGTCTGATCCAGACTATCGCGGGATACGTCAGCAAGTGCGAAACCGCAAGTAATGTCTATATCAGGGCCATATTGTTTTACACATTCCAGGTTTTCTGCAAGAGCACCCCTGAATCTTCCGCGGAGAGTAAATCCCATACGGCTGGGCAGTACCACATAAGTGTCCGCGTATTTAAGTGAATATGAGGGCTCTCCTTTTTCTGAAAGAGAAAAACATAGGGATAATGTGCCGTCCGGGCTATAGAGTATTTCTTCTCTCAAAGAGCCATCGGTACTGCAAGCGACCAGCATTATTGCGGTCAGTGCCGGAAGAATCCTTTTTAAAAACATACTTAATGCATCATAAAATCTATCTTTCTGCCATCAGGCAGAAAGATAGATAGATAATATAATAAAGAAACAACTACTTGAGAACAGGTTCAGCACCGCTGAGATCCCAAATAGTCTCGTCCCAACCAAGAGCCTTGGCTGCTTCGGAAGCTGTTTTGGCGCTGGAAGCCTTGCCGAAGTAAGGAGTATTGCCATCAACTGTCTTGTTTTCCCAATTGTCAGTTTCGCCGAGAACGTTTCCATCAGTAGCAGAGGAGAACTCAATGCCGGCCTTGTAGACATTGTTCTTGAAGGTGAAGGGGCCTCTGCCTTTTTCTGCGACACCGGCAATTGTGGCGGAGGTGCGGGCGTTGGTTCCGGTTCCCTTAAGGAAATTACTCCATACAAGGCAGCCGGTGACAGTTTCCTGCACTGTGGAAGAGGGATAAGCAAGAATACCGGCAAAATTGAAGTTGGCGTCAACATCGCAGGAAACGCCGCAGTTCTCGATGGTAATACCCGCCATGGAACGTCCGTAGATGCCTGCTACCTGCTGGTCGCCATAGATTGTTCCGCCCTTGACGTAGCAATTCCTGATTACCGTGGGCTTGTCGCTTCCGTCAGCACCGAGGCCGCCAATGAAACCTACGTAACGGATTCTGTGGTCACCGGTAATATTGCAATTCTCAATATAGACCTGTTCGACAAGAGCATCGCTGCTTTCGCCGGCGACAATGCCTCCACGTTCGTGAGAGGTGTCTACAGTGGTGGAATGTGTTGAATTCTTGATGGTAACCTTCTTTACAGTAGCCTTTATATCATTGCCTTTTGCAAGATAAGCAGCAAGGATACCGGAAGCCTTTTTACGTCCGGTGGGCTCAATGAAAGCGTTATCGAAAGTCACATTCTCCACGGTTCCGTTCAGAACACCGAAGAAACCGGCCTGTTCAACTTCTTTGCAGGTGAAGTTTTTGATAGTCTTGCCATTTCCATCAAAATAAATCTGCAGAGCATAAGGTTCATCAAGATTGATAGGAGCCCATTTTTCTACATCCTTCATATCGATATCATTTTCCATCCTGAAGTAAGTGACATTCCCTTCAACCATTTTGGATTCAATGGCAAGAAGGTCTTCCGTGGTCCTGAGCCTGTAAGGATTCTCCTTTGTGCCGGCACCGGTCTTGTCTTCGGGCTTGACATTAAGTACGAAATAGTACTTGTCAGCTTTTGGATCAACCGTGAACTCGGCGCCCTTGACATTTGAAATGACAAGAGGGAAAATGTAAGAAGTCTCGACTTCTACATCGGGAGCGGTCAGGGTAAGAACGCTGGCCGTGGTGGTCTTGTTGTAGACATCGAGTGTAACAGACTGCGGCTCAAACGAATATGCAGTCGCGGGGAGCATTGTGTAGGAAGTCTGATTGGCAGCATTATATGTGGCAACAAGGTTGTTGTCTCCGCCAAAGGTGACAGAAAGAGCATAGTTGCCGATTTCAGCTACTGATGCTTTCACGTTGATTGCTCTCTGCTGACCGCTCTGCAAGTCGTAAGATGTAACTGCTTCAACGGCATTTGAGCCGACTGAAGCTTCAAGAGACAGGACAACGCTGGGAGTTTCCGGGGTGTCTTCTCCTTTGTCCTTTTTGCAAGACACTGTTGCCACTATTCCGGCAAGTGCCAAGATGGTTAATAGATACTTTTTCATTGGATTGAATGATAAGTTGATTAATTAATTATGTTTAGAGTTTTAGTTCCATCCAGGGTTCTGCTCGATAACAGCTTCTTTGTTGCTGTCGATAACATTCTGAGGTATGGGCCAGAGATTGAAATTCTTGGTCAGGGTGGTTCTGGGGTTATCCCAGTAAGCGTATTTCTTGATTCTGTCGGTAGCTACGGTACCGCCCATTCTAAGAAGAGTGTTCCAACGGTGTTCTTCGTATACAAGTTCCCGCGCGCGTTCATCAAGAATCAGATCCACGTTCACATCGGCGGCAGTGACAAGGTAGCCGCATTTTGCGCGGTTACGAAGCATATTGATATCGGAAGCAGCTCCGGCATTGTCATCATTGCGCATCTTTGCTTCTGCACGCAGGAGTATGCTTTCGGCAAGCCTGATGGCATACTGATCACGGAAGAGCATGGTTCTGTTGGAACCCTGGGCTACTCCAGGATAAAAGTCAGAGTTGATCTTGCAGGATACCGGGAATACACGGCCTCTTCCTTCATCGACGCTTCCGCCTTCACGATACAGGGTGCTCCACGGAATCACTTTTCCATACCATTCCTTGCCGGGCACGTTCCCAATGAATGACCTGCGAAGGACAGCCTCGGAATTTCTCATGTCGCTTCCCCATTTATCCTGATAGATGAGGTCTCTTGTATACATTGTAGGCATAATAAAGCATACACCGTGTCCTCCGACATCTTCCATACTGCCCGTGCAATAGTCTGAGCAGGCATCCCTGAATACAGGGCCGTAGGTGCGGGAGAAATTGAAACCGGCAGATTCGTCTTCACGGACCCAGGCATCATAATTGGCAGAAATAGTCCAGATGGATTCTTTGTTGCCTGCCTGATATGAAGTGTTGCCCACCTGGAACAAGTCCCAGAAGACGTTTCCTTCGATATTGACACCGGCAGAAGCATACGAATGTTCCGGAGTTTGGTCTGCAACGCTTGTGGCGTAGTAGAAAACGGGGCCTTCAGTTTTACGGCTGCCAAACCGCGAAGTCATCAATGAATGTGTAGGGCCATCGATAAGAGCGTCACCATAATCGATTGATTTTTTGAATGCCTGTTTTGCTTCTGCTTCTTTACCCTCTTCCTTAAGAGCAATTCCCTTGTCGAGGTAAAGCTCGATTAGCGCATGCTGTGCTGCACCCTTGGCTATGCGGCCGGGTTTCTCAGGGAACTCGGGAAAGTCGTTCAGACAGGATTCGAGATCGTCGATTGCAAACTGATAAGTCTCGACACGCGTTGAACGTACAAAGTCGTATCGGGGGATGTCGACAACATCGTCGACAATCGGGACCCCTCCGAAGAGTTCACCAAGGTTCATATATGCCCAGGAGCGGAAGAACTTGGCCTGTGCGATTGCATAAGCCCTGTTCTTCTCATCCCCCCAGTAGATACCTTCCAATTGTGCGGAACGAAGTGCCAGATTCGCTTTGGAAATAAGATAGAACCATTGCTTGAAGCTGGTGTCGAATGTCGAAATGTCCGGATTGATCGTGCTGTAATCGTTGAATGTATTGCCACGGCGGAATACGGGGACATCGAACATGTCCGTTCCGTTGCTGCCGCTCCAATTCAATGTGTAATAATTGATTTCGATGCAATACATCTGGCGTATGTGGGAGTAACAAGCTGCCAGTACCTGGTCCACCTGGGTGGCTGTAGAAAAGATATTGTCCGGGGTATAGAAATACTTGGGGTTCTCTTCAAGGAATTTTTCATCATTGCATCCTGAGATGGCCGTCAGCGACAGAAGCGCGGCAATAATATATATGTACTTTTTCATATGGATTGTTGTCTGGGCATTAGAAGTTGATATTGGCACCAAGAGAAACAGATGTCAGAATAGGATAAGTGCCCGATGAAACACCGGCTCCTGTTTCAGGATCTGCACCTTCCCATTTGGTGAGCGTCAAGATATTCTTTGCGGAAAGGAATACCTTCAGGCCGTTGATACCGAACGCCTTTACCTTCTCGTTCCGGATTGTGTAAGATAAAGTGACATCCTGAAGGCGGACGAACGCACGGTCCTGCAGACCGAGGAAACGGCTGTCCCCACCGAAAGTCGCGGAAGGATAGACATTGCTCTTGTTCTGGGGAGTCCACCAAGGGATGTAGATGCCGTTATTTGCGAACATCGAACTGTATACCATATATGCCCCGGTATTGGACTTGAGGTAATAGCCATTTCCACCAAATGTGCCGGTAAGCAGGCAGTAGAGCTCCCAATTCTTGTAGGTGAATGTATTGGCAAGATTCAGCCTGAAATTTGGTGAGGAATAACCAAGAATCTCCCTGTCATCGGCGTTGATGATACCATCACCGGAAAGGTCTACGTATTTGGGGGTTCCCGGCGCCACACCGTTTGCAGTGATGTATTCAGTGTCATCCTCCTGAACGATACCATCCTGACGGTATCCGTAAATAGCGCCGAGATGTTTGCCTATGAAGAGTTCGCTTCCTACATCATCATCTTCTTTGCCATCGCCGTCAAGATCTTCTCCATACAGGTGAACCAGCTTGTTTCTGTTGATCCAGAACATGACACTGGAGTCCCAGGTGAAATTCTTGGTCCTGATGTTTATGGTCCTGAGGGTTGCTTCTATACCGAAATTGTCGACCTGTCCCATCGTGGTTTTCATCCCTGCAAAACCAATCATAACAGGAATCTTGCGTGTAAAGATCTGATTCGTCGTTTGAGAAACGTAGGTGTCGACATCAAGGAAAATCCTGTTTCTGAGCCAGGCGGATTCAAAGCCAAGGTTGATGGCGGTCGTGGACTCCCAGCCCAGGTCGGCATTGCCAAGTTCACTTGCCTGAAGTCCGTAAATGATGTTGTCGTCGCCGAATTCATAGCGGACTCCTCCGTCAACGCCATTTTTCATTCTGGAGTATGTTCCGAACGGATCGATGCTCTGATTGCCATTCCTTCCCCAAGATGCCTTGAGTTTCAGATTATTCAGGATGTTCTCTTTGAAAGAAGTCGGCATAAATGACTCATTGGTGACTTTCCAGGCAAGTCCGAATGCGGCGTAATTGCCCCATTTTTTATTGAGTCCGAATACGGACGCCCCGTCACGGCGATAAGATGCTGTCAGGAAGTAACGGTCGTCGTAGGAGTACATTCCCCTGACCAGATAACCGATGTTGGCACGCTCGTTACCTCCCATGTTGATTAATTGGACAGTGGCCTTAGGGAGACCGTTGATTCCTAATGACGTGTTGCCATTGGCCGAAAAGTCAGAGCCGGTCGTTTCAATCCAGTCATAAACCTGGCGGTCTCTGGTCGCGACGGCTGTCAAGTCGACGGAGTGGACACCAAAAGATCTGTTGTAGTTAAGGATATTGTCGAGAACCCAACTTTTGGTTGTATAATTTGTAATAGTTCCGTTCGCCTGTGAGAGCAATTTTTCCAAAGTGTTAGGAGCATATCTGGTTGCATCGGAAGTAGGTCCGGTAGGCACGTAGTGGGATTCGTAATAGAAGTCACTTGTCCTGCGGGTAGTAAGGTTGTTTGAATAATTGATGCGGTAACTCAAACCCTCGATCCATGGACACTTGATAAGCGCGAACGCATTCATTCTGAAATTGTTTCTCGTGTCTGTATTTTCACGAGTATCACCCAGAACACCCCATAACGGGTTTTCGCTTCCCTGTTCATCCGGATATTTTTCGAGTTGTGTGTGCGCCTCATCCCGGAAGCAGACGCCATAAGGAGATTCCGTATAAGCCCTGGACAAACTGGCTCCGGCACCGGAATAATCCCTGAATGTATATGACGCGTCAAAGCCGATTTGCATCCAGTTGGTAATATCTGCGTTGATTTTGGATAAAACCGAGATTCTGCTGAAGTCGTCGCCGACGACTATACCCTGGTTCTGTGAAAAGGATCCGGAAAGATAATAGTTGACCTTGTTGCCGGCACCGGAAACGGAAATCTGATGATCCTGCACAAATCCTGTGCGGCTGACCAGATCGAACCAGTCCGTGGCTTTGCCGGCGGCCATATTAGCTTTCTCCTGAGGTGTCATCCAGGAAAGATCGGCAGCATTGTTTCTAGCCATCACCGTCTTAATCCACTGATCGGGCCCCATTACTTCCGGCCTGTTGTTCCAATACTGCAGGCTGCCGGTTGTGTTGAAAGTGAATACCGGTTTCTGGCTGCGGCCTTTTTTGGTCGTTATCATAATGACACCATTGGCCGAACGGGAACCGAAAGCGGCGGCAGAAGTCGCATCCTTGAGAATATCGAACGAAGCCACATCATTCGGATTGATATCGTTGATGCTCCCCAGGAATATGACGCCGTCCACCACCAGTAAAGGGTCGTTTGATCCTGAGATTGATTTTTGTCCGCGAATCTGCATTCCCGGGCTTCCTCCCGCGCTGTTTGTCGCGCCGACATCAAGCCCCGGGACATTACCCTTGATTGCTTCTATGGGGTTCAGATTGTTCACCTGGGCGATAGGAGAGTCTTGAAGTTTGACCGAGGATACCGATCCGGTATAGTCTTTACGTTTGGCGGTGCCATAACCGATAACAATTACGTCATCAAGAACTTGAGAATCAACCACAAGAAAGATGCTGACAGTAGATTTCACCGCTTCGATTTCTTGGGGAAGATAACCCAGACAGGAAACTTGGAGAACTGCCCTTGAGGGAACATTGTGCAAGACCGCTTTGCCATCAAGGTCCGTTACAACACCTTTGCTGGTGCCTTTAATCGCAACCGTAGCCCCCATAACCGGGCCTATCTCGTCGCTTACTGTCACGGTGACTGTTTTCCCATCTTGTGCGGAAAGGAGAGTCATTTCCCCATTAATCGCTTCGGAGATGGAAAACACCAGCAAAATTACTGTTAATCGTGAAAATAGCTTCATCTTATGTTAATTAATTAAAATGTGGAATCTATGGTTTAATACCTTGTTTTACTTACAAAGTTAGACTAAAAGGAGTTCTTATAGCCCCCGACAAAGTCGATAGTAGTGATTTTTGGTATCTAAGTATTTGTTTGACAATTTATTATTTTTGCAAAAGCAGAAGGAAATAGTAGTGCGTAAGATGCTCTTAAATCATTGTTTTTAATTACATTTGCATATTGCTATAATGAAACGCCATATCCATATTGCTGCAATTTGTTTTATGCCAATCCTGTTTTCTTGTGCAAGTCAGAACAATTACAGGGAGGACATAAAAAATGCAATACGTGAACTTAACCATTCTGTCTCCGAGGCTCCGGAGATTGAAAAGTCCCGTGAGAGGTCCCTCAAGGAACTAAAATCTTCTTTGAACGGTTCCTGCACTCCTCGGCAGGAGTATTTTATTCTTGATTCCCTCTATGGTTTATATTATAAGAACAACGTTGATTCTGCGCTTGTTTATGCTCATAAAAAAAGCCTTGTAGCGGCACATAGCAACGATTCCGATTTAATGGTGGATGCGACTCTGGACCTTGCAAACCGTTATGCTATCTCCGGCCTTTATAATGCGTCTTTGGACGCACTAAGTTCCCAAGACTCTGTTTTGTATTTTTCTTCAGGCAATCAAGTGGAGTATTACATTGCACAGAATCTAATATGGCACGGACTTGCAAGCACGACAAGAGACGCGAATCTCCGCGACATATATCATCGCAAGGAGGCATATTATATTTCGACTATCATTTCATACGGCACTGAAGACAATACGATCATAGAGTATTATTCACAGTATGTGAATCGTCTTATCCAGAATAAAGAGTATAAGCAGGCCCTGGCTTTGCTCGACAGGCGCCTGGATTGTGGGGAATTGCCGTTGGAAGATTATCCCATCTTATATTATTTCAAGGCGAAAATATATTTGAATGAAGGCGATACTGATAACGCTCTGCTTAATTTTGCGATCAGTGCCGATTATGATGTACGCTTGTTAAACAAGGAAGGGCGGTCCATCATTCAGGTTGCCCGTCTTCTTTATGAACGGGGAGATGTTAAAACGGCATATAGTTTTATCGATTTTGCATACAAGGGAGCTGTGAGCTCAGATGCCCGGATATGCCTGAATGAAATATCCCAGATCCTCCCCATTATAAATGATGCTTATAGCGTCAGGGAGCGGAAACTTATCAGATCTTTATTTTATGCGCTGTTGATTTTGGTGCTGATGCTGGTATTTCTCGTATATGGATTCAATGCTTTGAGGCAATATCATCAGGAAGTAATTGATGCACAATCCATGATAAAAAAGCAGAACGAAGAGATTCAGGCTGCCAACGTCGCCCTTAATGCCACATTGGGCCAATATCTTTTATTATTTACCGATCATATCAATAGCTTGGAAAGATACAGATCGAAATTAAGGGTTACTGCAAAACAGAACGATATCCAGACAATAAAGTCTGAGCTCAAGTCCGATTCGTTTATTGATGAAGAGCGGCAGTTCATATATAAGGAATTTGACAACGCCTTTCTTGGTCTCTTTCCGGATTTTATTGAACAGTTTAATGCATTGCTTGAACCGGACAAGCATATCGGAGAAGAATTGATTGGAAAAGGAACATTGAATACCGAACTACGCATATTCGCTCTTATCAGGTTTGGCGTAACTGACTCGGTGAAGATTGCTTCTTTTCTGAACAAGTCGGTCTCCACGATTTACAATTATCGCGTAAAAGCCAGAAATGCAGCGATATGCGAACGTGACTCTTTTGAGTCAGAAGTAATGCAGATTCAAAACAAGAAAGTATAGAACAGGTATGAAACGACTATTACTTTTATTTGCGCTGTCTTGTATAGTTCCATTTTCTTGCGAAAAACCCGATGATACAGAACCGGTGGAACATACTAAAGACGAATTGGTATATAAAGGAGTGACTGTCCGCCTTGGCAAATTGAATACTAAAATGTCGATTAGTGAAAACAGCTCTCCTTACTGGACAAAGGGAGATTCTGTTTTTTATGTCAATCCTGCAACGGGAATCGTGCGTACTGCAAAGGTCTATTCCAACGGGGGCGTAGTTTCCTTACCGCTGGAGGTGGAGTCTTCTTGTAAGAATGTGCTTGCAGTATACGGATGTACAGGGATGTCAAAGGTTAATGATAAGTACACTGTCAACACTGTTTCGCCGTTGTTTGCAGGTATTCTGGATACTGAATCAAGTGAAGAGCAGGTTATTTATCCCATTTTTGCTTTCATTCGCTTTTCCTGCGGGAAAAATGGCGTTCGAAGCTTGACGTTCCGCTCCAATGACGGAACTCCTGTCTGCGGCACCGGTGGGGACATAGGCCTGAATTTGAAGAATGGCGGGTTATCCGTCGATGTTCCGAATGCCTGTGACAGCATATCTGTTTCAGTTACAGATGATGACACCTTCTTTTATGGTGCCTTGCCTTGCAAGTTGAGCAAAGGGTATTCGATAAATGCGTATGATGATTCCGGGACTCTTATAGCAAGGGGCTCTTCTTCCGAATCCATCAGTCTTGAAGCAGGAGACCTTCTTGAACTTGGCAGTCTTGAAGATATCCTCGTGCCCGCCGATGGGCATTATGAATTCAACTGGGATGGGAAAAACTATTATGTAACACAGACAGGTGCGGGCAAAAAGAATGGTAAAACGTGGGAAAATGCAATGTCAGCGAGCGAACTGTCTGCATTGCTCAGGTCAGGGACAATCACGGAAGATGTGTCGGTTCATATGGCCGAAGGTGAATACAATATAAATGTCTCTATTGATACCGGATCGTATTCCTGCCATTTCAAAGGAGGATATCCGCAAGGCCTTCATAATGGAGATACCGACTGCCGCGACATACACAATAACAAAACGCTTGTCACCGGGAATAACAGTGGACGCATAATGTATATAAGCGCACCACTTAAATTTGTTTTCGACGGCATTGATTTCGCCTATGCAAATGGCGCAAGCAACTATGGCGGTGTTGTTTATTTGAACAATCCGGAGGCCTTGTTCCAGGTAGATAATGCCTGCTTTTATTCCAATTATGCTTACCGTGGCGGAGCCTTGTTTGTGTCGTCCGGAAAAGCGGCCTTCCATAATTGTATCTTTGAGAACAACTCTGCGCACGACCGTGGAGCTGTGTTCAATGCTTCTTCGTCGGAAGCCTTCTTGTATTTTAACAAATGTGCGTTCATATCAAATTATCTGGACGGGGGTGAATGGGGTACGGTGTCAAGTTGCAATTCCCAGTCCGTCGTTGCCATGAACAACTGTGTCAGTCATGGCAACTATTCGACGGTATCTTCCAACGACCCGACTTTTAACGGCCAGTATCACTTTTCCGTTTCGAACTGCACATTCATCGAAGAAACAAAATTGAGAGGGGTAATCCGGGTAGAGAACGACGCAGAGGGGAGAATCATCAACAGTATCGTCATAAATACTGCGGATTCGAAACCTGCCATTACAATGAACAATCAGAAGTACCGCTTGAACTCATATGGACATAATATCCTTGGGAGTGTCGACGGCTCCGGTGAGCAGGCTTTCCAGCCTCACAGGAGCGACCTGCAGAATGTCGCTTCGATCAATGCCGTGTGGGACGAAAGAGATAATAACTACCATTGGGATGACCAACCGGCCGGTTTTGATCCGGCAACGCCTGAACAACTCCGGCAGGCTCTTTCACAGGACTTTCTGAATTGGTTGGATGAAGTCGATCCGGAAGCTCTGACAACAGATTACAATGGCAATCGTCGTGAAACCGATTACTTGAGGCCTGGAGCTTATGAAGGAACGCATATTTCTCCTTCAGCAGATATACTCATAAAATCCTCGACAATTTCTTATGCCATGTTGCGGGAGGCTGTAAGGCTATCTTTCTTCAATATCTATCAGGCAACTGATGTTTCTGTTGATTGGGGCGATGGTTCGGCAAGCAACGAAAAGCTTAACGCCAACGGAGTGCTTTCGCATGAGTTTATCGCTCCGGGAGTTTATTCAATAACAGCTAAGGCCGGAGGCGTTTCAGCTTCATTTGAAATAACTGTTTCGAGCCTCCTGTCTCTGGATAAAGCAATGGCGGAGCTGCATGACGGCAACAAATGCTGGGTGATGACTCACAGGGCCCACACCACGGACTGGTCTATTCCCGAGAATTCCGTATCTGCAGTCAATGCCTCGATTGCCGCCGGCGCAGAATTCATCGAGACGGATACACAGATCACTTCTGACGGAGTGGTTGTGGTATGTCACGACCAGACAATCAATTCCACCACGAACGGAACAGGCGATATTCCCAGTTTGACCCTTTCAAAGATCAAATCGTATTATATGAAAGACAGGAACGGGAGAGTTACATCGGAAAAGATGCCTACGCTCGAAGAGTTCCTGCTTGCGGCTCGTGGAAAAGTATATGTGAACCTTGATTATTCCCCGAGGACGGCTTCCACCGCACAGGTTATGGAAGTTGTCGACAAACTCGGGATGAACGGGCAGGTGCTTTATTATTGCAACAGTGAAGAAAAGGTGGATGAAGTACTCTCTCTGAATCCCGATGCACAGGTTTATTTCAACCATAGCATCTATAGGAAGATGGCGGGTAAAGGGCCATATTGCATCCAGGCTATCTGGGGCAACACATTGACGCCGTCCAGCGGAACTGCTGTCAATGCTAAAAATGCCCACAATGCCGGTATGGTGGTTACGGTGTGTCTGCTGAACGTCCTGGCGGACTATATCCCCGCCAAATCCATCGATCCGTCACAGGTCAATTCGATATTCAATGTGTTCCCCGCCTGCAAGATGATTATGACGGATTGCCCCGAGGAACTGATCGAAGTTCTGGCAAGTAAAGGGAAAAGGTAATATATGAAAGTTTTGCGCGTATGAGATATCATTGCAAATCAGCAGTATTACTGGTCTTTTTTCTCATCCTGATTTCTTGCAGGCAAGACGTTATCCCTGTTGAAGACAATACATCGCAAGAAGTACCGGAGACCCCCCAAGAACCTGCGGATAAAGTTCAGGGCGGGCCCGGGACGATGGGCTGGACAAGCGAAACGGTTTCGGAAGGCTTGCTTCTCCATAGATTTGAAGGGTATGACCCGGTCACTTGTGCGAGGCAGAGAGTCAGAGTTCTGGACGTGGATATGAACAGCAATAAATACCGGATTGAATTCGTCCTTGCATCGGATAAAGTCGGTTCTGCCCTTGCGAAAGAGAAAGGTGCAATCGCATCGATAAATGCTACCTTTGAGCCCCAGTCCGTATATATAAGGGTTGATGGAATAGAGTATCACAATATCTCTAATTCATACATACGCGATACGGATGTGCCGAACTGGAAAAACGACGGAGCAATTTACATGCGCGAAGACGGGACCGTCTATCTGGAGTATTCGGGTAAGGGTATGAATCTTGCGCAGCAGCGCCGTTATTATAGGCTGCATACTTGTCCGAATATATTTTCAAGCGCTCCGATGCTGATAGATAATTATGACCCGGTTGGTGAGAACTTCGTCCCTGCTAACCTGACGGAATCCCAGTTGAACTCATATAATTATGAGCATCCTTATCGTCATCAGGGTGTTACGCATCCCCGTACCGTTTTTGCAATGACCGGGGATAATCATCTCCTTTTAATTGCGATTGACAAGGACAGGACCTATGGTACCGTCGCCGGAATGTCTGCAAGGGGGATGACTCAGTTCCTCAAATATCACTTCAACCCTCAATATGCGCTTAATATGGACGGTGGCGGATCCACAGCCTTGAGTGTAAGAGGAAGACTGGTCAACACGCCGAGTGACTCGGGCGAGCGTTCGGTTCCCACGTTCCTTTTGGTTTATGAGAAGAAATAGCATCCATTCCCCTGGCAGGCCGGCCTTGCTTTTGACAATGGCCGTTTTTGCCTTTCTGGCAATGCCCTGTTGCGCCAGCATCAGGATTAATGATTTGAGATGTGATTATCTGAAGAATCCACTGGCAATCGACAATACTGCACCTCGTTTCAGCTGGAAGATGACCAGCAGGAAAAAAGGCGCCCATTCTACCGCATATCAGGTGCTGGTCGCAAGCGAACCGGACAGACTCAATGAGAAAGAAGCCGACCTTTGGAACAGCGGCAAGGTGGAAAAAGAAAGCTCAACGGGAGTAGTATTTGACGGGCGTCCTCTCGGCCCGAGAACCCGGGCCTGGTGGAAGGTGAGGGTATGGGACGAGAATGGAAAACCTTCTGCCTGGAGTAAACCCGCCGATTTCGGAATTGGACTTCTTCGTGGGGACGATTGGGATGGCAATACGTGTTTCATAGGTATCCGACAGCCTCGCGAGGATAAGGATATGCACATCTCTCCGCTTTTTAGAAAATCATTCACTTATTCTCCGGGCAAAGAAAGAGTTCTCCTTCACGTTAATTCCCTGGGTTATCACGATGCATACATCAACGGGGTGCCGGTTTCCGCTTCAGTCTTGAATCCGGCTGTAAGCCAGCATCCGAAGCGCTCCATCATCAGGACCTATGATGTTACGGACCTGCTTGAAAAAGGCGAAAACGAACTTGTCATCTGGGCCGGGACAGGCTGGTATCTAAAGAGGATACCGGGCGTTGTGGCAGGGGGGCCGTATGTCCGCGCACAACTTGAAAGAATCGGTAACGGGCGATATGAGGTGCTGGCAAGGACGGATTCAACTTGGGAAGCCGCGGATATCGGACGTTATTATTCCGGAAAGGACTGGACAAAAGGTGAAGTCGTTGATTTGCGGAAGTCCGTAAAGGATTTCACTTCGAAGTCTCTTAACGCTGTCCGGTGGCAGCCCGTAGTTGTCGGAGATATCCCCGAACACGAAGCTTCTCCTCAGATGTGTGAGCCAAATGTTTTTTACCAGACATACAAGCCGGTGGCTGTGCATAAGGTGGCGGACAGCAGTTATGTGTATGACCTTGGTCACGCGTTCGTCGGCTTTGTCGAAATCGATATGCCTGTTGTCGGTGACGGCAAGGAAGTTACATTCTTCTATGAGGATTTCTATCTGGAGGATCCGAAGGATTTCAGAGAAATGAAGAATTTTGCTGACGTCTATATAGGTGACGGCAAAACAGCGGCAAGATACACCAACAAGTTCCAGTATAAAGCGCTGCGTTATCTGGAGATAAAAGGCTTGGCTGAACCCCTGGAACCTTCGGCCATTACAGGACGTGCAATCACGACAGATTATGATGGTGATTCCGAATTCGAATGTTCGGATGAGGATTTGAATGCTATTCATAATATGATTCACAAGACTGTCAAGGCCCTCACCCTGGGTGGCTATATGGTTGACTGTCCTCATCACGAAAAACTGGGATATGGTGGAGATGGCAATGCCTCCACCCCTACATTCCAGACAATGTTCAATGCGAATCCTCTCTATATGAACTGGCTGCAGGCCTGGTCGGACAGCCAGAAGGAAGACGGTGATATGCCCCATACTGCACCTAATCCGAACAGGGCCGGAGGCGGTCCGTTCTGGTGCGAATTCCTTATCATAGCCTCGTGGCAGACTTATCTCAACTACGGTGATACCCGTATGATGGAGAAGTTCTACCCTAATATGGAGAGATGGATCTCGTTTGCAGAAAGATACAAGAGAAACGGCCTTCTTACCAACTGGGGAGACAGGGACTACAGATGGTGGTATCTGGGTGACTGGGCAACCCCAACCGGAATAGATCAGAAGGACCCGCTCTCAATCAACATTGTCAGCAACTGTGTATTGTCCGAGAGTTATCTTACTATGTCGAAGATAGCAAGAGCTCTGGGAAAGCATGAGCAGGCTGATTTATATCTCGAAAAACACAGAGAGCAGAACGAGAATTTGCATAAGGAATTCTTCAATCCGGATAATAACAGCTATTCTACAGGTACCCAGATAGATCTTGTCTATCCTATGTTTGTAGGAGCAACACCTGAGGATTGCCTCGACAAGGTGAAGGAAACTCTCAGGAACGAAACTGAAGGGCGTTTCAAAGGCCACCTTTCTACTGGCCTGGTCGGGGTTCCTGTCCTGACGCAATGGGCCACAAGGGAATCTGAAACAGAGTTTGTTTACAATATGCTCAAAAAACGGGATTATCCGGGCTATCTATATATGCTGGATAATGGCGCAGACTTGACCTGGGAGCACTGGAATGGCCGCAGAAGCCGTATCCACAATTGCTACAACGGCATAGGAACCTGGTTCTATCAGGCTTTGGCAGGTATCAACCCTGATGAATCCGATCCCGGATACAAGCATATAATTATCCGTCCGCAGCTTATCAGGGATATAGCCTGGGTGAAGGCTTCCAAGGATACTCCTTATGGAAGAGTAGAAGTCAGTTGGAAACAAGCAGAAGACAGGTTTAAGATAGATGTCAGGATTCCTGTCGGCAGCACTGCCAAAGTATATCTGCCGGATGGTAGTGAGCACGACCTGTATTCCGGTTCATATTCATTGAATTGCCATATTGGTAACAACATTAATCGTTAATCTGAGATGAAAAGGATTGTATTGTTTGCGACTGTTGCGTCTTTGTTCTTTATTGCTTCTTGCAGTGACTCTAACCAACTCACGGTGATGTCCTATAACATCCGCTATGATACGCCAAAAGATGGTGAAAATGCCTGGGATTTGAGGAAACAGGCAACGATAGCGATGCTTGCGGATGTGAAGCCTGATGTTTTTGGGGTGCAGGAAGCCCTCTCCAATCAGCTGGATTATATAAGTGCTGAGGCTCCTGACTACAAGAACGTGGGTGTTGGGCGCGATGACGGAATATCCAAGGGCGAGCATATGTCGATTTTCTGGAATGCCAGGACTGTCGAGATGGTAGACTGGGGAACATATTGGCTCTCCGAAACACCCGACGTGCCTTCTTACGGATGGGATGCCGCCTGCAGAAGGACAGCAACTTGGGCTCTTATGAAGGATAAGAGAAACGGTAAGATGTTCTTCTTCGTAAATACCCATCTGGACCATAAAGGAGTCGAGGCCAGAAAGAATGGCCTTCAACTTCTTGTAGACAGTATTGCTTCCATGAATCCGGATGGCTATCCTATGGTTCTGACCGGAGACTTCAATGTTCTACCGGACGATGAGTGCCTGACCGACCTTGACAAGCAGATGGAAAGCGCAAGAAAGATAGCGAAAGTCTCTGACGACAAGAGTTCATACCACGGATGGGGCACCAGGACACCGGAAGAAAAGTATGTGATAGATTATATCTATGTTTCCGGTTTTGCTTCCGTGCCCCTGTTTTATACGGATGACAAGCCTTACGCTGAAAGACAGTACGTATCAGACCATTATCCTATAGTATCCGTGCTTGAATATAAGTAAAGCAAATGGGGGTTTGAACAGGTGTATGCCAAAAACTAGTACAACCTCACAGGCCCTATCAGTCCGGCGGGCTTCAGAGGAGTGTTGCGGCGCAGCACGAAGCGCTGGGCATTGCGGTTATCGGTGAGCGTCTGCATATAATTGCTCATCAGCGTCGTAACCTTTACCTCCACCGTATTGTCCCCTGTGGTGAACAGGCCTGAAACATCCAACACAGGCTCTCCATACCAGTGCAGCCCCGCGGGCTTACCGTTAACCTTCACTTCGGCTATATATCCTACATTGCCGAGATTCATATATTTGGGCAATGCCTTGCCGGCAGGGACATTCACGACCGTAGTGTAAGTTGCTACACCCATGAAATTCCTGTATTCGTCGGTATCTTTCAGGTCCTTGAGATCCGCCATGGTCGTGGAAGGAACATCCGGAACTTCGGGATTCACGAAACTCACATTCCAGTCTTTCAACTCGATGGTATCCTCCCCGGAAACAGGCTTGCGGCTGAACGCGGGGGCGGAACCTCCCATCCTGTTGAACATGAACACATAGCTCTCCGAAGGGCCGAAATCGAAATGCAGTTTTCCGGACGCATCCAGCTTGAGGGCATAACGCTTGCCTGTGGCAGGGTCGTATATCCAGCCCTTCCTCCCCTTTGTCACGGACGCGGGGAAGGTGATGTCGGTGGACTTGCCTTCCAGGCGGCTGGCATTCACGAAAAGGAAGAAATCGCTGCCGTCGTCCATGGTATAGCGGTTCTGCAGCAGGAAACGATCCGGAGTGCCTATCTCCACAGAATGAGGGAGATTGTACTCATGCATAAGGTCGGTGTACCATTCCAGGAAATGATCCCCTTCAGGCTTGGGGAGAAGGATGAAACGCCCCGTCGCCGAAAGTTCTTCGACTATGGCCTTGATACGGGCGTCCCTCGCCTCGGCACCCATCATTCCTACGGACTTCTCGGGATACTTCTCTATGCAGAACACCCTGCCTCCGCCGAGTACGAACTCGCGTATCTTCTCCATAGCCTCAACCGTGGTTCCGCCGACTTCCACCATGAACAGCTCGCTGTAGCTCTTAGGCCCGTAGCACAGCTTTCCTTTCTTCACTGTAGCATCCCTCAGGATAATTTCCGAAACATAGTCGGCGCCGCCACCGTTCTTGTGGATGGCCTCCCACACAAGCGAGGTATAGGGTACGTTCAGCTTCACGGGGAAGGGCTCGGTCTGCACACCCATGGTCGACCAGAGGTCGGCGTTGGCGGGAAGTATGGCAATGTCGGTATACATGTCGGCATTGCGGACGAGGGCGCCCAGGCGGGCGCGGTAGTCGTTCAGCAGATGCCAGTAGGGCCACCAGGTGTTCTTTTCGTTGTAATAGCTGCCGTACTGCACCCAGCCGGGGAACGGAGCCTCCTTGGGGGAATAGTTGAATCCGTGCCAAACCGAATGGGTTATTCCGGAGATGCAGCTCATGTCGGATCCTACCTTCAGGTATTCCAGCGAAGTGGAGAACACATTGTAGGTATTGGTCATCTCTTCGCAGCTCACCAGGCGCTTGCCGGTAAGATGGGCCGCCGAAGAAACATATTTGTCTATCATGGTATAGGCGCGGCCGCGGCGGTAATCCTCGTCGCCCATCTCCTCGCCTACCACATGGCGCAGCCAGTTCGTGGTCCAGGACTCCCCTTCGGGAATGTCGAGGCCCATCGAAGTCTCTTCAATGAAGAATCCGCAGCCATAGCCCTGTGCACGGGATTTTACTCCGTGATCACGGGCCCATTGCTCATATACCTTGAAAAAACGCTCCTCGAGGAGTTCGGCCTTGGTAAGTTCGAAGTCGTAACGGGCGCGGTTCACCCTGTCCTGGAATTTTTCGCCTTTGGCACAGCCGTAGTTGAAGTCTTCCACCTCGCCGAGGCGCCTTACCTTGAACATGGTGAAAGGCAGCCAGGGAAGTAAATCATATCCCCTGCGCGCCTTGAACTCCTCGGCGAAATCGCCGGTCCAGTTGGCCCCTTCCAGTTCCATGCTGTCCACGAAGGTCGCACGTATATGGTCGGACAGTGGGCCGAGCCTGGATTCTATCCTGTCGGACATGCGGTCGAGATACTTGCGTACGGCGGCCGCGTTCATGTGGTCGAGTATGGGGCCCGCGGCACCCGGGGCGCCGTTGATTACGCTGGCGAAGGATTCATATTTCACCAGGTAGTAAAGCTGCCAGTTCCCTGCAGGAGCCTTCACGCGCAGCACGCCGTCCTTTACTTTGTCAGTGATGTCCACGGCCTCGGAAATGTCATTTATGGGATCCGGCACCATCAGCACTTTCTGAAGTTCGGGCTGACGGCGGGGATTGGGAATGGTGACTTTGGGATCGAGTTCCTTGAATACATGGAACAGGGACTTTTCATAGACCACTCCCGAAGAAAGCTTGTCGCAGTAGGTGAGCATTACCGAAGCGCGTTCCTCGCGGGGCAGGCTTTCGGCGCCGAAAGGCCAGCCCGAACCAACTATCAGGTCGCAGGTCATGCCGAGCTTCTTGGCCTCGTCGAAAGCCACTCCCAGCATATCTATCCACTCGTCGCTGAGCCAGACCATGGTCTTTTTGCCAACGGTGTCTTCCTGCCTTCCGGGGAAGGAGATGGGATTAATCTCCACGCCGGCTATGCCTGCATCCTTGAGCAGGCGCAGTTCGCGGCGGATCTCAGCCTCGTCCACCCTGTCGCCGTTCCACCACCAGCGCACATAGGGCCGGTAGGCGTCGGAAGGGTTCTGGAATGCCTGCCAGACTGTTTTTGAATTTGTGGCCCCGAAGAGGGGAAGTGCCAGCGCGGCGGTTGCTATCAGGGTAAAGAGTTTTCTCATTTGTCAACGTGCTTTACGGGTGCGGGCTTGTCGGAATAGATGACGATGTTGTCGACCACCATGTTGATGTCGTCGGGCTTGTTGGTCCATCGAAGGGCGACTTTGTGCTCCCCGAGAGGCAGATCCCAGATTCCGCAGATTTCGCGGCTCTGGCCGTTGCCCGAAGTGGGAAGGAGGATGGTCTTGCAGAGGCTGCCGTCCAGCCATACCTCGATATTGGCTTCGTAGCCGGTAACGTTGTAGGGTGTGGGAAGGGTGAAATGATAGGTGAGCACGGCTCCCTTGCCTTCGAAACTGTATTCTCCCATCTTGTAAGGAGTCTGCTTGATATCCTTCTTCGCTACGGGCCAGTGGCCTTCGAATCCCTGTTCCAGGCGCACAGCCTGAGGCTTTTGTGTCCTGATGGTGACGGTGGGCCCGTCGATTGCGCCGCCGTTCTTTTCAATCACCTGCAGGGCCTGCTTGAAGCTCATTTTGCAGGCGCGGTTGAGGGAGATATCGGTGTATTTGAAATCGCGGTCCTCGACTTCGTAGATGGGAAGTTTCCAGTATTCGGGAATGTTGTTGAAGCCGAGTATGGTGCCGAGTATGCCTGCGGCGGATGCAGGGTTGCAGTCGGAATCGTAGCCGCAGCGTGTCGAAATGTCGATTGTGCGGTAGAAATTGCCCTGGCCGTAGAGCAGGCCGATGATTATGTAGGCGCTGTTGATTACCGCGTCGATGTTGAACGCGGAGTTGAAGCCGCCGGGGCAGCCAATGTCAAAGCCGTACTTCTCATTCGCGAGGGCCCAGGTGATGTGCCAGTCGTCGGGATACTGCTCCCACCATTTGATGACGTCGGCCATGCATTTGTAATAGCGGCTCTCAGCAGGAATGGTCTTGAGGGCTTCCCTGACGATGAAGGGGATGTCGTCGGTGACAAATGCGAGGGCATACATCGCGGCTACATACACACCGCCGTACCAGCCGTCGCCGTAGTTCATTATATGGCCGATTTCATCGGTGTATCCGGTGGCGGCATTTATCATGCCCGGAGCCATTATGCCCGCATAGTCGGCTTCAATCTGGAAGTCGATGTCGTCGGCGTGGGAGTTATGGCGCCAGTCGCCGGATTCAGGGGGCATGATGCCGTGCAGTATGTTGTAGCGAGCCTGCAGGTTGGCATGCCAGAGGGGATAACCGGCATTGGCGAATGCCTTTGCAAACGATTCCACGGGGGCGTCGAGCCCTTCACGGTCGAATACCTCCACGAAGGTGAGATCCATATAGACGTCATCGTACAATCCGGGAGCATGATCGTACCACCATTTGACCTTATGCTCATCCCATTCAATAACGTATTCATCAGGGATGAAGTTCGAATATTTGAATTCGGTGGGGCCGCCGTAGGTGCATCCTATCACCTGGCCCGCCCAGGCGCCGCGGATCTTGTCCTGGAGCACCTGCTTGCTGAGTGTCACCTCGGCGGGTATGACGGTGGCTGACTTCTTGGTTTTCTTCGACTTGGCGTCTGCATTCACGCCGCAAACCGTGGCGAGGACCATGGCCCCTGCCGCAAAAGCAATGATACTGCGATGTCTCATATATATGTTCTGAATTGTTTCGGGGAGTCAAATTTAATAAATTAATCCGAGAAAACCGAATAGGCCCGGTCGCGCATGTTGTAGCTGCTGCTCATTACCGAGCCGTATGCTCCGGCGCTGCGTATCGCAATCAGGTCCCCCCTGCGGGTTTCCGGCAGCACGCGGTCTTCGGCAAGCACGTCCGCGCTCTCGCAGATTGGCCCTGCGATATCGTACAGGCGGAGTTCCCGCCCTGCGCCGTCGAGGTTCTCAATCTTGTGATATGCGCCGTAAAGGGCGGGGCGCAGCAGGTCGTTCATTCCGGTATCGAGGATAACGAAGTTCTTCTTTTCTCCTTCCTTTACGAGAATCACCCTGGAGATAAGGCTCACGCACTGGCCGGCTATCGACCGTCCCGGCTCCACATGCAGCTGCTGGTCGGGACGCAGGGGAAGATGGTCCCTCAGGGTGCGGAACCAAAGGTCGAATTCGGGAATGGCGTGGCTGTCGGGATTGTGGTAATCTATGCCCAGGCCTCCTCCGAGGTCCACGTTCGCCACTTTCAATCCGTTCTCTTCAAAGAAGGATATTATGCTCCTCGCGCTGCGGCATTCATTGGCGAAAACATTCTCCACGTCGGTAATCTGCGAGCCTATATGGAAATGCAGGCCCCTGAAATTCAGGTGAGGGCTGTTCCTGAGTATCTCCACCGCACGGCCCATCATCCTCCTGGGTATGCCGAACTTGTCCATTTCAAGGCCGGTGGTGATGAATTTGTGGGTTTTGGCGTCCACCTCGGGATTGATGCGCAGCGACACATTGGCGATGAGCCCCTCCTTGGCCGCTATGCCCTCGATAATCTCGAGTTCTTCGAGGGATTCGCAGTTGAAGGAAGCTATCCCCACCTGCATTGCATAGAGTATCTCCCTGTCGCTTTTCCCCACACCGGCGAAAACGATTCCGGAAGGGTCCACACCGTTCACTATCGACCAGCGGACTTCGTTTCCGCTGACGCAGTCTATACCTATTCCATTGTCTTTCAGCACCTCCACCAGGCGCTTTTCGGTGTTCGCCTTGATGGAATAATGCACCTTGACGTCGTACTTCCGCGACGCCGCCACCACTGCCGCGACCGTTGCGCGGAAAAGGTCCATATCGTAATACCAGAATGGCGTTTCGAGATTCTGGATTCTCTGGGGATTCTTGAACTTCAACATAAAAAAATGCACTCTTGAACCAGCAAGAGTGCAAGATAAGGATTATTTTCGAGATTTTACTTGTAGAGGAAGCGCTTGATGCTCATCTTCGGTGTTTTTTCGAAAGGCTGGAGCACGACTTCCACCTTGGTAATCTGGCTGTATCCGGGGAGATGCCTGTTTGCACCGCGGCGTACCTGCTCGGGAATGTCGGAGATGGCTTCTTCGTCGAGTCCCGCCTTTTTGATGCCTTCGGAATCGAGATACACGAGTGCGACAAGTTTGCCGGCACGGTCAACCACCACACTTTCGGAAACGAAAGGACGCTGGTTCACGGCAGCCTCGACCTCTTCGGGATAGATGTTCTGTCCGCTGGGGCCGAGTATCATGCTCTTGGATCGGCCGCGGATGAAGATGTTGCCGTTGGCGTCAATGGTGCCAAGGTCTCCCGTGTGCAGGTAACCGTCGGCGGTAAACACTGCTGAATCAGCTTCGGGATACTTGTAATATCCGCTGCAGACGTTCGTTCCCCTGGCCTGGATTTCTCCGGCGATGTGTTCGGGATCTTCCGAATCTATGCGCACGTCGGCGCAGTCCACTGCCTTTCCGCAGGAACCCTGCGCGTATAAAGTAGGATGTTCATAGGCAAGTAGCGGGGCAGCTTCCGTCATACCGTAACCCACGGTATAAGGAAGTTTGATTTTCCTGAAACAATTCTCCACCTCGGGGTTGAGGGCCGCGCCGCCCATGACGAATTCGCGGACCTTGCCGCCGAATGCGGACTGAAGTTTTTCACCTACTTTCTTATAAATGACTCCATTGACCCCGGGAATGGCGGTAAGCAGCTTCATGGCGGGCTTGCCGAGCACGGGCTTGATGGAGGACTTGTATACCTTTTCCATCACGAGCGGAACGGTAATCACTATGTAAGGCTGCACTTCCTGCATTGCCTTGAGCAGCAGTGAAGGGGAAGGCGTCTTGCCGAGATAGTAGACGGTTACGCCGCTGATGAGGGGATAGAGGAATTCGTATGTAAGGCCGTAGATATGGCCCATGGGAAGCATGGAGACTATATTGTCTTCATTGCTGCAGGGAATGTAGCGCTGGCCGAAGTCGATGGTAGCGCTGAAGCATTCGTAGCGGAGCATTACACCCTTGGGGTTGCCGGTGGAACCGGAGGTGTAGTTGATGACGGCGAGTTCCTTGTCGTTGTCGGTAGGATAATTCAGCTTGGAGGCGTCGAACCCGTCGGGAAATTTGGCGTTGAAGCGCTCGTCGAGGGTGGTGTACGCCTTCATCAGCTCATCGTCCTTGCCCCACAGGGGCATGAAATCGGCAAGGCTGATGACGTAGCGCAACTGGGGAATCCTGGCGATATCGAGTTTGTCGAAGAGTTCGGGATCGGTGAAGAGGACTACGCTGTCGGAGTGGTCGGTAAGGCGCTCCACCGCTTCGGGAAGGAAGTCGGAAAGGAGAGGGACCACGACGCCTTCGTAGGTGCTGATCGAGAGGAAGGAAACCGCCCAGTTTGCGGAGTTCTTGCCGCAGAGGGCCACCTTGTCGCCTTTCTTGATGCCGACAGACTCGAAAGCCAGATGAATGCGCTCGATTCTGCGGGCGAGGGTGCCGAAGGTATACTGCTGCCCGTGATAATCGCATACTGCAAGTTCGTTCCACCAGAGAGTCATGCTCTTCTGAAGTTTGCCCAGAAAATGTTCGGCCCTGGGAGCCGCAGGTCTTTTGTACATATCTAAGAATACTTACTAAAAGTTTCAGCTGCCGGCAAAATTACGTCCCTTTCAGGCAACGGGCAAGGAATTTTCGGCAGATGTGGCGAAATTTGAGTAAATTTGTGGCGAAATACTGATATCAGGGGTAAAAATCATGACGAAAAAACCTATAGTTGCACTTATCTACGACTTTGACGGCACCCTTTCCCCGGGCAATATGCAGGAGTTCGGGTTCATACAGGCCGTCGGAAAAACCAAGGAAGAGTTCTGGAGCATGAGCGACGGGATAGCCGTCGGGCAGGATGCCAGCAACGTACTCTCGTATATGAAGCTGATGTACGACGAAGCCCACAAGGCGGGGATACCACTTCGCCGCAGCAAGTTCAAGGAGTTCGGCAAGCAGATAGAGCTCTTTCCGGGAGTGAAGGAGTGGTTCACCCTCGTCAACAATTACGGCAGGGAGCGCGGAGTGAAGGTGGAACATTATATCAACTCTTCCGGCCTCAAGGAAATCATCGAGGGAAGTCCCATAGCGTCGGAGTTCAAGCACATCTATGCGGGCACCTTTATATATAATGATGAAGGCGAGGCCGAATGGCCCGGCATTGCCGTGGACCATACCGCCAAGACCCAGTTCCTTTTCAAGATAAGCAAAGGCATCTTCAGCCAGCACGACACCAAGAAGGTGAACGCGAGCATGGCTGACGACAAGAAACGCATACCCTTCACCCACATGATATACTTCGGCGACGGCGAGACCGACATCCCCTGCATGAAGATAGTGGGCATGTTCGGAGGCAATCCCATCGCGGTCTACGACCCGGCATCTCCGAAGAAACATGCCGCGGCGGCAAAGATGAGGCAGCAGGGCCGCGTGAAGTTCATCACCCCTGCGGTTTATACCGGGGATTCACGCACCTTCAGGATCGTGGCTTCCATAATCGACAAGATAAAAGCCGAAGAAGAACTGCGCGAACTGTCGAATTTTCGCTGACGCGTGACAAAATGTCACTGGCTCGCCATTTGAGAAATGTTTCAGCGGAAAATAACTGAAACATTTTTTATATATGGCTAAAGAAAAACTACAGGGTACTATCGGCGTAACCACCGAGAATATCTTTCCGGTAATCAAACAGTTCCTTTATTCGGACCACGAAATCTTCCTCAGGGAACTGGTAGCAAACGCAGTCGACGCCACCCGGAAGCTCAAGACCCTGGCATCGAACGGTGAATTCAAGGGAGAACTTGGCGATCTCAAAGTGGAAATCAAACTCGACGAGAGCAAGAAAACCCTGAAGGTCATCGACCACGGCATAGGCATGACCGCCGAAGAAGTGGACAAGTACATCAACCAGATAGCATTCTCTTCCGCAGGCGAGTTCCTCGAAAAATACAAGGACCAGAACATCATCGGCCACTTCGGCCTCGGATTCTATTCCGCATTCATGGTGAGCAAGAAAGTTACCATAGACACCCTCTCCTGGCAGGACGGCGCCAAGGCCGTGAAATGGAGCTGCGACGGCTCTCCCGAGTACAGCATGACCGATTCCACCAGGAAGGACCGCGGCACCGTGATAACCCTCTACCTCGACAAGGACGGCGAAGAGTTCGCCACCAAGGGACGCATCTCCCAGCTGCTGGGCAAATACTGCAAGTTCATGCCCGTTCCCGTAGTGTTCGGAAAGAAGACCGAATGGAAGGAGGACAAGGAAGTCGAGACCGACGAAGACAATGTGATAAACAGCATCGAGCCCATCTGGACCAAGGCCCCTTCCGATCTCAAGGACGAGGACTACCTCAGTTTCTACAGGGCGCTCTATCCCTACGAAGAGGAACCTATGTTCTGGATTCATCTGAACGTCGACTATCCTTTCACCCTCACCGGCGTGCTCTACTTCCCCAAGATCAAGGAGCGCATGGCAATCGACAAGAACAAGATCCAGCTCTACTGCAACCAGATGTTCGTGACCGACCATGTAGACAACATCGTCCCCGACTTCCTCACCCTGCTGCACGGCGTGATAGACTCCCCCGACATTCCGCTGAATGTCAGCCGCAGCTATCTGCAGAGCGATGCCAACGTCAAGAAGATAAGCACCTATATTACAAAGAAGGTGTCCGACCGCCTCGAAGAGATATTCAAGGAGCAGCGCGGACAGTTCGAACAGAAGTGGGACAACCTCAAGCTCTTCATCGAATACGGAATGCTTTCCGACGAGAAGTTCTGCGACCGCGCGATGAACTTTGCACTGTTCAAGAACACCGACGGCAAGTATTTCAGCTTCGAAGACTACCGCAAGGCCATCGAGACTGCGCAGACCGACAAGGACAAGAACGTGGTTTATCTGTACGCCACCAATCCCGACGAGCAGTATGTGCAGATCGAGGCCGCGAAGAATCTCGGTTACGACGTACTCCTGATGGACTGCGAACTGGATGCGCACTTCGTGAACCTGCTTGAGCAGAGGATTCCCGGCACCCGTTTCGCCCGCGTGGATTCCGACTCCGTGGCGAACCTCGTCCCCAAGGAAGACCGCGTGAAGCCCGAAATGAGCGACGAAGACAAGAAAGCCCTCGACGACATCTTCCAGGCATCCCTCCCCGAAGGCAACGACTACTATGTGGAGGCCGAGAACCTTGGAGAAAACTCCTCGCCGGTACTCATCACCCGCAACGAATTCATGCGCCGCTACCGCGACATGAGCGCAATGGGCGGCGGAATGAACTTCTACGGCGAAATGCCCGAATCGTTCAATATCAAGGTCAACATGGAGAATCCCCTCATCGCCAGGATATGGAACGCCCGCGAAAAGGTAGTGGACACCCCTGCCGGAACCGACGAAGAAGGCAAGGAGACTGCGGAGACAAGCCACAGCGTCACCGGTGAGCAGGACCTCCTGCACCAGGTGATAGACCTGGCCCTCCTCGGAGCCGGAATGCTGAAAGGCAAGGCCCTCAGCGACTTCATCGCACGCAGCGAAGCCCTGCTTAAATAAAGCTTCGCGGCCTTGTTGAAATTTTGTTCAAAAAAATGCGTCCCGTCCTTGCAACGGGGCGCATTTTTCCGTACATTTGTCCATTGGAAGTTACAGATATGTCATTTACCGAAAAACGCATCAAGCAGGAAGGTCTCACCTTCGACGACGTACTTCTGGTTCCGGCATGGTCGGAAGTACTGCCAAGGGAAGTTTCCCTAAAAACCCGATTTTCAAAGAACATAGCGCTGGATATCCCTATTGCTTCGGCAGCCATGGATACCGTGACAGAAGCCCCTATGGCCATCGCTCTTGCAAAAGAAGGAGGCATAGGGGTTCTTCATAAGAACATGAGTTCGGAGAGCCAGGCAGCGGAAGTCGCCAAGGTGAAGGCCGCCGGATTCAAGGTGGCGGCCGGAGTGGGTATCACCGCGGATGCGGTCGACCGCGCCTCCAAGCTTGTGGAAGCGGGCGTCGACGCCATAGTCCTGGACTCCGCCCACGGGCACAGCAAGGGTGTGGTGAACGCCTTGAAGAAGGTCAAGAGGGCCTTCCCCAAAGTAGATGTGGTGGTGGGCAACGTTGCCACTGCCGAAGGCACCCGCTGCCTGATCGACGCGGGAGCCGATGCGGTGAAGGTAGGTATAGGGCCGGGATCCATCTGCACCACCCGTGTAGTTGCCGGCGTCGGCGTACCCCAGCTGAGCGCAATCTTCGACTGCGCCGAAGAAGCCGCGAAGAGCGGCGTCCCCGTCATTGCGGACGGCGGACTGCGCTACAGCGGCGACATAGTCAAGGCCCTGGCGGCGGGAGCATCCACGGTGATGTGCGGTTCCATACTCGCCGGAGCCGATGAAACCCCGGGCGACGTGATTGAAGATTTCAAGAACGGAAAGAAGTTCAAGGTCTACCGCGGAATGGGATCCATCGACGCGATGGAGGCAGGCTCGCGCGACCGCTACTTCCAGACCGGAGCAATGAAGCTCGTTCCCGAGGGAATAGTGGGCAAAGTGCCCTACAAGGGCCCTGTGGGCGACATACTGTACCAGCTTATCGGAGGGCTCCGTTCCGGCATGGGCTACTGCGGAGCCCATACCATAGAAGAACTATGGAACGCAAGTTTCGTTCGCATCACCTCCAACGGTGTGATAGAGAATCACCCTCACGACCTTATAATTGCAAAACCCGCCCCTAATTACAACAAGTAATGGAACGTATACTCATTCTTGATTTCGGATCGCAATACACAATGCTCATTGCCAGGCGTATCCGCGAAATGAACGTGTACTGCGACATAGTTCCATTCAACAAAATTCCCGCAATCGACTCCGAAGTCAAGGGCATAGTGCTTTCCGGAAGTCCCTCTTCGGTGACCGCGGAAAACGCTCCCAGGCCGGACCTGGGCGGAGTTCCCGAAGAGCTCCCCATCCTCGGTATCTGCTACGGGGCGCAGTGGCTCGCTTGGAGCCGCGGCGGCAAGGTATATTCCTCCGACACCCGCGAGTACGGCCGCGCCCTTCTCAGCGTGAAGGACGCGCAGGATCCCCTGCTGAAGGACATTCCGGCCGAAAGCCAGGTGTGGATGAGCCACGGCGACACCATCAACTCCCTCCCCGAAGGATACAAGGTTATCGCTTCCACCGCAAGCGTGGACAACGCGGCTTTCAGGATTAGCGGCAAGCCCGTCTGGGGCATACAGTTCCATGCGGAAGTGCATCACAGCGACTACGGCAGGCAGATACTGCGCAACTTCGTGCTTGGAATCTGCGGCTGTGCGGGCGACTGGACTCCGGACAGCTTCATTGAATCGACCGTGGCGGGCCTCAGGGAGCAGATTGGGAGCGAAAAGGTGGTGCTCGGGCTTTCCGGAGGAGTGGATTCGTCGGTTGCCGCGCTGCTGCTGCACAGGGCCATTGGTCCGCAGTTGCACTGCATCTTCGTGGACAGCGGCCTGCTCCGCAAGGATGAATTCAGTTCAGTGCTCGCATCCTACAAGGGCATGGGCCTCAATGTGAAAGGCGTGGAAGCGGGCGACAAGTTCCTTTCCGACCTCGCCGGAGTGACCGACCCCGAGCAGAAGCGCAAGATAATAGGACGCGATTTCGTGGAAGTGTTCAACGCCGAAGCGGAAAAGATAGAAGATGTACGCTGGCTCGCCCAGGGCACGATTTATCCCGATGTGATTGAGAGTTCCGCAGTGCCCGGAGCTTCCGCAACCATCAAGAGCCACCACAATGTGGGAGGTCTTCCCAAGGACATGAAACTCAAGGTGGTGGAACCTCTCCGCCTGCTCTTCAAAGACGAAGTGCGGCGCGTCGGAAAAGCCCTCGGTCTCGACCCCGAGATTCTCGGCAGGCATCCCTTCCCAGGCCCCGGCCTCGGCATCAGGGTGCTCGGAGAAGTCACCCCCGAAAAAGTGGCCATACTCCAGGAAGCCGACAAAATTTATATAGATTCACTCAAGCGCGAAGGTCTCTACGACCAGATATGGCAGGCCGGAGCCATGCTGCTGCCCATCAAGAGCGTGGGCGTAATGGGGGACGAGCGCACCTATGAATATACTATAGCGTTACGGGCAGTGACCTCCGTCGACGGCATGACTGCCGACTGGGTACGCCTTCCCTACGATTTCCTTGCGGAGATGTCGGATACCATCATCCGCAGGGTGAAAGGCGTGAACAGGGTTGTCTACGACATCTGCAGCAAGCCGCCCGCGACCATTGAATGGGAATAGAAACCATCAAAAACAATATTATGGCACAAACTCAAAACGAAGGCATCTACGATGTACGCCCCCTGGGCACCGGAAAAGCACTGACCCTCGGCCTCCAGCACATGTTCGCCATGTTCGGGGCCACGGTCCTGGTTCCGGTCATCACGGGTCTGAGCATGTCCGCCACCCTGCTCTTCGCAGGTCTCGGCACCCTGATCTTCCATCTCTGCACCAAATTCAAAGTGCCCGCATTCCTGGGATCCTCCTTTGCATTCCTCGGAGGATATGCAACGGTGGTGCAGTTGGGCATGGCCGGCGGCCTCACCCAGGCCCAGGCACTCCCCTACGCCTGCATAGGCGTGTTCTGCGCAGGGCTTCTCTATTTTGTCCTGGCGGCTCTCTTCGCAGCCTTCGGGCCCCAAAAGGTAATGAAGTACTTCCCGCCCATCGTCACCGGCCCCATCATTATTGCGATTGGCCTGATACTTTCGGGCTCGGCAGTCAACAACTGCAGCCAGAACTGGTGGATCGCCCTCGTAGCCATCGTGATCATCATAGTATGCAACATCTGGGGCAAGGGCATGGTCAGGATCATCCCCATACTGCTCGGTGTAATAGGATCATACCTGGTGGCCGCCTGCTTCGGGCTCTGCGACTTCAGCAAAGTGCATGAAGCCGCATGGATAGGCCTCCCCGTACAGTGGGAGAACACCGCAATCTCCGTGTTCAATAATCCGGACTGGAACCTCGTAGTAGCCGCCATCATCGCCATCATCCCCATCTCCATCGCCACCATGATGGAGCACATAGGCGACATGTGCGCAATCTCCTCCACCACAGGAATCAACTATCTGGAAGATCCGGGCCTGCACCGCACTCTCATGGGTGACGGTCTCGCGACTGCAATCGCCTCGCTTTTCGGCGCCCCTGCGAACACCACCTACGGCGAGAACACCGGAGTGCTCAACATCACAAAGGTTTACGACCCGAGGGTGATACGCATCGCAGCCTATTTCGCCATCCTCCTTTCCTTCTGCCCCAAATTCTCCGCAGTCATAGCCTGCATGCCCGCAGCTACCATCGGAGGCGTCTCGCTCATACTCTACGGTATGATTTCCGCGGTGGGCGTGAGGAACATAGTCGAGAACAACGTGGACTTCAAGGCTTCCCGCAACGTGCTGGTGATGGCTATCATCCTCGTGCTTTCAATAGGCGTGTCCTATAGCAGCGCCGGCGCAATAACCATCGGTTCCGTCAAGCTCACCGGCCTTGCGATTGCGGCAATCGTGGGTATCATACTCAACGCGGTTCTTCCTGGAAACGACTACGAGTTCGGTTCGAATTCGATAGGCGACATGGCCGTCGACTTCGAAATCAATCCTTCGCTCAGAAAGGAAAAGAAGAAATAAGACAATGACCGACGAAAGAATCAAATCATTGCTCCGTGTCGTCCCCGACTATCCCGTCAAGGGCATAATGTTCTTCGACGTGACTACCCTGTTCAAAAACGGGGAGTGTTTCGAAGAACTGGTGACGCGCATCAGCAATCTTTACAAGGATAAAGGCATAACCAAGGTTGCAGGGATAGAATCCCGCGGATTCGTGGCCGGTGCCGCTGTAGCGGCCAGGCTGGGTGCCGGATTCGTGCCGGTACGCAAGCCCGGCAAACTGCCTGCGGACACCCTTAAAGAATCTTACAACAAGGAGTACGGCACCGACAGCATTGAGATTCATTCCGACGCAATCGGGCCCGACGATGTAGTATTGATTCACGACGACATACTCGCCACCGGAGGCACGGCAGCCGCGGCAATCAGGCTGGTGAAGCAGTTCCATCCCAAAGCTGTTTATGTAAACTTTATCATAAGCATCACAGACTGTCCCCGCACGGCCGAGATTCCTTCGGACGTGCCTGTGACAGCCCTGCTCGAGCTTGCAGAAAAATAATTTTTAATCATATTCTGTTCATAAATTACATTTTATGTCCAAAAAGTACATTTTTGCCGTTGCATTTGCAGCGCTCGCCCTGGCTCAAGGAGCCAAGGCCCAGAACCTTCAGGTTTTCTATGATTTCGGCGAAGGCCGAAAGTATGTAACCACGACCTTCGAAATGTTCAAAGGCGACAAGTTCGGTGACACCTTCTTCTTCATCGACCACTACTATGCAGATTCCGACCAGGGGAAAAACGGATACAGCAGCGCCATCAACGGCAGTTATTTCGAAATCGAGCGCGGACTCAATTTCTGGCAGGACACTGAACTCAAGAACCTGAGCGCACACGTGGAATATGACGGCAGCACCTGGGGTGCAGGAATCTGGTGCCTTGGCGCCAAGTATTTCCTCCACTCTTCCGACTACAGCAAGATGCTGACGCTGTACCTGATGTATGACATTCACTGCGGTCTCGGCAATGCCGACGTTCCCGTCAAGTTCTCCGCGGTCTGGGGCCTCAACGACATCTTCGGAGTAAGCGGACTCACCTTCAAGGGATTCTGCGACATCTGGGGAAACAACAGCTCGTTCATCAACAAAGACCTCACTGTCACAGACACCAAATTCAGCATCCTCACCGAGCCCCAGCTCTGGTACAACCTCGGCGGCGCCTTCGACAACCACCTCGATATAGGTACCGAAATCGAGCTTTCCTACAACTTTGCAGGACACAAAGGCTTCATGTGCAACCCTTGCGCCGGTATACGTTGGACCTTCTGATTTTCTGACTTATGCTTAAATTCCTTGAAAAAGCTTTCGGCTTCAAGGAAGGTGTGAACAATGTTCGCACGGAAATCGTTGCGGGCATTACCACTTTCCTTACGATGGCCTACATCCTGGCCGTCAACCCCGGTATTTTCAGCGCCCTTCCCGGAATGCCCGGAGGTGCTGTATTCACCGCTACCGCACTCGCTGCCATAGTGGGTACCCTGATAATGGCATTCTATGCCAAGAAACCTTTCGCCCTTGCTCCCGGCATGGGGCTCAACGCCTTCTTCGTTTACACCGTATGCCTCGGCATGGGCTACAGCTGGCAGTTCGCACTCACGGCTGTCTTCATCGAAGGTATCATCTTCATTATCCTTACCTTGACGAAAGTTCGCAGCTGGCTGCTTGAAGCCATCCCCGGCACACTCAAGAAGGCCATCGGTGCAGGTATAGGCCTGTTCATAGCATTCATCGGTCTTCAGAACGCCGGCATAGTGGCCGACAGCCCTGCTACACTCGTCACCCTTGGCGACGTTACGCACGGAAAGGCACTGCTCGCAGTCATAGGCCTCGCCATCACCGGCGGTCTCGTGATGATGAAAGTGAAGGGCGGAATACTCTTGGGCATACTCATTACCGCCGTGATAGGCCTGTTCGTAAAAGATCCCGCCACAGGGGCCGCCATCACCCAGCTCACCCGCAATCCCGAAACAGGACACGCGGTATTCATATCCCTCCCCCACAGCATAGACCCCATATTCTGCAAGTTTGAATGGAGCCACGTGCTCTCCTGGGATATGGTAGTAGTGGTGTTCACCTTCCTCTTCATCGATATGTTCGATACCATGGGAACCATCATCGGCGTATGCCAGGGTGCGGGAATCGACGGCGAAAAGGGCAAGGTTGAAGGCATGGACAAGATGTTCCTCTCCGACTCCATAGCCACCGTCGCAGGCGCATGCTTCGGAACTTCCACCACCACCACCTACGTGGAAAGCGCCTCCGGCGTAGGAGCAGGAGGACGCACCGGCCTCACGGCCTTCAGCACCGCGGTCTGCTTCGCACTCGCACTGCTCTTCTCCCCCATCTTCCTCGCCATCCCCGGAGCCGCCACCGCACCCGCTAATTGTAGGCGTGATGATGATGCACTCCATCGACCGCATTCACTGGGAAGATTTCTGCAAGAGCATCCCCGCCTTCCTCACCATCGTGCTCATGCCCTTTGCCTACAGCATCTCCGACGGCATCATGATAGGTGTCATCTCCTACGTTGTAATGCACGCCATTGCCGGCAAGTTCAAAGACATCTCACCGACAATGTGGGTACTTGCAGCCCTGTTTATTGCGAGGTATATACTAATCTAAGTCCTTGCGATAAGGCATAGCGTTCTGCGCGCCCATCTTCTGGACCTGAAGCGCCGAAGCGGCGGTAGCGAATTCCGCAGCCTGCTTCAGAGTCTTTCCTTCGGAGAGGGCGACGCAGAGCGCTCCGCTATATGTATCGCCTGCTCCGGTGGTATCCACGGCCTTCACCCTCCTGGCGGGCACGAAGTCACGGCCTTCGCCATTGCAGATGAGCGATCCCTTGGATCCCATGGTAACGATTACATCCTTAACTCCCTTGGACTGGAGAGCCTTGACCGCCTCGGAGGCCGAGGCTTCGTCGGTGACGGTCTGTCCCGAGAAGATGGCGAGTTCGGTCTCGTTGGGAGTGATAAGCGAGATGCAGGGCCATATCTCTTCGGGGAGTTCCGCCATGGGAGCGGGATTCAGCACCACGTAGGCGCCGGCTTCGCTTGCTATCTTCGCGGCCTTGAGCACTGCGGGGATGGGGATTTCCAGCTGGAGAAGGAGGATGTCCGCGGCCTCGATCGCGGCCCTCGACTTTTCGATATCTTCCTCGGTCACGTCGCCGTTGGCTCCGGAAGCCACCACTATGCAGTTCTCCGCGGACTCGTCGACTGTAATCAGCGCCACGCCCGAAGGTTTTTCGGAATAGAGCACACCGCTGATGTCGAGTCCCTCGCCCTCATACTGGCGGCGGGCATTGTCGCCGAATACGTCGCGTCCCACCTTGCAGATGAAGGAGACGTCTCCTCCCAGCCTGCAGGCGGCCACGGCCTGGTTTGCGCCCTTTCCGCCGGGGCCCATCACAAATTCACCTCCAAGCACCGTCTCGCCGGGAAGCGGGAGGGCCTTGGTCTTTACGGTCATATCGGTATTGCTGCTGCCGATTACCAGAATTTTTTTCTTTTCCATTATTTGCTGATTTTAGTTGATTGCAGATGTTCTTTTACCTTATCCCATTCGTAATAAGGGCCTTCCACGCTTTCAAGCGCGGGAATTGAACTTTCTTTTTCATTGACGAGGAACTTCACGAGTACCGGATCCGAGGACTTGCGGCCCTTGTAGAATATCATCTGGAGGTTCCCCGCGAAGGGGCTGTATAGCGTTGTGATGAAGTTTCTCCGCGCTTCATCCACCGAATACCTTTCCCCCACCCCTTCGAGTCCGATGCGGCTGCACAGTGCAAGCAGGGGATAGTCGTGCCCGAAACGAAGGTCGGCCGCGACATTGCCGATCGCCAGGGCTTCATCGGCGAATGCCACTATGTTGCCGATCATGGGCTCGGTACGCGGCATGCGGTCGTCGCCCAGGAGTTCGGAATTGCACTGGCCGAGATAGATGCTGAGGTTGGTATGTTCAGACCAGAGACAGATAAGTTCGTCATCAAGGAAACGGTAGGTATCGAAGTCGAAATCGAAGGATGGGGCTATCCTTGCGGTATAATAAATGTATCTGGAAAGGTATAGCGGACTATCCACTATTTTTTCCGCCGCATCCGTGTCGGTGAAAAGCCTCTTCATCATAGGTTCGAGGTCGGGGTCCATGGCCGAGCGCAGCGAATCCAGGACAGTCCTGCGTATAGTGTTGGCTTCATTGCTCGCTCCGTTGTCCACCATCTTCTGAATCTCGGATCCGCAGTCCATATTGAAGCTCAGCGACGGATCGAGCCTGCTGAGTTCTCCGGTGAAAGCCGCCATGCTCACGAGGCAGCGCGGAACTTCGCTCGAAAGCACCCTTACATACCTGCTGCCGTTGCGGAATACTCCGCGGTAGCGCCTGTACATGCGCGAAGCTATGCCCCTGTGCTCCCTTTGTCCGCGGTAAGTCAGGCGTCCGTCCATGCCGGCGGTGGCTTCGAGTATGAGGCGCGTTTCATGCAGCAGGGAATCCCCGCTTGCGCTCAGCACTCCGGCTTCTTTCGCCTGTTCGAGTATGGAAATCAGCTTGCCGTAGGTTTCGCGGTCCCATGAAGAACGGCTGCCGTGCCTTCCGTAATGGCTTATATACACGGGCTTGTAACCTTTGGGAGCCTTGGTGTCGGTGAAATCGCCGAAGGCGGGATTGAGTTCGTAGGGACATACCGTGAGGCCTGCAACCTCGTGATGCCCTGTTATCATCCGGTCAAGCTCTGCATTGACCTGCGCCATGCATGCCAGGCCGGCCAGCAGGAAAATATTGATTGCTGCAAGAATTTTCTTCATATCACAAATTTAATGAATAATTTTGACAATATGTCAATTTTACCGGCTTGGCAGAACTTTTGATTATCTTTGTGGCGTGTAGAGATACTGAAAATTATGGCAGAAAAAACAGAAAAGGCCGGGAAGACCGCAAAGACCGTCAAAAAAGAAGTAAAGGAAAATAAAGAAAGCAAGGAAAACGCAGAACTCAGGAAGACCGTCGACGACCTGAACAGTAAGCTCGCGAAGGAACACGAAGACTATCTGCGCCTTATGGCGGAATTCGAGACATTCCGCCGCCGCAGCGCCGAAGAGCGTCTCGCCCTGGTAAACTCGGCATCCGCCGACACCATCAAGGGCCTGCTTCCCGTTCTGGACGACTGCGAAAGGGCCATGGAACTGCTCGCAAAATCGTCCGACGAAGCCGCGAAAGAAGGCACTGCGCTGATATACAATAAATTGATGGAGTACCTGAAGACCAGGGGCCTGGAAGTGATTGACGCGAAAGGCGCCAAGTTCGACGTCGATTTCCACGAAGCGGTGACCCAGTTCCCCGCACCAACCCCCGAACAGAAGGGCACGGTGATCGACGTGGTACAGACAGGTTACACCCTTGGAGGCAAGGTTCTCCGCTATGCAAAAGTAGTAGTAGGAGCATAAACGATGGCAGAGAAAAGAGATTATTACGAGGTCCTTGGCATACAGAAAAATGCCTCGGAAGACGACATAAAGCAGGCGTACCGCAAGGCTGCGCTGAAGTGGCATCCCGACCGCTGGGTCAGCGGCACCGACGAGGAGAGGAAGACCGCGGAAGAAAAGTTCAAGGAAGCTTCCGAAGCCTATTCCGTCCTCTCGGATCCGCAGAAGAAGGCGAAGTATGACCAGTTCGGCTTTGCCGGAGTCGACGGTGCGTCAGGGCCCGATTTCAGCCAGGGATTCGGCAGCCTGAACGACCTCCTGAACAATTTGTTCGGGGGCGGATTCAATTTCGGAGGCGGATTCGACTTCGGAAGCGGATTCAGTTTCGGCGGCGGAGGCAGCCAGAGAGGCCCCAGGGTAATGCGCGGACGCGACATCCGCACCCGCGTGAGGCTAACCCTTGAAGAGATACGCACCGGCTGCGACAAGGAAGTGAGCATAGAGCGCAACCGCCCCTGCTCCGAATGCAACGGCCGCGGCACCAAAAACGAATCCGACATCAAGACCTGCCCCAGTTGCAAAGGCAGCGGTCAGGTATCCCAGATGGCGAATTCCATTTTCGGGCGCACGATGACCTATTCCACCTGTCCCCAGTGCAACGGGGAGGGCAAAATCGTGAACAATCCCTGCCGCAAATGCGGCGGAACGGGGCTGGAGAGGAAGAAGGAGACGGTGCGCGTGCATATCCCCGCCGGAGTGGAGAACGGAATGCAGATAACCGTACGCGGCGAAGGCCATGCGGCCCCGAGGGGAGGAATCAACGGCGACCTGCTGCTGGTGGTGGAAGAACTTCAGCACTCCCAGTTCAAGAGGGACGGGCAGAATCTGTTCTATACCAGGGTGATATCGGTAACCGACGCGATTCTCGGAACCGAGCTGAGCATCCCCTGCCTCGACGGCACATACAAACTCAAACTTGAGCCCGGCACCCAGTCGGGAACTGTCCAGAGGCTTCGCGGAAAAGGCCTTCCTTCCGTCAACGGATATGGCAGCGGCGACCTTTACGTAAAAATTCTCGTATGGATTCCCCGCAAACTCAAGGGTTCCGACAAGGAAGCCGTCGAAAAACTGGCGGCCTCATCCGCGATAAAGCCCGACCCTACACGCGAAGACAAAAACCTCTTCGAGAAGGAAAGCCAATATTTTTAGAAAAATAATTTTGTGTACTCGGAAAAAGTTTTTATCTTTGCGGTCCACAAATCAGCAGCCTCTCACTGAACGGTTCGGTGATGCTGCCTGCATAAGACCGAAAAGTAGTTATGGATTTATTGAATGTAGTTGAAAAGTCGTTCGCGAACGAGAACGTAGCCAATTATCCTGATTTCAAGGCCGGTGACACCATCACCGTCACCTACAAAATCAAGGAAGGTGACAAATTCCGCCTCCAGGATTTCCGTGGAGTGGTTATCCAGATAAGCGGTGCAACTCCCTACACCCGCACCTTCACAGTCCGCAAGGTTTCCAGCGGTATCGGAGTTGAAAGGATTTTCCCCTACCAGTCACCCTTCATCGACAGCATCACTGTCAACAAGTACGGCAAGGTCCGTCGCGCACGCATCTTCTACCTCCGCAACCTCGCCGGCAAGAAGGCCCGCATCAAGGAGCGCGCCTACACCAAGAAGGCAGAGTAGTCCAGGGTAGAAGTTTGGAGAAATACATCCCGGCTCCTTAGCTCAATTGAATAGAGCATTTGACTACGGATCAAAAGGTTGCAGGTTTGAGTCCTGCAGGAGTCACTCAGGAAGACCAGCATTTCGCTGGTCTTCCTTCGTTTTGAGGGGGCGCTGCCCCCTTATCCGCTCACTGACGCTGACGCTATTGTTCGCTACCCCCGCGGCTCCTTGCTCCCACATTTTGTCGCTAAGCGCCAAAATGCCCGCACCGCCGGGCGCGCTGAGGCGCGCCTTCGCAGGCTGCGCCTGCTCAAGTTGAGGGGGCGCCGCCCCCTTATCCGCTCACTGGCGCCGGCTATGCATTTCAAGGGAGACCTATAGCAGAAAACCCAGAAAAGTGCTGTAGGTCCCTGCGTTTCAAGGGGGGCCTATAGCAGAAAACCCAGAAAAGTGCTGTAGGTCCTTGCATTTCAAGGGAGACCTAGAGCAGATATCCCAGAAAAACGCAATAGGTCCCTGCGTTTCAAGGAGGACCTACAGCAGAAAACCCAGAAAAGTGCTGTAGGTCCTTGCATTTCAAGGGAGACCTATAGCAGAAAACCCAGAAAAGTGCTGTAGGTCCTTGCGTTTCAAGGAGGACCTACAGCGGAAATCCCTTATAATGAGTATTATATCAACGAAGGCCGCTACAAGATTCTAGGTTCATACGTGGATGAATATGCAGATGTGGCTGAGGCGCTGGATTTCTCCATCCTGCAAATTGTCCATGGTCTATTCAGGCAGAATACCCGCATCTTTTCATGCCGGAGCTGCTCCTCCAACTCCTCAATATGTGCGCTAAGAACGTTGACATCATCCGTAGAACCGCTCTGGCCCTCCTGGAGAGTGCTCTGTGGTTGGCCTTTTGCTGTGTTCTTGCTCATGTCGTCCTGCAAAATCATTACATTTTGGGATTAATTTTCCCCAAAACTATGATTAACTTTGCAGTAGAAAAAGAACGATGAGAAAGGAGCTGTTCATATTGCTTGCGTGTTTCCTGCTCTGCCACACCGCTTTCGCGCAGAAAGGTTCCGGACGCTTCACCCTCTCCGGCAGCGTACTGGACGCCGACGGGCGCACCCCTGTCCCCGAAGCGGTGGTCCTGCTGGATGAGGGCGCCCTCTGGACCGTCTCCGACGACAAAGGCCGCTTCGCCATGCAGGGCATATCTTCCGGCACGTATGTACTGGAAATCCAGTGCGTCGGCTATGTCACCCTCCGCGAACAGCTGACGATCCGCTCCGATATGAAAGACAAGGTATGGCTCCTCAGCGAAGAGAGCCTGGCCCTGAGCGAAGCCGTCGTCACCGCCCAGCTGTCCAAGGATGAGCTCAACACCACCCAGACCATCGGCCGGCAGGCCCTCGACCACCTGCAAATCTCCGGTGTATCCAATATTGCGGCCCTTCTGCCCGGCGGAAAGACCATCAACCCCGACCTCACCCAACCCTCGGAGCTCGTAGTGCGCGGCGGCGGCTCCACCGCCGGCAACGCCGCCTTCTCCACCGCCATCGAGGTCAACGGCGTGCGGATGGGCGACAACGCCAGCTTTGACGCCCTGGCCGGCGTCGACACCCGCAGCATCCAGGTCGAGAACATCGAGTCCGTCGAAATCGTGGCCGGCGTGCCCTCCGCGGAATACGGCGACCTCGGCAGCGGAATGGTCCGAATCCGCACAAAACAGGGCCAGACACCCTTCAACATCGTCTTTTCCGTCAACCCCAAGACCTACAACGCCGCCCTCTCCAAGGGCGTAGCCATCGGCGGCGGCGTGCTCAACCTCAGCGGCGAATGGGCCCGCGCCACCGCCAAGCTCACCTCGCCCTACACCTCCTACACCCGCGGCGGGCTCTCCGCGGAATACACACAGACCTTCGCCAAAGTGCTCCGGCTCGAAGCCGGGCTGGGCGGCAACATCGGCGGGATGAACAGCAAGGACGACCCCGACGTCTTCTCCAACCAGTACACCAAGGCAAACGACAACCTCGTCACCTCCCACGCCAGGCTCACCTGGCTCCTGAACCGTTCCTGGGCCACCAACCTCAGCTTCGAAGCCTCCCTGTATTATCACGACACGCGCACGCTCGATCATCTTTACAATTCATTCGCATCGATGCAGCCCGCCGTCCACGCCGAAGAGGAAGGCTACTGGGCCGCCACCGCGCTCCCGCTCACGTTCTACGCCGACCGCATCTCCGACTCCCGCGAGCTCGACTACGCCGCCGCCCTCAAATACGACTGGCTCCACCACTTCGGCGCCGTCAAGAGCGTGCTGAAGGCCGGTGTGCAATGGAAGGCTGACGGCAACATCGGCCGGGGCGAATACTACGAAGACCCTGCCCTCGCCGCAAACGGCTACCGTCCCCGCCCCTACACCGACTACCCTTACCTCCACAATCTCGCGGCCTACGCCGAAGAAAAACTCTCCGTGCCCGTCGGCAAGACCAGCCTCGAAATGAGCGCCGGGCTGCGCTGGGAACATGCTTTCATCGCCGGAACGCAGTATAAAAACCTACAGACCTTCTCGCCTCGGCTCAATGCCCGCTGGAACTTTTCCAAGGCCGTTTCCATCCGTGGCGGATGGGGCATCACCAGCAAGCTCCCGTCATTCTATGTGCTCTTCCCGCGTCAGGAATACAGGGATATCCTTACCTTCGGTCTGTCCCACGGTGCAGAAAGTACGTATATCTATTATACCCAACCGTTTACAATGGAATATAACCCCGATTTGAAATGGCAGTGCAACAGCAACGCCGAGATTGGGGTCGATCTCGATTTCAAGGGCTGGCGGTTCTCCGTAGCCGGTTTCCGCAATGTCACGCGTGACCCATACGAGTTCGCGCTGCATTATACCCCTTTCTCCTACAAGGTGTTGGAGCTGCCCGAAGGATATACGGTCCCGCAGGTACCCGTTGTCGTAACGGATCACCAGACCGGCGAGGTCTTTCTTCGCGGAAGCGATGACGATTATTACACGCCGATGAACGTCCTGGTGACCGACAGGAGCTTCGCCGGCAAACGGTATCAGCGCAGCGGTGCCGACATCTTCCGCTATGGCGTCGAACTGACTGCCGATTTCCCGGAGATTCCCGTAATCCGCACGAAACTGCGTCTTGACGGCGCTTACACGCGTACGCAATTTATGAATGAGGCGCCGGTAGCCTATTATCAGAACGGCTGGACACATTCCTCGCTGCCGAACCGTTCCTTTGAATATGTGGGCATTTACCCCGGCGGCACCTCCGTGGCGAGCGGCAGGCGCACGGACTATCTCGATGCCAACCTAACCGCCATTACCCACATCCCGGAGGTACGCCTGATCGTGACGCTGCGGGTAGAGGCTACCCTGCTTCGCAACGCGCAGAACCTCTCCACAAGGGCGATTACCGTCGATGGTGCAACGCTGGCACCGACAGGTGGAAACATCTATGAAGGAAACAGTTACACCGCCATATATCCCTCGTCATACCTCGACCTTGACGGCGTGGAACACCCTTGGACGGCAGAATGTGCCGACGACCCTGCCCTGCAGCGGCTGATTCTCCGTTCGGGCAACATCTACACCTTCGCGCTCGACGGCTACGACCCTTATGTCAGCGCCAATCTGAGCCTTACCAAGGAAATAGGGAAGCATGTCTCACTTTCCTTCTTCGCCAATAATTTCACCAACGCAAGACCGTACAGGAAGAGTTGGGCCACAGGCGTTTCCGCCATCTTCACCCCGGCCTTCTACTATGGTCTCACTTGCCGGATCAAACTATGAAACGCTTTCTGACACTGTTGTTTTCGGCTGCATTCCTGGTCGCTTGCCAGAGCGGGGACAACCCCTGGTCGGGAAGTCTTCTGTCCCTGACTGTCGAGGCCACGCTGCCGGATACGCTTCCGGAAGGGGGAAATGTCGGCGCCACCGTCTCCGTAGAAGAAATTTCCAGCGGAGCCCGCTACAAGAAGGAAACGGGGAGCGACGGCACTGCCGTTTTTTCCCTGCAGAGCGGCATCTACCGTATTTCCGTGAACAACCGCATCGGACGCACCGTTTACAACGCCTCGGCCGACAAGATTCGTGTGACCGAAGACAGACGCCTCGCGCTGGCTTTGTCCATCTCCGAAGCGGGCACCCTCGTAGTCAAGGAACTCTACACCAGCGGCTGCAGCAAGGCCCCGGAAGAGGGTACCTACCAGAGCGACCAATATGTGATTCTGCATAACAACGACGACCGTACGGTCTATCTCGACAGTCTATGCTTCGGCACGCTCTCGCCGTACAATTCCACTGCGGTGAATTCTTGGCTGGTGGATGATTCGGAGACGGGAAGCAAGACCTTCCCCGATTTCGTGCCGGTCGTGACCGTGGTCTGGAAATTCCCCGGCGACGGAAGCACCTATCCTCTTGAGCCCGGCGAAGATGCCCTCATCGCCCTAAGGGGCGCCATCGACCACAGCGCCGCATATCCGTTGTCGGTCAACCTGAACCGCAGCGACTGCTTTGTCTGCTACAATTCCACCCTGTTCCCGAATACCGTCTACCACCCCGCCCCCGGCGACCAGATCCGCCAGGACCATATCCTCGAAGTGCTCGTCAAGACCGGCCAGTCCAACGCCAACACCATTTCCCTGAGCTCCCCCACCTTTGTCATCTTCAAGTCGAAAGGCATCGCGATGGAAGACTATATCCTGCTTCCGGGCGTGGTGCAGTCGGCTCCCGGCAATACCGCCGACCGCGCCGTCACCGTGCCGTACGACTGGCTGCTCGACGCCGTGGAGGTGTTCGACGGACGTTCCTCCAACAACTCCAAGCGCCTTGCCCCGGCAGCCGATGCCGGATTCGTCGTTCTGACCGACGTCTTCAAGAGCCACTCTATCATTCGCAATATCGACGAGGAGGCGACGCGGCAGTGCGGTTACGAGATTCTCGTGGATACCAACAACTCCAGCAATGACTTCTATGAAAGCGAAATTCCTTCTCTGCGCCGTTAGCTTAAGCCTCTCAGTATCGCTCGGGGCACAGGAAGTGGCCTCGCTGCGTTCCCCCGCCACACCCACGGGCGGCTATGCGGAGCTGTTTGGCGGCTACGAATCGGGTGGTTTCCATTCCGGATACGATGCCGCGTCGCTCTGGAAGGTGGGCGCGAAGGCCGAGGGCACCCACCGCGGCCGCCACGTCACGTGGAACGGGCGTTTCGGTTTCGAGCATTTCAGCGGAGAGAACATGCTCACCTCTATGTTTATCCATCCGGGATACTATCCTATTGATGTACTGGAGTTTACACCGGGCAACAAGACTCGCCAGACCTATTCGTTCGGCGGGTCGATGCTGGCCGGCCTCGGCGAGCGTTGGCTGCTCGGCGGCAAGATGTCATACGAGGCCATCAACTATGCCAAACGAAAGGATATCCGCCATACCACATACGGAATGGACTTCTCCATTGAGCCTACTGTGGGCGTAAAACTCTCCGACGGCAAGGCCATTCTGAGCATGTCATATATTTTCAGAAAGACAGCGGAAACAATTGATGCTGAGCAGGTGGGCACCGCCACCGACGAATCCTACTACGCCTTCCTTGACAAAGGTATGCGCTACGGCGCCTATCAGGTGTGGGACGGTGACGGCATCCATCTCGACGAGGCCGGCGTGGGCCTGCTTCCCGTGAAGGAGTACAGCCACGGATTTTCCATCGTCATTTTGTCCCGGCCCGTTTCCAACCATGCTGAACTGCTGTTCAAGCAGGGTATCGTTGGCGAAAAGGGATATACGTGGTTCCGCTTCCCCGGCTATGCGATCAGAGACCGCCTGAGCGGCAGCCACAACGCCCCGGCATTCACCGGCAGCTGGGAGCTCGAATACCGCCTCGACAGCGACCGCCTCGAAGAATCCGTGCTCGACAAGGTAACGGACGGCGGCGTCACCACCCCGGTGGTGTATGCGTTCAACGGCGTGTCCGACCGCGCCCATCATCAGATGAAGGGCACCTACGGGATGCATTTCCGCTCCGGTGCCGTGCGGCTGCTCCAGGCTGAAGTGAGTTACGCAAAATGGTTGGAGGCATCATATCTTTTCTACCCCTACAGGGATGCTCTGGATATTAATTTCGGGTTGGCGGGCATCAAGGCGGGCTTTGAAGCCTGGCGCTTTTTGATTGATGCGGACGTATGGGCCGGCTGGGGCGGAAAAACTGAAAAAGGCCTGGGAGAAGTTCTTGGCGATGCGCCGGTGCAGCCCTACCGCCTCCAAGGCGACTGGGACCGGAAGATGGAATATCTTACGGCCACCCGCTGCGGGGTCTCGATGGGACTCACCTACCGATTCCAATCTGTCCGGGGGCTGCGCATCACGGCCGACGGCAGCTGGCAGCACGGCTTCAACCTTACCGTCCTTCCCGGCAGCGAACGTTTCACGGCCGGGCTCCGACTGGGTTATGAATTCTCACAAAAACAATGATATATATGAAAAAAACACTGTTTCTCATGGCTGCAGCAGCTCTCACGCTGGCTGCTTGCAACCGTATCTCGGACAATAGCCGGGACTTTTCCAGTATGGCAATTACGGTGGAGCCTATACTCACCCGTGCCACAGAGACCAACTTCGAGGCCGGTGATGCCATCGGTCTGACCGTCAGCCGCGAGGCCGGCGTCTATGCCGACAACGCCAAGCTCACCTTCGACGGCAGCGCCTTCAAGGGCGAACTCACCTGGTATGCCGAGGGCGCCGATGTCGCTACCTTCGCCGCGTATTATCCGTATTCCGCCACCAAGCCCGCCACGTTCACCGTCCAGGCCGACCAGAGCGCAGGCCTCTCCGCCTCCGACTTCATCTCCTGCGTGAAGGAAGATGTCGTCCCCACCCCGGGCACCGTCACGATGAACTTCAAGCACCGTCTGGCCCGTCTTGCCCTGCAGGTGACCAACAACTACGGCGCCGCGATCGACGCCTTCACCGTGAAGGGTGCCATCCCCACCGCCATCATCGCCGACGACCTTACCGCTACCGTGGATGAAACGGCAGACGCCGCCAATATCAAGGCGTTTAAGAACGGGGACAGCTGGTATGCGATTCTCCCCGCCCAGACGGTCGCGCTGACGATTGCCGCCACCGCCGGCGACGTGACGCTGGAGCAGAGGCTTGCATCCGCCACCCTCGCCCCCGGAAAGTCATATATCGCCAACGTCGTCGTGAATCCCGACGACCTTCAGGTTGTGATTTCAGGCGAGATTGACGGCTGGGACAACGGCGGTGAACTTGAACCCGGCGGCGATGAGCCCGTACAGTTTGAAGAAAACCTGGAAGAAGGCTACTTTACCTACGACAATGTCCGCTACAACATCGTCAAACTCGACGACAACCGTTATTGGATGGCACAGCCGCTCGCCTTCGTGCCGAAGGGCAAGACCGTCTCCAGCGACCCTGCCGAAGACAGCGGCATCTGGTTTACAATGAAGCCCAATGACGACGGCACCGCTGTCGTTCCCGCCACCGACGCCAGCAACGGCTACCTCTACAATACTCCCACCGCCCTTGGCGTTGAAATCACGGCCGAGAACTACAATACACTGGAAGGAGTACAGGGCATCTGCCCCGACGGCTGGCACATCCCCACCCGTGCTGAATTCATCGCCCTCGTGGGCAGCAGCGTGAAGGGCGCGAACGATGCGGCCGCCATCACCGACGACACCGCAGCGTATTTCGACAGCGCCTACAACGGCGGCAAGATTACCACCCTCGATGCCGACGGCTTCAACTATGCCTTTACCGGCGTGCGCCTCAAAGGCAGCAACACCGCTACCGGCTCGTACAATACGCTGTCGATTACGTCTGCCCAGAGCACGGTAGACGCCTATCAGGGCAAAGCACGTATGAACTATATGATTTCCTCCACCGGCAACAGCGCCACCGCCACGAACTTCCAGTTCTTCGGCCTGATGTCGACGTTCACCAACACCTATCCCGAAGGCAGGCTGAACGTATCGTTCAACAACTACCTCAACGGCTGCGAGGTACGTTGCGTCCGCAACAAGTAGTCAACTGTAAATCAGTTTCTTAGCGTATGCCCATCTCTTCCAGAATACGGTCGAGGTGGGCGTATTCTTTGAGCGTCCGCAGCACATAGCGGATGTCGACGCAGACGCATTTGTTATAGCCCTCCGTGGCGGAGAAGTTGCTGGCAAGCGACTCCTTGTTGCCGTCGAAGGCCAGGCCCACCACTTCGCCGCGGGCGTTGAGCACAGGAGAGCCGCTGTTACCGCCCGTGATGTCGTTGTCGGTGAGGAAGTTGACGGGGAAACGCGGGGCGCCGGCCACCGTCTGCACGAAGGCGTCCGGCAGCGCGAAGTCGTGCTGCGCGGGGTTGTTCTTTTCCAGCAGGCCCTGCGAGGTGGACTGCCAGGAGCACACGACGCCGTCGCAGGGGGAAAGGGCGCTCACGCGGCCGTAGGTGAGGCGCAGCGTGGAATTGGCGTCGGGATACTGCATGAGCCCTTTTTCGGAACGCATGGCGTAGAGCGCATGGATATACTCGTGATGGAGGTCGGTGAGGGAGGCCACATGCTGCTCGGCATCGTTGAATGCCGTGATTTTTACTTCTGAATAGAAGTCCACCATTTCATCGGGATGTTCCCAAAGCCATGCGGCAAGGGCGGGATAATCAGTGCTGCCTGCCGCGTTGGTAAATTCTGAGCGCAGGGCTTTCTGGTGCTCGCCGGTGAAAGCCGGGCTGACGTTTTCAAAGTATTTTTCGGCAGCCAGGGCAAGCAGCGCCTTTTCCACGGCAGGGTCAACTTCAGAGAGGCCGCGGCGGTAGATTTCCTCTTTGTCGCCCGTACGGTTATTGGACATCCGGAGCATCGTGGGAGCTATACGGGTCCCGCGTATAAGCGTTTCGCGATACCAGGATTTCTGCTGCTCAATGGCATCCGTGGCGGCATATTCGGCCTCCAGATCGCTCAGAAGAGTGCCCCAGCGGGCCTTTCTGTCAGAGTCGGCGTCAATCCAGGCCTGCAGTTCCCGCTCTTCAGCGCGTTTTTCATCAATCACGCGGAAGCGATCTACACACTGCACTTCGCCTTCCTGCAGTTCCTGAACATTGGACAGCATAAAGAACCAGTCGGCGTATTTGAGACGCACTTCGGGATCGGCGTCCATAGCCTTCCGGACGATTTCCATCTGCTCCTTGCGTATGTCATTCGTCACGGTGCGCTGCAGTTCGATGACATGTGCCGTCTTTGCCGCGCTGCTATAACGGTCTGTACGGCCGGGAAAGCCGAGCACCATGGTAAAATCGCCCTCCTGAACTCCTTTGGTTGAGATTTTGAGCCATTTCTCGCTCACAAGCGGTTCGCCATGGTCGTAAATACGATAGAGCGCGAAATCGCATTTATGCTGCGGCCATTCCCAGTTGTCCTCGTCACCACCGAAGGCCGCGATGCTTACCGGCGGAGCGGCCACCAGACGGATGTCGGTGTAGGTCTGATAGAGGGATATATAATATTTTTCCCCGGCCCACATCGACTCTAAAGAGGCCTCCAGACCTGTTTCTTTCTCGTATTTGGTCTCCATCAGGTGACTGAGCTTGCGGGATCCGTAGCGTTCGCCTTTGGCATCCAGTCCGGCCTTGAGCGCTTCCACCTCGCCGGTGACATCCAGCACGCGCTTCAGGATATAGACCTTTTTATTGGGAATAGGCAGTTCCTCCTGGCGCGAGTATGCCCAGAATCCGTCTTCCAGATAGTTGTGGTCGGCTGTGGAGATGGCTGCAATGTCGCTGAATGCGCAGTGGTGGTTTGTGATGATGAGGCCTTCCGGCGACACCAGGCTCGCGGTGCCGTAGAATTCCAGCGACACGATGGCGTCAGACAGCGTGGCACCGGGCGCATCAGCGTTGTAGATTTCCCGTGGAGCAAGCTTCAATCCTCTCTGTTTCATTTGCTTGGCAAGGGCCTTGTCTATGGTGTTCACCATCCACATCCCTTCGTCGGCAAGGGCGGCGGGAGCCAGGGAGAGCAGCAGGACGATGCAAACTATGGTCTTCAGGAAAGAAATATGTGTAAATTTAGCACGCATAAGAAGTCGTTTTTAAATGATTCCGGCATTGTCGTTTGCAAATATACGATTTTCTATGTTTCGATGAAATTCTGTCTGTGGGCCTCTTGGACAACACTGATACCTGTAATTTTGGCTATCTGAGGCTGGCTGATTTCCGGTGAGGCAAGGATGACTGTGCAGACTCGTTTTTCATCGCCAAAATCATCGCCAAAATCACCGCCATTTACTGCGCTAAGGTTGGCGATGTTGCGGGGACGCAGGATGGTGACACGGACTCCGCCGCAGTTATCTTCAAAGACAGGATCTGGCAGTCCAACTCCTTGGAGTGCCTTGCGAATCTTCCGGATGCCGCGTTTGCCGGGTATGTGCGAATCAAGTTCTGAATGGTGCGGCGGTTTTTTGAGGGACTAACTTTGATACTTTTTTTTGAAGTAGGATACAAGCTCTTCATGCTGATACTCTGGTGAATCTGGCTATTCGCTCGTTGACTATTCTTAAATAGTAGCGCTTCATCTTGTCGTTCAGGTAACTTCTTCCGACAAGCATAATGGCAGACTCGGGCAATTGCATATACTTGTCGAGTATCCGGCCCACACGAGTTTTAACCAGACCGATGCAATCCCCGAAACGTTCAAAGTCGAGACGACAGGGATGACCTGTCTGCTCATATACAACACTCCTGGGTATGTTTGGAGAAAGCCCTCCATCCAGACCGAAATCATCGCCTCGTACGTGTAAGTTTGTATTTAGGAGATCATATGCCGGAGCAAGGCGATAATCTTCACCACGTAGAATCAAAGAGAAGTTTTTAAGATGGTCATCGCCATTAGCGTAGATGTAGTTGAAGATCACAAGTTCAAAGAACCTTTCCATATCAACCATCCAGGCTGAGACATTTTTCCTGATGGCTATGGCAATATCCTCATAACAACCGCTATATTTGAATTCCTTTCCATCTTCTTGCTCATTCCTACCGATAACTGCCGCGAAATCTTCCATAAGCATCTTTGCTCCATCCGGGAGGACATCGAATCGTTTGGTTATATAAACCATCTGGCCTTTTCGGGAAAAGCAAAGGCCATTTGCGGCTGTAAGGATTCCATACACTTGCGATGCAATTTGCATAGTAAGATTCTCATTGGCAGGAATCTGATTGCGCTCCCGGAGCGTTTCATCCCATGGTGCAGGCTTCAAAATGTAAGTGGACTGTTCATCTTCCCCGGCAATACGGATGATTCCCCTCTCAATTACAGCCGGAAACTTCTCCTGAACACCGGATACGGATATCCTGTGCATCGCTTCAATAATTTCCGGTTTGTTATGAAGCCCGTCGATGTCGAAATCCAATTGATGGCTTACTTTATGTCCATCAAACAGTGCACGGGCAGCCCTCGGGCTATATGTAGAGAAGCCCTCGTCAAGACAGGAAGGGCAATGTTTGATGTCAATCATACAGCAGTCGTTTTAATGTGTACGCCTCCTATGAAATCTTTTCCGGCCATAGCTGCAAGAATACCAAATAAATCGTGTTCATCGATCCTGAAAGTCCGACAAATCACTTTTCGATTGGCTCCTTCCGGAAGCAGATTTGCAAAAAAGGGGAAGAGGGTGGAAGACTCATAGCTATCTTTTCTCTTTGATAATGTTACGGATATTGATGGGGCATCAGAAGCAAGATAGTCCGAATCATACTTGAAACAATAACC
>CAJONC010000002.1 GCA_905235675.1 uncultured Bacteroidales bacterium | reverse complement strand
AGTATTGCTACTCCCGCGCTGCCCCTCGACTTGCATGTGTTAAGCCTGCCGCTAGCGTTCATCCTGAGCCAGGATCAAACTCTTCTTTGTATATTTTTTATATTTCTCAGCTTGACCCTCGACGCTCTTTAACCAATTTCCTTAAGAAATTGACGCTCTCGATCTTTATTTCGTTCTCGGTACTTTTGCTTGTACTTTTACAGTCTTTTCAAAGAACTTTCCGTTAAAAAACCCGCTCGTTTTCCGAACGGGATTGCAAAGGTACTCCTTTTTTTTAAACCAGCAAACTTTTTTCACATTTTTTTGCAAAAATTTTTGCCTCGATTCTACCTCAAAATGCCAAGTTGCTAATATTCATATAATTGCAAAAAAGGCCGGCCAGAGGCCAGCCTGTACACATTATGTAGATATCATTACATACCTGCAACGACGATGGCGGAGAGGCCTGCAACGTACAGGAAGAACATCGCCACGAGCAAACCGGCGGTACCCTTCTTCGCTCCCTTGAACTCCTTCCACACGAACACGCCCCAGATGGCAGCCACGAGGGGTGCGCCCTGTCCGAGTGCATAGGAAACGGCGGGGCCTGCCTTTTCGGCAGTGATGTAGCTGAGGGCGGTACCGAGGCACCAGATTGCACCTCCGAGCATGCCCACGAGGTGGGTTTTCGCATCACCCTTGAAATACTGGCTGTAGCTGACGGGCTCGCCGACGAAAGGCTTGCGCATCACTATGGTATTGAAGAGGAAGTTGCTGAGCAGCACACCCAGGGAGAAGATAACGATGGCGGTGTAAGGGGTAACCTTGCCTGCTTCGGGGGCGGCGAAGTTGGTGGTATCCATCGCGCGCATCACGAAGGATGAGAAGAAGGACATGATGATACCTGCGAGGAGCGCGAGGATGATGCCTTTCTTCTGGTCGGCCTTGGAGATTGAGCTCTCCCCCTTGCGGCCGGAAGCGATTCCATTGCAGACGATAGCGCAGACTACCAGGGCTACGCCGAGGATGAGCAGGCTGACTTCACCGGTCTTGGCTCCCTGCTGCATGGCGACGCGGTAGTTGTTCACCACGCCGAGCACCAGTGCGAGTCCTACACCCAGAGGGAAGGCCACGGAAAGGCCGGCGATGGAGGTGGATGCGGACAGGAGGATGTTGGAGAGATTGAAGATGATGCCTCCCACGACTATCCACATTATGCTCGATAATGATGCCTGCTTGAGATCGGCGAGGAAAGGACGGCCGGCCTCGCCGATGCTTCCGAGCGTAAAGGCGAGGAGTAGGGCGAAGAGCACCATTCCGATCACGTAATCCCAATAGAAGAGTTCGTAGCGCCAGCTCTTGGCGGCGAGTTTCTGGGTATTGCCCCAGGATCCCCAGCAGAGCATGATGACGAAGCAGAGAATGACTGCCAGGGTGTAACTTTGAACGATAAACATAATTTATAAAAGGTTTGATAGTTTCAGTATCCGCAAATATAAACAAAAAGCGTCATCCCTGCAATAAAATAAAAGGAGAAGTTCTCCTTCCACGAATCCCCTCCCATCTTTGATGGGCCCCTCCCCCCAAACGGGGTCCCCAGGAATCTTAGATTACTGGGGTGTAGTCCGGGGGTGGCAGGTTCGTTCCAGGAGAACTCCACCTTTTGTTATCAGGTCAGCGACTACATCATTCCGCCGTCAGGCATTGCGGGCGCTGCAGGTGCCGGCTCGGGGATGTCTACGATTCCGCACTCGGTGGTGAGGAACATTCCGGCAACCGAAGCCGCATTCTCGAGGGCTACGCGGACAACCTTGGTAGGATCTATCACGCCTGCCTCATACATATTGACATACTCGCCTGTGCGGGCATTGTAGCCGAAGTCACCCTTGCCTTCCTTGATCTTGTTGATGATGACGGAAGCATCCTCGCCAGCATTGGTAGCAATCTGGCGCAGAGGCTCCTCGATGGCCTTTGCCACGATGTGGATACCTGTGGTCTCGTCGTCATTCGCGCCCTTGAGTCCTTCGAGGGCTGCCACTGCGCGGATGTAAGCCACTCCGCCACCGGGAAGATAACCTTCCTCGACAGCTGCGCGGGTTGCATTGAGGGCATCTTCCACGCGGTCTTTCTTCTCCTTCATCTCAACCTCGGTGGTAGCGCCTACGTAGAGCACTGCCACGCCGCCGGCGAGCTTGCCGAGACGCTCCTGGAGTTTCTCGCGGTCGTAATCGGATGTGGTGGTGGAAATCTGCTTGCGAATCAGGTCTGCGCGGTCCTCAATAGCGTCCGCATTGCCCTTTCCGCCTACAACTGTGGTGGTTTCCTTGGTGATGGTCACTTTCTCGGCATGTCCGAGCATATCGGGAGTCGCGTTCTCGAGGGTGAAGCCGCGCTCCTCGCTGATGACGGTACCTCCGGTAAGGATGGCGATGTCTTCCAGCATCTCCTTGCGGCGGTCGCCGTAACCGGGAGCCTTCACTGCAGCAACCTTGAGGGCGCCGCGGAGCTTGTTCACCACGAGAGTGGTAAGAGCCTCTCCATCAACATCTTCCGCAATGATGAGCAGTTCCCTGCCTTCACGGGCGATGGGTTCGAGTATAGGGAGAAGGTCCTTCATGGTGGAAATCTTCTTGTCGGTGATGAGGATGGCGGGATTGGTAAGATCGGCCTCCATCTTGTCGCCGTTTGTCATGAAGTAAGGAGATACATAACCGCGGTCGAACTGCATGCCTTCCACGACCTTGACCTCGGTCTCGGTACCCTTGGCTTCCTCGACGGTAATCACACCGTCTTTCTTTACCTTGCTCATTGCATCGGCAATCAGTTTTCCGATGTAAGCGTCGTTGTTCGCGGAGATGGTGCCTACCTGCTCAACCTTGGAGTAGTCTTCGCCCACTTCCTGGCTCTGCTTCTTGAGTTCAGCCACGACGGCGTCGACAGCCTTGTCGATGCCGCGTTTCAGGTCCATGGGGTTGGCGCCTGCGGTGACATTCTTGATACCCACGTTGATGACCGCCTGTGCGAGAACGGTAGCAGTGGTGGTACCGTCACCGGCCTGCTCGTTGGTCTTGGAAGCGACTTCCTTCACCATCTGGGCGCCCATGTTCTCGAACTTGTCTTCAAGCTCGATTTCCTTTGCCACGGTAACGCCGTCCTTGGTTACCTGGGGAGCACCGTACTTCTTGTCAATAACCACATTGCGTCCCTTGGGGCCGAGGGTCACCTTGACTGCATTTGCAAGCTGGTCTGCTCCGTCCTTCATCTTGGAGCGGACATCGGTATCGAATCTAATCTCTTTTGCCATAATTGTATTCTCCTATAAATTACAGAATTGCCAGAATGTCGGATTGTTTTACGATGATGTACTTCTTGTAATCAACGGTAACCTCGGTGCCGGCATATTTGCCGTAAAGCACTACGTCACCTGCCTTGACCTCCATGGGTTCGTCCTTTTTGCCGGGGCCTGCTGCCACGACTGTTCCCTGCTGGGGTTTCTCTTGTGCGGTGTCGGGAATGTAAATTCCGGATGCTGTCTTGGTCTGAGCCTCCTGAGGTTCAACCAGAACTCTGTCTGCTAAAGGTTTGATCATAATATCAAGTGTTTAATAAAATCATAAAAGCGCCCCGGCAACCCGCCGGAACGCTTTATCAATAATCAAGCCTTGTGCCAGTGACAATTTGTCAATACTTGTTCAGGGGCACGCCGGCAGTCATCTGATGCACCTGTCTGGCAACGCCTTCCAGGACTTTGGCATGGGCTTCCAGTTCTGCCAACTGGGCAGGGGTAGGAACATCCGCCTTCTTGAGCGAAAGGGCCGCGGCATGGTCCGAGCATGATGTCAGCACGGTGTCGATAAGCCCCACGATATCCACCATATCCTTCTCCTTGAATCCGCGGGAGGTAATTGCCGGAGTTCCGATGCGCACACCGCTGGTCTGGAACGGACTGCGGGTGTCAAAAGGCACCATGTTTTTATTCAGGGTGATGTCAGCCTTCTCGAGTTCCTTCTCGGCTATGCGGCCGGTCACTTCGGGGAACTTTCCGCGCAGGTCTATCAGCATCAGATGGTTGTCGGTACCGCCGCTCACCACCTTGTAGCCTCGCCTGAGGAACTCTCCGCACATGGCACTGGCATTGGCGAGCACCTGCTTCTGGTATTCCACATATTCAGGCTGCATGGCCTCGAAGAATGCAACCGCCTTTGCGGCAATCACATGCTCCAGCGGACCGCCCTGCACTCCGGGGAATACACTGCTGTCCAGCACCGCGCTCATCATCTTCACCTCGCCTTTAGGAGTGGTGCGCCCCTGCGGATCGGGGAAATCTTCACCCATAAGGATGATGCCTCCGCGCGGCCCGCGAAGCGTCTTGTGGGTGGTGGAAGTAACGATATGGGCATATTTGACAGGATTTTCCAGAAGTCCCGCCGCGATAAGGCCGGCAGTATGTGCCATGTCTATCCAGAGTATTGCGCCCACCTCGTCGGCAATTCTGCGCATGCGGGCATAATCCCATTCGCGGGAGTATGCGGACGCCCCGCCGATTATGAGTCTGGGCCTGCATTCGAGGGCCTTGCGCTCCATCTCATCGTAATCCACCCTGCCGGTTTCGGGATTCAGGCCGTATGCTACGGGATGATATAGTATGCCGCTGGCGTTGACGGGAGAGCCGTGCGTGAGATGGCCGCCCATAGAAAGGTCAAGACCCATGAATGTATCTCCCGGCTTCAGCACCGCCATGGTTACCGCCATATTGGCCTGCGCTCCTGAATGGGGCTGGACATTGGCCCAGCACGCACCGTAAATCTCTTTAACCCTGTCGATTGCCACCTGCTCTATCTGGTCCACCACTCCGCATCCGCCATAATAGCGCTTGCCGGGATAGCCCTCGGCATACTTGTTCGTGCACACCGAACCCATAGCCTGCATCACCTCGTCGGTGACATAGTTTTCGGATGCAATGAGCTCCAGGCCGCCCTGCTGGCGGGCACGCTCTTTCTTGATCAGGTCAAAAACCTGTAAATCCTCTTTCATATCACTTCACATTAAATTTCACTGAACTGCGGATATCGTCGGAAGCCGAGCCCACATGGGCCACGAACTCTCCGGGTTCAACCACCCACTTGTGGGCGTCCGCATCGAAGAAACTGAGGGCATCGTCCGTGATGTCGAAACTCACGGTCCTGCTCTCGCCGGGCTGCAGGAACACTTTCCTGAATCCCTTGAGCTCCTTGGAAGGCCTCTCCACCGATGCCTCGCTGTCGCTGATGTAAAGCTGAACCACCTCGGCGCCTGCCACCTTTCCGGTATTCTTCACGCTTACGCTGAGCTTGCGTCCCTTGAGCACGGCCTCGCCATATTCAAAGCTGGTATAGCTCAGTCCGCGGCCGAATGCAAACATGGGTTTTACGCCCTTGGTGTCGTACCAGCGATAGCCCACAAGCACTCCCTCGGAATAATATTCATCTATGATTTTTTCGCCCTCGCGCTGAATGCCGGGGTACTGTTCTTCCATGAAAACCGGCCCGTCTTCCATTGCAACAGGGAAGGTGAATGGCAGTTTGCCGGAAGGATTCACGTCGCCGCTCAGCACATCTGCAAGCGCATTTCCGGCCTCGCTTCCGAGATACCAGCCCTGCACTATGGCAGGGACCTTGTCCGCCCAGGGCATGGCTACGGCATTGCCGGAGATGTTCACGAACACCAGCCTGTCGCCGGCGACTTTAGCAAGCGCTTCGACAAGTTCATCCTGCCCGTATGGCAGACCGTACTGCCTGCGGTCGACGCCCTCGCAGTCCTGGAAATTGTTTTTGTTGAGGCCGCCGAACACTATCACGTAGTCTGCTCCGTCCGCCGCCGCAACTGCATCCGCGACCATCTGCTCCGCGGACCTCGATTCCGCAATGTCGAACTTGGCGGATATACCATCCTGGGCATTGGCAGCCCCGCTGGAATAACCGCGTTCAAATACTATTTCGGCCTCGGGGAAACGGGCCTTGAGAGCCTCGAGGGGGGAAACTTCATATTTCACCTTGAGGGAAGAGGAACCTCCTCCCACCGTCAGCATCTTGAATGCATTTTCACCCACCACCAGAATCTTTTCCGCATCCTTCACCGGCAGCAGTCCCCCGTCATTCTTGAGCAGGACTATTCCCTCGTCCGCAATCCTGCGGGCGGCCTCCGAATGTTCGGGGCAAACGAATCTGCCGTGGCCGTAAGTTTCCGCAAGATTCGTACGGAACTGCAGGCGAAGCAGGCGGCGGACCTTGTCGTCAAGCTCCTCCGTGCCGCATTTTCCGGACTTTATGCCGTCAAGATAAGGCTTTGCAAGGAAGTAGCTGTCATAAGCGTTGGTAGCACCCATGGTAAGGCCGTCGGTCCAGGTGCCGTATTCCAGATCCATCCCGTTGTGCACGGCCTCGTCGGTGTCGTGGACTCCGCCCCAGTCGCTTATCACCACTCCGTCAAAGCCCCATTCACCCTTGAGTATGTCCATGAGTATGCGTTCGTTGTGGCAGAGATGCTGGTCCTGATAGAGGTTGTACGCCCCCATAATCGACCATGCCCCGCCTTCGGTGACGGCGGCCTTGAATGCAGGAAGATAGATTTCGTAGAGAGTGCGGTCATCCACGTTCACGTTTACCGTATGGCGGTTGATTTCGTCGTTGTTCAGGCAGAAATGCTTTACGCAGGCAGCCACGCCCTTGCTCTGGACGCCCTGGACGTAAGGCACCACCATGGTGGCGGAGAGATAGGGATCCTCGCCCATGTACTCGAAATTGCGTCCTCCGAGGGGGTGGCGGTAGATGTTCACGCCGGGGCCGAGCAGGACGGTCTTTTTGCGGTAGCGGGCTTCCTCTCCAATGCTCTCGCCGTACAGGCGGGCCATCTCGGGATTGAACGAGGCGCTGAGGCAGGTGAGGGCGGGATATGCGGTGCAGGAGTCATTGGTCCAGCGGGCCTGGCTCCATTTGTCCCAAAGCACTTCGGCGCGTACCCCGTGGGGGCCGTCGGTGCACCAGATTTCAGGGATGCCGAGACGCGGCACGCCAGGGGAGCTGAACTTGCTCTGTGCGTGGACCATCGCCACTTTCTCCTCCAGCGTCAGCTGGGAGAGGATATCATCTATCTGTTTTTCGATGTCGGGTGCCTTGGGCGAGCAGGCTGCCACCAGCACGGCCATGGCAAAAATGAGATGCTGTTTTTTCATACCTACAAATATAATAAAAAAACAGCTGTCAACCACCGGTTTTTTTACAGCTTCCAGCGGAAGATGCCTTCCTGCGACTGTATGTACATATACTTCCCGTGACGGGAGATGTCTTCGAATTCGCTTACAGTCACATCCGACAGGTCAACAAAGTCCATCGTACGCTCCCTGAGATCCAATATATACACTATGGATGGCTTGGATATATTGCCGACTCCGGTAGGCATATACATCTTGCCTTTATGGATGTAGAGCCCCTGCCCTATGGGATTGTAACTGAATCCGGACTCCTCTTCCACGACATAATTTTCCAGGGCGTCCTCCGGTTTAAGCACCACGAAAGGCCCTTCCGCCAGGGAAGGAAGCCGGAATTTGATTACCCTGTGACGATTTGAAGGATCGGCGTTGTTGATGATATTTCCGTAGCCGTAGAGCATCTTCTCTTCCCTGTCCACCACCCACTGGAGGGCATAGCCGTAGTCGTGGTTGACATCGTCGTAGAAAATGGTCTGCACAAGTTCGGAGCTCTGCAAATCAGGGGCGACACGCTCCACGAAGAGCAGGTCTTTCATCCCGTTGATGGGCTGCCGATGGCAATGGCTGACATATACCACCGGCCAGGGGTCGCCGCGTTCCGCCTTTTCCACCCCGAACGATACCAGGTTTGCATGGTTGTATTCGTGGTAGGAGGCCAGATGGAACTGGCTGACCTTGTCGAATCCGTCGCCGGTAAGGCGGTAGATGGTGGCGATTCCCTTATCCTGGCAACTCATCATATAGTTGCCGTAAATATCCATTCCCTGGTATGAATAGCCTTTTTTGCCGGAATTCTCTCCCTTCAGGGGGCCAAGGAACTCCACTCCCATGCGTTCGCAGCTGAGGTCGTTGTCTTTGAACACTATGCCTTCCAGTCCGAACTGTTCCGGATCCTTATCGATGTAACGGGCCACTTTGCAGTCCAGGCTGCAATTTTTTATACGGATATCAGAGGCATAGGACATAGGTATGTCCTCCCTCCCCTTGAGGTCGAAGAACTGAGTCCAGGGCTTCACGAAAAATCCGTATTTGACCTTGCCGGACACGTTTTCCACAAGCACGTGCCTGTACTGCTGGGGCGTGTCGGGGCGCATCTTCAGCCACACGAGGCGGTCGGTGCCGTCAACCGTGCAGTTGCGCAGGACAACGTTTTCCGCTTTCACGCATTCGCTGCCGAACACCAGCACGCCGGGGCCGTGGCCGAAGCGGCAGTCCTCCACCAGAATCCGCGCATCAGGACCGTTGTCGGGATCTTCATCCGCCCAGGGGCCCTTGCCGCCCTTCAGGGCAATAAGGTCGTCGCAGGTGGCGAAACTGCAGCCCCTGATGTGCACGTCCTCGCAGGCATCCAGGTCGATTCCGTCAGAGGAAGGGGCGCGGACTGGCTTCCTGGGGGCGAAGACATCTATTCCGCTGACGCGCACGCGGGTGCATTTATAAAGGTGGATGTTCCAGAAGGGTGAATTGCGGAGATGAATTCCTTCTATAGTCACATCGGAACTGTTGCTGACGCCTATCATCCGCGGGCGGCGGACTTCCAGGTTGGTGCAATCGGGATTCTCTTTGCGCCGGGCCCAGAAGGCATCCCAGAAAGGCGCTCCGCTGCCGTCCAGCGTGCCGTTGCCGCGAATGGAGAAACCGTTGCAGGCATCGGCGTTTATGAGCGCGGACACGTATGGCTGGAGAACGCCTTCGATATGGACGGGAATATCCGGAAAGTCATCCACGTTTGTACTCCCCTTCAGCACGGCGCCCTCTTTTAGGAAAAGATGCGTACCTGGTTTGAAGAACAGCGCGCCGGAAAGCCATACTCCTTCAGGAACCACCACCGTGCCCCCCGAAACCGCAGCAGCGTCTATCGTGCGCTGTATCGCGGCTGTCTGCAGCAGAGTACTGTCCGCCACGGCGCCGTAGGCCGTGATATCGAATTCGCGGGCCTGCGCGCCTGAAACCGGCTCGTCCTCAGCGCTGAACCACGCGTCCATGGGGCTCCCGTCCGGCCAGCAGGCCCCATCCTGCCCTGTATTGCAGGAAAGCAGCAGCACCGGAACGAGCAGCAGGGAATAAAATTTATTCATGCACATAACCGTCGTCCTTGATATTCCATATAGGGACCAGGACCGCGGCGCTGATAACAGCGACTCCTGCCATTATGATGAAGAGGTGGTCCCAGAAAGTCTGGCCGAAGGTATCCGACAGGAAACCTATTCCAAAGCCGGTAAACAGCACGCTCACGTAGCAGAACAGGCCGACAAGCCCCGCCGCTGCGGAAGCCGCTTTCTTTGTGGCATGCTTGCCAGTAACCACGCAATATAGGGCCTGGGGGCCATATAGGAAGAATCCCGCGAAGGCAAGAAGAATCAGCATCACCACGGGGCTGGTTCCCTTCGGCAGCAGATATATCGCAAGCAGGCAGAGTCCGGTCAGCACCATCTCAATCAGGCACACGCGCTGGCCCTTTCCCTTGAAAACCTTGTCGGTAATCACACCGGCGAGTATCATCCCTATGCATCCGAACACCTCAAAAATGCCTATAGTCATTCCGGCAAGGGTGGGAGACAGGGCATTGTCGCCCTGCTGGAGGAACTTGGGCCCCCAGTCCAGCACCGCGAAACGCACCACGTAGAGGAACATGTCGGAAATGGCGCAGAGCCATACAACCGGATTGCGGAAGACCTTCTTCCTCACGAACTTGCGGTACTCCTCGCGGGTGTCGTTGCCGTCGAGCTCTGTCCTGGTGTCGGGAAGTTCCGGCAGGCCTACCGAAGAAGGCGTGTCGCGTAGGGTAACCAGAATGAACATCACGCCGACCGCCGAAATAATCGCCGGTATCCAGAAACACCATTGCCATGCGGATTTGGACACGATGGCTCCGCAGAGCACCGCCACTATACCGGCGCCGACGGAGTGGGAAATGTTCCATAGCGACATCTTGGTGGCAAGCTCCTTAGGAGGAATCCAGTGCACCAGCAATCTGTTGCATGGGCCGAAGCCTGCGCCCTGGAAGAGATTGTTCAGGATGACGAATACAGCGGTTATCGTAACCAGGGTTCCCACGAAATCAGGGCCTTCGGCGCTGCCGCTTATCCAGCGGCTGATCTGCGGACTCCAGCCGAAAAGGGCATTCAGGACTACGCAGGCCGTGAGCGCTATCACAAGGTGCCATCTGGCATTCGCCCTGTCCGCAATGAATCCGTTCGCGAATTTGCTCAGGCCGTAAACCAGGCCCCCGAATGTAAGTATTATACCGAAACTTGTGTCCTTAATGCCATACTCGGCACCCAGCACCGGCATTGCGAACGAGAAATTCTTCCGGACGAAATAGAACATCGAATATCCTATCATCGAACAGATAATCACCCGCCACTGCCAGTATTTGAAACTCTTTTTTGTCTGCATCGTCATGCTGTTTAAATGCAAAAATAAACTTAAATTGGCAAATCTCCCCTATTTGGCAACAAAAACCGCATCTAATCCTATGCCTCGTTTTGAGTGCGTATGGAGATCCGGCTGCGATTGAAGTTAGAATTTTCGTATCTTTGCGGAGATGAAGGACCGCAAATTGCTGAATATCGAACTGGGGCGCATCAGCGCGGAGCAGTACAGGGCTGCGGAGCCCTCGGGAATCGAAGTGATTCTCGACAATGTCCGCAGCGCCCACAACGTGGGCAGTATCTTCCGCAGCGCGGACGCATTCCGCATCGACCGCATCTGGCTTTGCGGCATTACTCCCGCTCCCCCGTCCGCAGAGATTCACAAGACGGCCCTGGGGGCGGAAGACAGCGTGAGATGGGAGCGTTGCGCCAATGCGGCGGATGCAGTCAGGGCGCTTCAGGAGCAGGGGTTCTGCGTTCTGGCGGTGGAGCAGACCGAGAATTCGGTGAAACTCGGCGACTTTGCCGCGCAGAGTGGCAGGAAATATGCATTGGTATTCGGAAACGAAGTGGACGGAGTGTCGCAGGAAGTGGTGGACAGATGTGACGGGGCGCTTGAGATTCCCCAGTACGGCACCAAGCATTCACTCAACGTGTCGGTATGTGCCGGCATAGTTTTATGGCAGATAAACAATTTAAATTCAAAAAGATATGAGAATCGTTAAATTATTCGTCGCATGCGCCGCGGCTGCTGTAGCACTCTGCGGATGCACCAAAGAGGAGTACTATGGTTCGCAGATGTTCTCCCGCGACTATGTGGTTACGCCCTCGCAGTGGCAGCGCAACGAAGGCGCCAACAATCCCGGCAGTGAGAATTATCTCTGGGCCGATCTCCAGAATACGGACATCACCCAAGCGGTCGTGGACGGAGGCGCAGTGCAGGCCTTCATCTACAACATCTATGACAGCTACAACAACCTCGGAGCCTGGAATACTCTTCCTTATGTTTATCCTTTGGAAGTCTATGAGAATGGCACCGACCTCGTGATCGTTCCCGAGAATATCCGTTTCGAATGGGAAAGGGGAAAGGTCACGCTGATTATTCAGGATCTTGACGGTTTTGACCCTGAAAATATGGTCAGCACCATCAATGTCCGCGTCTGCGTGACGAGCCTCTGATCATTTTAGTCCAAAGGCCTGGGCCTTGGAGACGACCCCCTCCCTAAAGGGCGCCCTCCCCCTAGCCGGGGGTGGCAGGTCTGCTCCAAGGCCCAGGCCTTTGGATTATCTCAGCGGCTACTTCTCCTACTCGATGGCAGACTGGGCCTTTGAGTATTTCAGATATGGTAACTATGGCTCACACAACGGATAACAATAAATATAATATATCTAACAGAAGTTTTTTATTTTAAGATATATTTTATTTATATTTGCATCATGATTAAAGAATACTCGAATGTCCAAATTATCCAGCTTCTCGGAGAGAGGTTCCGTACCTATCGTGTAAACCTGAGGATGACACAGAAAGAACTCTCCGAAAGAAGCGGCATTTCTGTTCCGACGATTCAAAAATTCGAAGCAGGAAACGCTACTAATATATCCTTGTCAACGCTGCTCACGCTTATGAGGAATACAGGCCTGATTGAATTCGCCGACAAGCTCATCCCTGAACAACCGATATCACCATATGCAAAAAGACAACTTAAAAAAGTCCGACATCATGGCAATTCATAAACCAAACCAAAGGAACCAACTCAAGGTCTTCCTCTGGGGGAGAGAAATCGGAACATTGACTTGGGTACAGGACAGGCATCTCGCATATTTCCATTTTTCTGACGAGTATTTCCGCCAGGAATACGATTTGTGTCCTATAACTCATCCGAAAAACGAACCTGAAACGCATTTCGCCATCTACGGAGAAAGCACAAAGAGCCCTGATCCGGAATCGAAAATCTATCAAGGCCTTCCTCCTTTCCTCGCGGATTCGCTTCCGGATAACTGGGGAAACGCCATTTTCGACAATTGGTTTGAAGAAAAAGGGCTCCACGCATCGGACAAAAATGCGCTCACAAAGCTGTCCTTCATAGGAAACAGGGCGATGGGGGCATTCGAATTCCACCCGATGATGGACAAAAACTTCTACGAAGACAAAAAAGTAAACCTCAAGGAGTTATATGAAGAATCCCTGTCCATAGAACAGCAACTTCGAAATAAATCCATATCAAACAAAAAAGCGACGATAGAATCCATTGCCGCCTTGGGGACCTCACCCGGGGGTTCACAAAAAAAAGCAATCATTTCCATCGCCCCCGACGGAACATACCACTCCGGGAAAATAATTCCTGACCCCTCGTGGAGAAACTGCATCATAAAATTCAACACAGAAGAATACACGCTTGCAGAAATAGAAAAGACCTACTACGACCTTGCCATTGAAAGCGGTCTCAACATGACTCCTTCAGAACTTATCGATATCGACGGGACGAAACATTTCATCACCGAACGATTCGACAGGGTAAAAGGGGAAAAAGTTGTCATGCAAACCCTGGCGGCCATCAATCCGGAGGCAAACTCATACGAAGACCTGTTCTGGACATGCAGAAAGCTCTCCCTGCCAAATAAAGAAATGGGTGACCTTTTCCGACGGACGGTATTCAATTTCCTGATGAACAACACGGATGACCATAAAAAGAACTTCTCGTTCATCATGGGGAAGGACTATTCCTGGCATCTTTCTCCGCCGTATGACATCACGTTTATCATCTCAAAAACCGGAAATACCCCAGAACGGACACACTGCATGTCCCTGATGGGGAAATATGACAACGTGACCGAGGAGGATCTTCTGACATTCGCCATTCAAAATGACATAAGGAATCCAAAGAAAATCATCAGGGAAATCAGACAAGCCTCCCTCCTGTTCGAAGATAAAGCAAAAGAGAACGGAATCAACCCTTATTATGCAGAGATGATAACGAGCAGGTTGAATGAACTGGGACGTCCTGACAAAAAGATATCCGTCGAAGAAACAATCGAGGAAATCAGCGGTCATACCGTCTCCAAAATCCGCTTCGAGAAATCAGTCAAAGGGAGTATTCATGTTTTTGCAACAATCGACGGAAAAGAAAGAAGGGCAGTTGTAACACCCCGAAAACCTCTCTACAAAGAAATTGAAAACAAAGGGTTCAACAGCATGCCCCAAAAAGAAAAAAACCAAATAATAAGGCAAGCCTTTCCAGACCTGATCTCTTTTCTACCTCATCGCTGAAAAACGGCCACCGGCGCAGTGCAGGCCTTCATTTAGGAGCCTGGAATACCCTTCCTTATGTTTATCCTTTGGAAGTCTATGAGAACGGCACCGACCTCGTGATCGTTCCCGAGAATATCCGTTTCGAATGGGAAAGGGGAAAGGTTACGCTGATTATTCAGGATCTTGACGGTTTTGACCCTGAAAATATGGTCAGCACCATCAATGTTCGAGAATGACTGCGGGTTTCGCTTAAAGTTCGCTTAAACTTCTCTTAGAGTTCGCTTAAATTTTCGGCGATTTTCATTGAAACTTCGATTAATTTTCTGGCCCCGGAGTCCATACTTTTCCTTCAGCGGGGTGGATGCGACCATCTTTCCTCATTTTGGTAAGCAAGTAGCCTACTTTGCTGCTTTTCTGACTCTCCGTAAGGACATCGGGCAGGTACGGGAACAACAATAGCTCCAATTTGGAGCGGGTCATATTGTCATGTTCATTTACTGCCTTTTCAATTAAATTCATGCAGAACTCGTCCGAGAATCCCTTTGCCCGGGTATAGTCGGTTCTCCTTCCGGTTCCGCTCAATCATCCGGTCCAGCAACTCACTATATATTTCGTTATCAACCATAGCGTCAATTATTCATTCATGCAAATATACGAAAAAGCCTTGAGCCGGTGAAATATACGGCCGGTTTCTTTAGGAATAACCCAGTCTTGAAAATAGTGCGATTTCAGCCTGCAGATGGCCGACCAGAGAAAAGACCCGGAGGGCCAAAAGACCTTCGGGGGTCGAGATTGCCAATCGCCCCCTGAGTCATGTACGCACGCGTGCATAATTGGGGAGATGGGGGATTGGCTTAAAACCGCTTTATATGATACCGTTCAAACGAATATTCGGGAAAGCTTGAAAGAACGGGACTGCCGCCCTTTATAAATAGTCGCCGTAGTTCCTCCCTGCCATTACTTGACGGATCCACCATAAAGATGGACCTTGCCACCCTCAGTGTCCAGGTGCAAGTTGCGGAAAGACTTGCCAAAGTCAGAGGCTTCAGTGCAACGTCACCGTTGCCCAATAAAGAGCGTCAAAGAAGGTCTTGAAAGTTGGCTCTCCCGTTACCGGATTGATGTGCGGTTCTGCGTTGAACATGATGAGAGCCGTTAGGAATACATAGAAAACGGAAATCCACAACACCGAAATAAACATAAATCCATATCTTTGCCATGATTTCGTGTAGATTTATTTAAAACCAAAGCTTGATTTCGTGATGAAAAGATAGATTTTTGACCAGCTACTCCTTTGGAAAAACAAGCGCAAAGGCAAGTTCCAAAAGCCATCAGCATCCCTGAACGTAGGGATACCTCTCTCTGCACCAATACCGGCTCCAGAAAAATAGACAATGTTCTGGCGAACCATATGTTTACTTGCCCAAGTGCCTACAAAAAACCTGATAAATAGTGGAATCCAGTAATGGCGTCGAACCTTCCTGGCTGATTATTTTGACGTTATCTGGATTGACGGGGATATAATATGTGTTCTTTCCTGTCTTTGTAGGTTTAAAAAGGTGAAGTTCTCCTATGATTCCGCACTCTTCCAGCCCTTTCATGACTTTGGTTTTGATAGGGCGGAAAGTGGATGATAGCGTGATGTCCGGGAAGTGTTCATCTCGATTACTGACCAAATGATAAGCCTCTACAAATTGCGCTTGAACTATTTTACTTTTCTCCCTGTCATATTCAAAGTCGATACCTCTTTGAGAACTAGCAGAACCGCAAAGAAGCAACAGATAGAACGCCGCTTCACGGCCATTTATTAAGACAGGATAAGCTGTACTTCCTTTGCAAATCTCTACTGAGAATTTTTTCCCAGGCTCTGACTTGTCGGCAACCGGGTTCGCTCCAGCCCGGACATATACCCTAACCTCCCAGGGTTCAACTTTGTCCGAGGCCATTACGTCCAGAAGTGCTTTATGAAAACCTCTATAAAGGAAATCTTTGGAACGGTCCGTATGGCGATTGACAAGAATAGTGTAAGGGTTTTGACGCCTGTTTAATTCTTCTATAAACGCTGTCAGTTGCCCTTTAATGTCATCCATGTCGACATCAAAGCATAGATAGTTTGCATAACCCTTTCCGCTAACCACACTATTGGGAAGTCTTATCAGCCATGACGGCCGCAGAATTGTAATACCCATCTGAAGCTTGCCATTCAAAACCTGAAGATAGAAATATCTTGAATCCATATCCTGCAGAGACATTACTCTACTCACAAGCGCGCTTTCACTTAAAGTGGGGTTTAAAATGGATATAAGCCGTTTTAGGTCTTCACTCTTCTTCATTACCTTGAAATCCATTGCAACCTTGGGTATATAGATAAGCTCAAATCCTGCCATTTCAACAATCCTGCTCAACTCATCATAGTTGCGGTCAAGGTCATTCTTTTTAGGGGTGTATGTCGAATCAACAAATAGAATCTGCGATGACAGGATAGGGCGATTCTTCAGAGGCATTGAGAGAATCCGACCTTTACCCGCATTCTCAAGTTCTATAGAACTGATTAAAAGCGCTTCTTCGCGACAGCACTCCCCATCTTTAAGAGCACAACTTTCCATCAATTTGACTATTCGGTCTCTGACTTGCGGCTTCTGAATAGCCACGTAAGCGGCAGCATCGGCCAGAGACATCGCGTAGCTTTCAATATGGTTTTCCTTTGTGAGTCCAAAGGCTTTTGCTGCATCCTCCAGGATTTCCATTTCGTCCACTGAAATGACATTGTCAGATTTTACAAGATCTGTAAGAATCCTGCAGATACTTTTCTTGAGTTCTATACTGGCCATAAGAAGAATGATTATCGCAACGAAATTACAAAAATGACGCGGCAAAACAAAATTTTGCCGCAAAGTGTCTTTTTTTCAACGCCATTAGTTGCGACAAATGGCTCATTTTAAGCGCGTTATAAATAATGCACAGAAATCGCAATTTTTCTTTTGTTGTTCCGAATGATTTCTTTTGATTGCCATTCTTCAGACCTTTGCAACAGAAACAACGACAAACAACATTATGTGCAAGACATTCTCATCATTCGAGCAGCTCGGCCAGGTCATAAAGGACATGCCCAAGGTAGAGTCATCTATATTTGATGTACTCTCAAACAAGCAGTCTTCCGAGACGGCGAAGAAGAAGGCAATGGGCGATCTTTCCATAAAGATTGACCACATTCTCTCGCGTCTTGAGGCTAAGGACTTCTTGTACGGCGTCAATGAGAGCATAAGTGACTACAACGATTACTGTCGTAATCTTGCAGCCTATCTTCTAATGTGTCCAAATGGTGACAAGTCCGCCCGCGTAGTCGTTGTTCTTGAGATGCTTCTTGAGAATATGGCGCCCACTTTTAAAAACGAATTACGCTCGCTTAAAAAGGCGATGTCGGAAAACGGAATAATTAATCAATTAGGGTTCTCCTGGGCAGATCTTAAGCTTCCTTTCTTCGCCGACAAGTTCGCTGTTCTATTTTGCAAGACCATAGTGTCGGCACAGGCAATCCCGCAAGTCGTATATGTCGATAGGGAGATTATCAAAGAGGTAGTGAAAGAGGTTGTAATTGAAAAAGAAAGAATCGTAGAGAAAATAGTCGAGGTTGGACCTAAAGAAAATCCTGACTACTTCGGAGAAGAGACTCAGCATATTGAACTTAAGTCCTCTTTTATGGAGAAACCCAAAACGGCCAAATATGATAATCAGAGAATTGAGATCTGCAGAAAACTCTGTGGGTTCCTTAATTCTGATGGTGGGACCTTATACATAGGAGTTGACCCCGTAACCAAACGCGCCTATCCGAAGCAAGTTGGAAAGGAATACTATGGTGTTGAGAAAGACATCAGAATGTGGCTTACAAACTACACTGTATACCAGCGTCCAATCAATGATATCGCGACGTACTGCGACTTCGTAAAGCAACAGATTCATCGTATTTTTCAGGCTAGTAATCCAGAGACCGTTTCATTGTTCATCAATCAGTGTATCCATATTCAGCCGTCTAAAAGAAATGATAACGTAGCTGAAATTACTGTGCTTCCTTCGCAGTACTGTATCGTATATCTCAATAGCGTTGCTTACTTGCGTGATGGTGAGGAGTGTAAGGAGATGAATAATGACGAGATTCTTGTCCGCAGGCAGCAACTGAAAAATATCAGCAAGGAAGTTCGGTTATATGACAAGTTGGAAAAGGCCGTAAGAGAGCATAAGCAGGCCATTCTCTACAGATATGCCTCGGCAAATAGCAAGACTGTCAGTGATCGGCGCGTTGAGCCATTTGAGTTTGTGTGCAATGGAGAGTCTATTATGTGCTATGACATGGACAAAAAAGCTATCCGGCAGTTCAAACTCTCGCGGGTGTCTGATGTGCGGGTACTGAAGGATGAATGGAAATATGGCGACCAACATGTCATAGCAAAAACGGATGTCTTTGATTGGACGGATATGGGAGTACGGTACCATATCTGCCTTGATATGGGACTTCGTGCTATGACCAATTTTTGTGATATCTATGCCAATGCTAATAAAGAGATGTTTGAGCACGTCGGCAATGGCATATACCGCCTAGATACCATTGTTTACTCCCTGATTCCGGTCAAGAGTTTTTTCTTGTCTATGGCCGACGAAATCACCATTCAGAATACAGAGGATTCTGAAGAGCTCCACAGAGCAATTCGCGAGTTTGTTCTACAGTATGTTATGTGAGACTATTTATTTACGCAACATGTATAACTGTAGCTATTTAATGGATTATTACCCTGAGTCCGTAAAAGCTCCATCAGCTAAGCTGGCTCATGACAGAGACACCGTACAGGCATTTATGACCGGTGACGTTTACCCCGAGATTCTGACACAGATTGAGGGCAAAGCAAGAGAGATCGTCAATGACATGCACATCGATATAGTGTGCTTCGCTCCCGGAACGACTGGCGCTAAGACTATCCTTAGATTTGGAGAAATGGCAGAAAAGCTGTCAGAAGCACTTCCATGCCCGGTATTCCTGGACGGCGTAACGCTCAAATTCGATTCGGATCCTATTACTCACAAACGTTTTTACCAATGCAACAAAGAACGTGTAAACGGAAAGAGCGTCCTCCTTATAGGAGGTATCTATACAACCGGCCAATCTCTTCAGAAAGTTGGTGATTTACTTCATAATTGCGGAGCGAAAAGTATCCATGGACTATTTGTCGCGAAAACAATTCAGTAAAATAGTCAAGATTACATGTAAGAATACTTGAGAAATAAGTATATATTTGTGCGGCCGAAAAGGCGATTAGTTCTTTGACATGGAGTTCTGGACACGGTTGAGTGTTAGACGGCGTCGCTAAACCGACTTTTTTCTGAGCGGATGGCGGGCAACCGCCATTATTTCCATCAACTCTCAATCTTTCACGCGCTATGTCCCAGAACTTTTCACCTTCAAGCGATTCATCTATTGGCAAAAACCTATCGCTTTTCAGCCCTGACATCATTAAGTCTATTTCTGACACTGTTAGATTTACACTAATGAAGAACGCCAGCTCCTGGGTGAAGAGGGGTTATATAGATGTTGATGACTTCATTCAGAGTGCCAATCTTCACATTTTGAATAGAAGCACCTCCTATGATCCTGATCATGGGGCCCCATTCAAGTCCTGGGTTTGTGTTGTGGCCCGTAATTACACTATCAGTGAATCAAAGAAACTGAAAAAGATAATCACGGCAAAGACGCGTTTTGACGTTTTTGAGGGGATGGATTTAGAAGACAAATCAATTCTGGCACCATTCCAGTATTCTGAAGAGTTGTCTGAATCCAAGGACCGGCTAGCTCATCTCACCGGTTTCCTTTCGACGCTGAACGATAGTGACAAGCTTTTGCTTGAAATGATGAAAGATGGTTTATCGAAGGACGAGATGATGGAAATCACACACAATACCGGTGGCAACATCGATACTCGCAAGTCAAGACTCCGTCAAAAAATCCTCCGGTATGTAAAGACCCTTTACAAGTAACCTATCCGCACAAGCACTAAGCCGTTGAGTTCCTCCAAGGAATTCGACGGTTTTTTGTTTATAATGCACTAATTTCCAGCAAGAATATGTAAGAATGCACACTACAAGTGTATATACTAACGTAACCGTAATGAAATGTGTTATGGAAATGAACGAAAACATCGTCACCAATATTGTGATCCAGGCTCTAAAAATGGATGATACCATAAAGAGGCAGGAGATAATGATTCAACGGCTGCAATCGGACAAAAACGAGCTCCTTGGTATTATATCGAAGATGAAAGATGCTTTGCTGAAGTATGCTCCGGAATCCGTAAAACAACTCGAACTGTTCAGTATTTAGAGACGAACAGTTTCCACGTTACAGCAATCTCCTTCTATTGTCAAAATGTTAAAACCAGGCTTGAATGCCTCTTCAAACGGCTCAAGATCTTTATCAAATGATGTGCTAACAGATGGCGCTATACTATACAAACACTTCCCAATACGCTCATTGGTCGCATAGTGGTTATGCCCTGATAAAACCGCCAGCACCTCATCGGAAGAAGACACATACTTGATAAAGAGCTGTCTGTTCTCCAGAATTCTCCTGTCAAGCCAACTCCCGGTTTCTGTTGCAGGATGGTGCATAAGGATGATTTTCTTTCGTCCTCCATCAGCGATAAGACTCTTTATTCTCTTCAGTTCCGACTCTAGCAACACTCCGCGTGAACGATTCGTACCATCTTTTGCTGTCACCACTGTGTTAACTGTTATGAAATCAATTTCTCCCCGGCAGAAAACTGGCTCATATTTGAACTTTGTGAAGGTCGTTTGGAATAATTCCTGGGCATTATCGTGGTTTCCATTGAGAATGTATACGGGGAAGTTGAGACGAGCGAATGCCTTATCGGCAAGTATATAGGATGACTGGCATCCGTCATTAGAAATGTCACCAGTAATAACAGCCAGTTCTATATCCCGGTAAGACTCGAGTAACGAAACTGCCTTCAAGAGATTCTCATATGGCTTCACCCCGTATATTTCATCTTTCGATGAATCTAAATGAAGGTCTGAGAGGTGCGCTATTCTCACAATGGGCCAGAATTAGGAAAGTTTGACAATGGAATTTGCCATACTGGCCACTTTTTCGTCATGCGTAATCAACAATGTAGAGCGGGACCGCATCAGTTCAGAGATTACGTTCATAATAGAAGCGGCGGTCCTTGGATCTAACGATGCAGTAGCTTCGTCCAGGATGAGAATAGGCGCATCTTTGAGGAATGCACGAGCCAACGCGATCTGTTGTTTCTGTCCTCCAGAGAGACGAGACCCTCTATCACCGACCACTGTGTCATAGCTCTCTGGCAATGACATTATGAATTCGTGGATGCCAGCTTGCTTTGCAGCGTCTTCAACATCCTTGACGGAGGCTTTATCGGCCCCCAAAGCAATATTGTTGAATACTGTGTCATTAAACATAACAGCATCTTGAGGGACGAAGCCAATGAGTTTCCTGATCGAAGCCGCTGAGACGGTAGAGATGTCTTTCCCATAAACCTTGATGTCACCTGCCCGAGGAGTAAAGAGTTTGATGGCGAGTTCGGCAGCTGTCGTCTTTCCAACACCCACGCTGCCGACGATAGCAACGCTGTTTCTCTGCTCTAAGGTAAATGAAAAATCATCGAGTACGGGAGTCTCATCTTCATAACAATACGAGACGTGAGAGAACTCTAAGGCCGGTACTCCCGGCTTAATATCAATGGCTACTTCCTCATTCTGTTCACCGACAGTTTGCCCATTCTCCATATTCAGGACCTTGTTGATTCTCTCCAAGGATGCAACCTGTTTTCTGATGCTATAGGAAGCCTTTGCTATGCCCCTGACAGGATCAATGATAGAGTGAAATATCAATAGGAAATAGACGAATTCTGCACCTGACAGAGGTGTTCCTTCAGAAAGGATACTATTCCCTCCAAGCCAAAGAAGTAAGGCGAGAACGGTTGAAACTGTAAAGCGGGTTACGGGTGAGGATAAAGCAAGTACCCTGTTCAGCTTTCTGAATGTACGACGGTTCTCCTCGTTGATCTCTTCAAAGCGTTCGGACGCCTGCTTTTCAGCGTTGAATGAACGGATTACTGTAAGTCCACCTATCGTTTCCTCGTATTTAGAGAGAATGGTGCCTCTTTCGCTCTGACCTTTATGGGCAAGTCTCTTCAACGATCGGCCAATGGCAATCACAATCAAGGCGCAGAGCATCAGAAGGGCAAGCGCAAACAGAGTCAGTTTAGGGGATATCGTAAAGAGAGTTATGAGATAGATGATAACAGGAATCGGGTGTTCTATCAGCAGATCCAGCGTGTTGTTTACGCACCATTCAACCTCCAAAACGTCATTGGTCGTTCTGGATACCAGATCACCACGATTATCCTTACTCATCAGGCTTGCTGGGAAGTCGAGAATTTTGTCATACAGTTCTTTCCGAAGGTCCTTCAAAATACCGACTCTCATAGGAATTCTGAAGAATTCCGCGAGGAACGAGCATCCATTACTTAGAAAAGAAGTAATGATGATGAACAAGGCAATAATCATCAGCCCGTAACCAGTTCCATGCTCAAGCGACGCTCCCTGCAGGTAATATAGAGTATTATTCTTTACGAAATCGAAGAGGTCTTGAAAGGAGGAACTCGCAGGACTATTCATTATCTGTATCGACTCCTCAGATATGCCGAACAGCATATTGATAATCGGAATGACGGCTGAAAACCCTACGATGCTGAATATTGAACTCAGCGCCATGAAAAGGATATTAAGGCCGATGCTTCCTTTGTATTTCGGGAAGAACCGACCTATCAGACCTAGATAATTCATGCCGCCCTTTTCAGCCATACCGCCTAGAATTTTAGCTGAAACTTTATGCTCCACATGCGTCCAAGAGAGTAGAACATGTAAACATCATCCGGATTAACTTCTTTTGTAGCCGCTGAGACATTGGAAGGATTCCATGCCTTCTCAATATAGTGACTATCAAGGATGTTGTTTACTTGCCCAGAAAGAGATGCTTCCATTCCTGCAATCTTGAATGTGTAGCTCGCCCTGGCATCAAGAGAGCCGCCGCATGGGGCCTTCCACGGCTCGCTGACATATACCTCTTTCCCAAGTGAAAGATCGCTACCGGAAAGTGAATAATAAGCGTAATTCCTATCGAAGAAGATGTACCCGCCGCCTATTCTAAATCCCTTGAATGGTTTAAATAAAGCATCAATAGAAGCGGTTGTCTGTGCGGAGCCGCCGACATGGATGCCCTTCATATTGATAAGAGCCCAAGCATGATCTTCGGCACCGGGTGTTGTAACTCCGCCATCCATGTTGATAGCCTGACCGGACAGGTTATATGCGTACCCCTTGACATTATCGCTATCCCATCTCCAGTCACCAATTGAGAGCATTCCTGATAGTTCCATCCAGCGGAATGGACGGGTTGTTAATTCGACTTCAACACCAAGATGGCGAGAATTGACGCCCGTCATGTTCAAGTAATATTGGCCGTTCAGTTTCCCTCTCTTAGCCATAGCCTTATCAAGCCACTCAATGAAGTATCCGTTGGCGGCTAGATCGACATACTCATTGTGGAAGCCATATCCCAATTCGGCAGAAGCGGCTTTCTCATTTGCGACACGTTCATTGATTTTATGGGAAGAGGTTGCGGACATAAAGACGCCACCTTTGAATTTTGGCGCCCTGGAAACATAACCGACGTTCGCATAGATATTATGATTGTCGTTGATGTTGAAATTGGCACCGGCTTTTATGTTTCCTCCCCAGAATGTGGCGATGTCCGATTTAGCCTTATCAGTTGAGTAATAGAAACGGTCAAATCTCCAGAACTGTGAATTGCTGAGAGCTCCGGCTACGAAAGCACTGAATTTATCTCCGATGTACTCCAATTGTGCAAATCCGCCTTCCTGAACAATGTGGGAGTCGTAGTCACGGTATAGGATGTCACCAATACCCAGATGCGCCTGTTTCCATCCATCCGTAGCTATGGGGTTGTTATCACTCGATACATCACTTCGGCCAGGGTCAATATAATAAGCCCCCCCGAGTAAATCGTCAAGTGTGTTCTGATGCAAAGCTTTATAAGAACGGATATCTATACCGGCAGTCAGATGCAGGCTTGAGAAATCCTTCTTGAAGGTGGAAACCAAGCCATATGTTCCGTAATTGCCAATAGTATTGGACATTACGAGCAAAGAACCACGGTCGGAAGCGGCATTGATATTCTCAATTTTGGCATAATCAAATGTGCCATCATTCGCGCGGAACTTTGTATTAAGTATGCCGTAATCTGCGCTATACCAGTCATACTCAGAGTATGTATCTTCATCCGCAAGGCCGGAATGAGAATACCCCTTGCCGAAGGAGTAATACGCACTGGTACTCAAACTTGCCGAAGTGTTAATCTGCCATATATGGCTTAGGAAGGCCATCGCATTTGTGAAGTGCTCCAACCCTTGAGAACGTCTTTGACCTTTGCTGTTATATCCAAGTTCAGGATTGTATCTGGTCCAGTCTCCATTTACTTTATACAGGGAACGGACTCTTTCCCATTCGGATTTTGTCAAGGCATCTTTACGGGAGTAGTGCTCTTGCATTGAGCCAAAAGCGGTGAGGCTTATCTGGTGATAAGCATTCAGTCGCTTGGATATGTTTGCGAAGAAGTCATAAACTTTAAACTGGCCACCATCAAAGTATCCGTCGCCTGATGAGCGACCACCTTGGAAGGTCACAGACCATCCATTCTTCATCAAGCCGGTGCTAACGGCAAAACCAAGTTTCTGGAATCCGTCGTTGCCCAAGCCGTAATTAACAAAACCGCCCGGGTTTGCCTCTATACCTTTTGTAATAATATTGATGGTACCGCCGACGGATGGAGATGCGACTTTGCCAGAACCTATTCCTCGCTGAGATTGGATAACAGCAGCTGCGTCTGCCAGACTTGCCCAGTTTGACCAATAAACGATGCCGTTTTCAGGATCATTGACCGGGATACCATTAATCATGACGGCGATATTACTATTATCAAAACCTCTCATGTAAATCTCGGAATCCGCCCATCCTCCTCCCTGTCGATTAGCATGGACACCAGGAGTGTGTTTGAGGATTTCTACCAGTTCCTGGTTTCCCAGATTCTCATTGATAATCGAAGCTGTGACAGCACTGACAGCAACGGGAGTCTTTCGAGGAAGAGCTATCTGACCAACTACGAGGGCATCTTTTAAGAGATAGTTGTCTGGCTGCATCTTGATAACGCCAACGTTATCGCGTTCAGAAACATCAACTGTAACCGACTCAAATCCAAGGAAGGAGAGGATAATGACTGAAGAATTCTTTTTTATGTTCACCGAGAACTCCCCATTTACATCGCTTACAGCTCCAGTGGCTCCCGAAGGGGTGCTAATTGTAACGCCGGCAAGAGGAAGAGAGGTTGATGCATCTTCTACCAGACCGGTTATGAATCTATCTTGAGCGTTGGAATTGATTGCAAATGAAATGATGGCGATTATAATGCCCAGAGTTCTTGAGAATATGCTTTTATTCATAATTGTTGTTTTGATAATAGATACGCCGCAAAGACAATTTCTTACATCTAAATTGTCAATACAGGCTCTCAGCGTCAACCTTGTGCTGCTTGAAATTCTTCAGCACGACATCCTTGCTCGTGTTGGCGTAACAATACACGCAAAAATGACGGCAAGTATTATACATGCCGATATCTTTGCTTATCATGCACCCACATACCTTACGCTGACCTTTATCCTTGAGATTCTTCCTATCTGTGGGGATTTCCGGAATGCCACCGAATAAGTCTGGTTCTGGGAACTTGCCGGTATGGAGGTAATAAACTAACTCCTTGTCATTAGCAAAGAGTTTTTCCATCAATTCACCATCAATGCAGCGGTTATGCTCGATGCCATATTTATCTAGGTCTATACTTTCTCCACAGGTGGCCAGTGTCAGATTCCAGCCTTCTTCTTTCCAGTGATCCCGCAGCTTGGCAAGTCCGTCGACCAATTCGGTCAAATATGCGCCCGAGGGTTCTGCCGACTCAACGGTTGCGCGGGTGTAATATGGCGTCTCCTTGATGAGATTGTTTTGGACCTTACGGTATGCCTTCACGTCGATAAAACTGAACACCAGCTTGTCCGTATAGCCCTTCAACTGGTTTCCAACGTGGAAAACCTTCGTCAATAACTGCCTTGCTGTCAGGTTTGGCGTAACAATGAGGGGATCGAATCTCCAGATCACCTTCTCCTTACCGATGGTTTCGGAGAGTTGCTTAAAAACGTTAACACGCTGGGCAACCGGACCGACATTGGGCTCAAAGCCTTCATCGACGTAGTCATTCAGCGTTACCTGGAAATAGTAATGAATACCCATCCTGTCCAGTTCCAGCAGATGCTTCAGCATCGGCTCAGGATTCTTGGTCCAGAAAACGATCACCTTCGTTTTCGCGAAGGATATGTACATCGGTTTTTGGTTAAAAGGGTTGTACCATACGCAATACCCTGCACGCAGCCGGTTCATGAACCAGTCCGCATAAAAGGCCGGAATGTCGGTGGAGCGACTGGCGGATATTATCACCGGTGCAACTCCTTCGACAACCTCTCCGTTATCGCGACGTATTTCAACCTTTGATTCCAAAGCGTATACCTAAAAATTGGGATACCTCTTCTTTAAAAAATCTACAACCTTTCTAACCATGCTTTCGTTTTCCGGTGTGCGCGGAATTCTCTTGAATGAATTCTTGTCACTGAAGCACCATTTTTCAAAATGGTCAATGACATTCGAATTCTCTCGGGAGTCGTTCCTTTTAGAATAAAAGCCGCCAGGTTGATATTCTTTCTGAATGTGCTTGAAATTAGCAAGAACAGGAGCCTTAATAAGTGAGCCGTCTAAAATGAGATCCACAAAATCGGCCGCACTAGTATCGTCGATAATAGATGTCCAAAGTGTGGGCTGAGACATCATCTCCATTCTCACTCTCTCGTAAGTCTCATTTCTTTCAATTTCTTCGATTTGGCGCGTTATGATTTTTAGACATTTTCCCCAGGCGTCTTTCATGCCTCGCGGGGAAGGTATCTCTTTAAGACCATTCTTAATTGCTGCCAAAGAGTGCTGGGTCTCAAAAATGTGGTCGATTTGATCAGAATAATACTTTACGAAGTCATCCTTCTTCTTTACAGAAGAGTCCTCAACAGTTCTAACGCTGAATTCCCATAGAGTCGAATACTGATGAAGAGTGGGACCAGCAATCTTTTTGCCTTCATTCTCTTCAACAATTTCTACTTCACTTGATTCATTTTGCCCAGATGAGGTCGTCGAATCAAACATCCCATTTGCATTGTTCGATGCCGGGATGTCTCCATCAGGGAGATCATCTGGAGGTAAATCATCCACCTCATCAGTATTGCTAGGCTCCTCCATCTCTCCTAAGCCAACAAAAGATAAAGCTTTTTGAATAAAACTTTTTCCTCTCTGGGGAGCGCTTTCTTCTTTACCATGTGAAGCCACGACTCCAAAAAGAGCATCATGGATTTGTTCAACAAAGGCAATTGTTTCTTTTTTATTGAGCCCCTGGACTAGAGAATTATAATAACTCTGCGGAATATTTGAGTAACCATAGAAGAGTCCCCAAAGGCCAAACGCAATCCTTGCATCTGGAATCTCTGTAGACACGACTAGACTTGCCATCTTATCAAGATCAGCATCTGGTGACCGCATGAAAACAGCCAAAGATTGCAATGCTTGAGATCTGGTTGCCATCAAATCAAAGCTGGCTGCATGCTCAAGATTATCGAGCATTGCATTAATGTAATTTCTCTCTTCTTGATCTCCTTCACTTGTCTCTTGAAAGAACTCTCTACCGGCGTCAATAACATATTCAACGCGTTTTTCACGTATGCAAGAAGCTCTATAGCTATAATCGCTATAAAGATTGAACATAATCTCAACCTTTTTTTGAGATTCCGCAGTCAGAGAAGAATCAATACATTCAATGTAATTTCTATCAAGTCCTAATTTGAATAGATCTGGCACGCTTTTTCTGGTCGAAGAACGTTGATGAATAGATTCAACGTAGCGTGAGATTTCGGCTAACGTAGACTCTGTAAGAGTTTCATCTCTTGAAGATAAAGCCTGTTGAACAAGGCCCACGATTGAAGTAAGCCGGTTGCCATTTATCCGGTTGAATAAGGATGAATAAACGCCTATCTTCTCTAAAAACAAGACTATTTCCTCATTGGATGAACCACGTAGCATTGAAGATGCATCCTGTGAAGATAGATACCCCAGCACACGATTCCTAGCTTCTTGCTTCCTCGCGTCGAGGAAGGTGGACAATTCTTCCGCCTCGTTTGCTAAAGTATAAACGGAATGTATGGCATCCTCAGTTTTCCCTTCTTTTGTGCTAAGAGAGTATATCCCGTTTTTGATGTCCTTAGATAAACGCAACAATCGGGCATACTCCGGGGTGATAGCCATGTTTGCACCGATCAAATAAGAAACGATGAAGCCCTTTGCCTTATTGATTCCTATGTCCTCGTTAATAAACCTTGAATCTGTAACATGCGAATCGATGATATTCTTAAATGAATTTTGGCCAATCCGAATCGACGTCAGGCTTCTATCATACACCTTGATGGCGCCTTGTCGGACATACAACAAATACTTGGATTCTAAAATAGACTCTGCTTTTGCAAGAGTCGCGTTTTTATCAGCCTCGCTTAAAAAGAAAATCTTGCTTGTTGACGGTGAAATGTAAATTGTGCGCTCAGTACGGTAAACGGTATGATCTATATTCTTTTTGACCGCATCAAAATATGGCGGGTAGTCCAAGGTGTCTATTTCAATCACCATTGGACGATGGTCTACTTCGCTCCTATTAATGCTAAAGAGAGGGAAAGCATCTGTCAACAAAATCGAATTCGGGAGAATAAAGGAAGCCTTATCATAAAATAAGGTAATCCCAAATCCGCGTTTTTGGTAAAACGATGCCGGTGAAACGGAGTCCGTTGAGACTATCGCATCAAAATTTAGGGAAGTGGTTGCTATATATAGTTTCATAACCTACTTAATTAGAAGCGCTTTCCTGCCGACGATCCTCCTATCGAGGTATCATAGAACTCCACCGGGACTGTGTCGAAAAGACCGCTTAACTGCCCCGAATACATGATGTAGAGATCTTGATAGCTACGCGTCATGGCAACATAAGTGTCTTTTACATAACTATCAATCGAGCTATCACATCCCAGCATAAAGACCGTTTGGAATTGTAAACCTTTGCTACTCTTGAAAGTCATTACTTTGGGATTACCAGAGTCAAACTTTATATTTGACTTGTCGTTGAGATACACGTCGATATTTTTATCTCGAGAGGTAAAAAAGTCTCCAACTGCACTCACCGTATTCTTGTGATAACATAGAATACCAACATCTTCTAGTCCCATGTTATCAATGATATCCATCGTCTTTTGACATTGTTCATCAAAGGTGGAGAGCCTAATGATCTTTGGCTTATTCCCACCTTTTTTCAAACAGCGACCAACTAGCCGGTCATCATCAGTATTAAGGTACTGGGCAACTTTCGCAATAGACTCCGGCAATCTATGGTTTAAGATTAAGTCATCCATTCTCTGCCCCAAGACGTCTTCTAACCTTCGCATGTCCAATGTCGGATTCTGATCAAAGAGGAACTGTTTATATAGACTCTGTGCTGAATCGCCAAAAACATATAAGTGTCGGCAGTGCTTTGCTAACTCTTGAACGGCCTCCAGAGAAAAATCTTGAGCTTCGTCAACAATAATAAAGTCATAGTTTCCCCGGGCCCAATGCCACCCAGTAATATTATCGTACTGGTCCTTATCTGGAGCGAAACACTTTCCATATGTGGAAAAGTCAGAAATATCAAGGTGTAGTTGATTTATGCCAGCCTTCATGTAAGAGCCAAGCGTCTGTGTGAACACAATAAAAAGAAAGGAGTACCCTTGATCCTTAAGTTCTTTAGCTTTATGAATCGCAAGGACTGATTTGCCACTCCCTGCACATCCTGTAACAATTAGGGGACGGTCAATTCGTTTATCAAGGACGAGTACCTGGTATGCATCCAACTCTGATTTTGAAAGTGCAAAACTCTGTAATGGCATATATCGTATAATTATTGATTCATATTAAAGGCATCGCCAACCTCACTGTACTTTTCAGACAGACGACATATTGCTTCGTTTGGTTCCTGAGTAGCCTTAGCTGGTGTTATAATAAAACGTTTCGCATGTTTGCTCGCTATAGTCTCGCAAAACTCCTTTTTTGCAAGTATCCTATAACATACTTTACTCAAATCTCGCGATTTCTTACAATGGGAGACACTAAATTCCTGCTGAATAAAACAAGGCGCCTTACAATCTTTCTCGAAAAAGTGACATGACAAAGGGATAACCGTGGAAAATGATGTATTCCTTGAGATAAAGTCATTCACTCCGCGATTAAGTATAATGGGCATAAATGCCTTTCCATCTACGTTGGTTGTAACATCTAATAACGAAAAGATTCCGCTATCTGACAGTTTAGAAGCAAATTGTCTTAAGCATACTTCATAAACATTATCATCACCAAAGACTTTCTTGCCGTGCAGTTCACAGCCGACTTTGGCAAATAAGACAAAATCAAGACTTCCATCTGGCAAGGCATTCTGAGAATACTTTTGTAAAGTCCCTTCATCCACTATCCTATCACAAAACTGAGAAAGAGAGATGTCGCGAGATGAAATAGAAGAATACCTGTCTATAACCGCTTTTTGAAGGTCAAGTGAATTCTGATTAGCATCTAAAGCGATAACCGTGATTCCAATACTCGAAGGCAGAAATTTATCAATTACTGTTAGTAAGCCTATAATATCACCTCCGGTCCCAGCCCCAACGCTAAATATGGAGAGGTGACGTTTTGATTCGTACTTAGAACGAAAAATTGGATTTGAAAACAGATTCTCGAAAATAAGAAAGTGCTCCGCATAACTCCTTGGGAAGTAAGTTCCCAGGTAAATCTTAGCTTCTTCTTCAGTTAAGTCATCATTATAAGCAAATCGCTTATATCTAGGATCATATGAAGCCCCCAACTTATCAAATATAAATGAATCCAACCAGGGGGCCAGAATTGTGGATGAATTGCGGAATACAAGTCCAGACTCTGGTGCAAGTTCTTCTTCCGTATGCTTAATTGTAGGAATGGTCTCTCCAAAAGTCCAATATAAGCAGTTCAGGCCGAAGTGTATCTTCTGATGGACAAAAACGCCCAAATCCTTCGCATTTCTTTCATGTGGGTCGGTTAACACCTTGATTAAATATTTCTGAGAAATATCGAAATCCACTAACGGTGCTGATTCTGTACAATCATAGATATTGTATGCAATGCCTGGCATTGCTGCTTGCTGAATCAATGATATGTAATTCTCGATCATCGGAGGAAGATGGTCGCAAGGAATTGCTTCCTCTTGAGGCGGCTCTGATAAAGATTCTGCCTCAACGATAACCTCTTCCTTTGCTGCTTCTGTTTGCTCCGGGTTTAGATCTAGCTCACCCTCCTGATCTGCCTCAAATGGGTCTGGCTCTTCTGGGAATTCCACGATTCCTTCACATGAATCTGAGAACTGTTGAAGAGCAGAAGGATCATTCCAAATATCATTCAAGAAATCGATATCGGAAAATTCCTCTACGATATCTTCGTCTTCTAAGACTATTCTATCCGCAATATGCTTAATGTCAACAGCCGTTAAACACAAATCCTTATCAACGATAGATTCAACGGCACCAAAGAATTCAGTATTGTCGGTTACATTCAACCAAGTCTGAACATTAAAACGCAGATTATTGACGATCTCGCTTTTGTGGTTGAAAACAACCAAAGTTGAAATCTTCTGCGCTTGCTCATTTGTCATGGCAAATGAACCTGTAATATTTCTAATGAAAGCATTCCTATTTAACCGAGCTTGTTCAAGTGGCGTTTTGCCACCAGAACCACCTTTTATAACAAACGGGTACCCATCTGATTCCCCTTTCCACTCATTATTTGAGACAGTAATTCTACCCCCGTAGTTTTTAAACTCCAGCAGAACAATACCCTCTTTTTTGATTAAGAAAGCGTCAAACTCTTTTTCGGCGAAATTAAAATTGCCGACCATAATACAGAGCGACCTTCTGGTCCCACCGCGTTTGTCATTCGCATCAACTCTCCTTTTCAATTCAGCGCATAGTGCCCTAAACTGCAGATTTTCTGCAGTGTTCTGGAACAGTTTTGGTCTGTACACAAGAAGAGGCATAAATAGTAGGTAAATGCTTAATATGCAAATTTACCTATTTTATTTTATACGAAAAACTTAAACAGAATTTTTCTTCACAACGTGTAAGAATTCGGTTTGAGGGAGTATTATCTCTTGACTTGAAACTTTATAAAAATTCTTTCACGCATCATGAAACGTATACTAGCCCTTTTGTCAGTTGTATTGCTGACTGTTCTGAGCGGCAACGCGGACGCCTCGGTAGTGAAGAGCCAAAAAGCTCCGCTGCTGCTCGGCCAGAGCGCGATGGAGCGCTTCGGCACCATCACCATTGACAACCAGAACAACAAACTCATTATCAAACATTAATAACGGCAACCAAGGCCCGCCTTCTACGAGGCGTGAAAGGTAGCAGGCGAGCCTGCCGTTTCCATGATTCATAACTTATCAAATACAAATTATGACGATTGTTACCATTTTTGCAATACTGTTCCTAACTGGACTATTATACCTTGCGATCAGTATCATTAATCGCACGAATCGAGGTTTAGATAAATTTGATCCTTCAATACATCCAGAATTGGACGGAGGGATTTACGACATTGAATTTGATGACAGTTTCCGATTCATCAATGTGTTGAATCTTACCTGGGAATACTTTGATTCCCACCCAAAGAGCGATGAATTGACCGAACTTCATTACAGCACCCGTGAAGGAGAGGATATCGGTTGCCAAATCTCTAGCCAGAAAGGAGAAGGAGGACGATATGAAATTCTGTTGTTATTCTCTTTGCCTGACGGTATGCCAAGACCAGTATATCTTCAAGAACAAGAAGGTAACCCATATGAGATTATCCTAAAAGGACATGATTGTAGAGAAAAAGCAGCCACTGTTATCAAGGAAGTAATGGGAATCACTGATAGCACAAAAGTTCCGTATCAACTGGCGGGGAGCCAGGGGCCTGTATTCTATTTCGCCAGAATTGACGAGAAGACAGGTGCGATAGAATTCAAAGTTCCAAAAGATGGCATTGACCGCCGGCTGAGCCACATATTTGAACTTACCTGGGAGTTCTTTTCTAAGAATCCGGTGACAAGGGAATTTACCGAGGTACACACTGCACCGGCATTCTTTCAGGTTTTCTCTGAAGGAACAGAAGAAAGGCCGAAGTATCTTCTGATAATATCTTTGAATCCCGGAACAGATACTCCCGATGGGTTTGATCCTACAGAAGACGTATATCATTTCACTTTTGAAGGCAAAGAGGCAGACCGAAAAGTAGAAGAATTCGTCTATGAGAAACTGGGGTTAAAACAAGATGATGAGGCCCTTTTTGAATTGACATCTCAGCATGGACCTGAAAAATTCTTTGAGTTTAGTCCCGAGGATGATAATCTGTAATAATGATACAATAAAACTACAATGATAATAGCAATCATATCTATCGCAGCGGCGTTCTGGCCCTGTATGTGAGCAAATGTCAGGACTACAAGACCTTGGAAAGGGATAACAAGAGGCTTAGAGAGCAGCAGGAACGTATGCCGGAGCCTGTGTCGGTTGATGATGTGGACGATCATCCTTTAGATGAGGAGAAAGCAGCGTGATGAAAATCTCTCTATGGTCCCGCAATTGGGCGCCGTGGCATTTGAAGATAAAAAAGTTATGTCATAAATATCAACTATATGAAAATCAAATCATTATCCCTATTACCATGCATAATTCTCCTGGCCTGCAGCCAGGTTGTTCCCCAGCCGCTCACCTACCCCTGCACGGGGATTGCCAGCATTGAAAACATCGAGGCGTTGGCAGAACGGAGCTATACTGAACAGGACCTCGATTTTTGGGCCGACCGTACCTACATCGACTCCTGCGTCTTCCGTCTTCCTGCGGAGCTGATGGAGAACGAAAATGCCTGGCAGATTGCTGCGATGGCTAATTGGACGGTCGTCACCCGTTATCTGACATCTGCGTCTGATATTGCAGGGCGGATGGAAGAGAATGGCTTGGACTGGTATGTCGAGACCGAACCGATGATAGACGCCTTGCCCTTATTATTTGATAACGATGAGACGGTCCGGACGCTGCGGGAAGTCATCGTCCTGCTCGGTGAAAATCGAGTCGAGGAGTCCGCAGAGCGGTTCCGTCCCATTGAAACGGCATTTTATGACGATGTCAACTTCGTCACGGAAAAGGATTTACAAAAAGTTCAGGAGAATTTCTGGAAGATGTATGACAAAAAGAAATATGTCCCCGATATCGACCTTCTGCAGGCGAATCGTCCGGATTATTTGAGCGCAACTGCGGACACCGCAGGTGTGAGGAAGATTCGGGAACGTCGCCTGAACGCCTCTTCCATCGATGAATACGCCATATATGCTATAGAGGAAAACATCTACGCCAGATTCAGTGACATCACCATCCTGGCTGCCCTTGGAGGAATAATCGAAACCAGAGAATATACCCCTTTCCTTGCCGAGGTTTATTTCAACTGGCGTCCCACTGTTCAGGACAACTACTTCGGCCTTTCAAATGACAGCGTTATCCCGAACAGTTACTACGACGCTGTGCGGACGATATGTTTGGAGACCTTCGCACGTCACATATCCGATCATCCTGACGACCTTCTGGCAAAGGCCCTCTGCGCGAACCTTATCTTCCAAGACGCATTGAAGCGCCATGCCTGGATAGGAGGCAATGAGTGCGCCGTTGCGGAAATGGATATAACCAGGGCAAACTTTCTTCAAAAGGAGCAGTAAAACAAATAATTATCGCCATATCTGCACTGTTATAAATAGTGTTTATAATCGTGCAAAATTTAGATAATATAAAAAATCGCAGGTATAAAGATTCCCTTGAAAGAGCGAGGGAAGAGTAATCTGAGGGGTGTTACAACTGCCTTTCTTTCTTTTCCTCGATTGTTTCTTCGACGGATATCTTTTTGTCAGGACGTCCCAGTTCATTCAACCTGTTCGTTATCATCTCGGCATAATAAGGGTTGATTCCGTTCTCTTTTGCTTTATCTTCGAACAGGAGGGAGGCATGTCTGATTTCCCTGATGATTTTCTTTCGATTCCATCCGTTGTATTGACCTTTAACGCATATTGCCATAGTTACCATATCAAAAAAAGAGGCCGACCTTTTTGGTCGACCCCTCTTTGGATTATATCTCAGCAGCTACTTCTCCTGCTCGATGGCGGCCTGGGCGGCAGCGAGGCGGGCGATAGGCACGCGGAAAGGTGAGCAGCTTACGTAGTCGACTCCAATCTTGTTGAAGAAGCGTACGCTGTCGGGATCTCCGCCATGCTCGCCGCAGACGCCGCACTTGAGGTCGGCGCGCTTGCTGCGTCCATTGCTGATACCATACTCGACCAGCTTGCCCACACCCTTCACGTCGATGGTCTGGAAAGGATCGGCGTCGATAATCTTGTTGCCGAGGTAGTCGCCCATGAAGGTGCCTACGTCGTCGCGGCTGAAGCCGAAGGTCATCTGGGTAAGGTCGTTGGTACCGAAGCTGAAGAATTCTGCGGTACGGGCCATGCGGTCGGCAGTGAGGGCTGCGCGGGGAATCTCGATCATGGTACCGAAGTGGTACTCTATCTGGGCTCCGCCGGCCTTTGCCTCAACCTCTGCAAGCACGCGGTCGCAGATAGCCTTCTGGAAGCTGAGCTCGCGTGCGGAGATGGTAACGGGAATCATTATTTCCGGCATGGGATTGTATCCTGCCTGCTTGAGCTCTACGGCAGCCTGGAAGATAGCCCTGTACTGAGTCTCGGCGATAAGGGGATAGGTAACGTGCAGACGCACTCCGCGGTGACCCATCATAGGGTTGATCTCATGGAGTTCCTCGCCACGCTTTTCGACCTCCTTCACGCTGACACCCAGCTCTTTTGCCATCTCTTCCTTCTTCTCCCTGGTATGGGGAACGAACTCGTGGAGAGGCGGGTCGAGCAGACGGAACACCACCGGCTTGCCGTCCATGACCTTCATGGTGCTCTTGACCGAAGCCTTCATGAAAGGAAGCAGCTCGTCGAGGGCCGCGCGGCGCTCTTCGTCGGTAGTGGAAAGTATCATCTTGCGGAGTTTGGTGAGAGGAGTCTCGGCGTTGCGTCCGTAGAACATGTGCTCGATACGGAAGAGGCCTATGCCCTCGGCACCGAACTTGAGGGCGCGTTCCGCATCCTCGGGAGTGTCGGCGTTGGTACGGATGCCAAGACGGCGGTATTTGTCCACTATCGACATGAACTTGACGAAGAGAGGATTCTCGCTGGCATCCATGGTCTCGATGCGGGAAGCATAGACTGCACCCTTGGAACCATTGAGGGAGAACCACTCGCCTTCCTTGTAAACCTTGTCGGAACCTTCGAAGCTGACGCTCTTTGCAGCGAGGTTGATCTTCATGGACTCGCAGCCCACGATGCAGCACTTGCCCCATCCACGGGCCACGAGGGCGGCGTGGGAAGTCATACCTCCGCGGGTGGTGAGTATACCTGCGGCAGCGCGCATTCCTTCGATATCTTCAGGGGAAGTCTCCTCACGGATGAGGATGACCTTCTTTCCGTTGGCGGCAGCCTCCATGGCGGCCTCGGAGGTAAACACTATGGTTCCCACCGCTCCACCGGGGGATGCGGGCAGGCCCTTGGCGATAACCTCGGCGCTCTTCTCGGATGCGGGATTGAGCACGGGATGGAGGATTTCGTCGAGCTGGGCGGGAGATACGCGCATCACTGCCGTGCGCTCATCTATCATACCCTCGTCGAGCATGTCCATCGCCATCTGCAGGGCGGCGATGCCGGTGCGCTTGCCTATACGGCACTGCAGCATCCAAAGCTTGCCTTCCTGAATCGTGAACTCGATGTCCTGCATGTCGTGGAAATGGTTTTCCAGCTTGAGACGGATGGCGTCGAGCTCGGAATAAACCTCGGGCATAGCCTTCTCAAGGCTCTCCAGATAGGCATTGTGGTCGGTCTTGGTAGCCTCGTTCAGAGGGTTGGGGGTACGGATACCGGCAACCACGTCCTCGCCCTGGGCATTGATGAGCCACTCGCCATAGAACTTGTTGTCGCCGGAAGCAGGGTTGCGGCTGAAGGCAACTCCCGTTGCGGAAGTGTTGCCCATGTTGCCGAACACCATGCTCTGTACGTTCACTGCTGTTCCCCAGTCATCGGGAATCTTCTCTATGCGGCGGTAAGCGATGGCGCGCTTGCCGTTCCAGCTCTTGAACACTCCGCCAATGGAACCCCAAAGCTGGGCCTCAGCGGTGTCGGGGAATTCAACCCCGAGGACTTCCTTCACCTTCACCTTGAATTTTCCGCAGAGATCTTCAAGTTCTTCTGCAGTAATGTCGGTGTCGGACTTGTAGCCCTTGGCGTCCTTGAGCTCCTGCATCATGCGGTCGAGCTGCTGGCGTATGCCCTGTCCGTCTTCGGGTTCGATGCCCTCGGCCTTCTCCATCACCACGTCGGAATACATCATGATAAGGCGCCTGTAGGCATCGTATACGAAGCGGGGATTACCCGTCTTCTTGATCATACCGGGAATGGTCGCCGAGCAGAGTCCGATGTTGAGGATGGTGTCCATCATTCCGGGCATGGAGCTGCGGGCGCCGCTGCGGCAGCTTACGAGGAGCGGATCCTCGGGGTCGCCGAAACGTTTTCCCATAAGTTTTTCGGTAGCTGCGAGGGCATCTGCGACATCGCCCTTGAGGGCTGCAGAATATCCTCCGCCAAGTTCATAATACTCGGCGCAGCATTCGGTCGTAATTGTAAATCCGGCAGGTACCGGCATTCCGAGGCGGCTCATTTCCGCCAGATTGGCTCCCTTTCCACCAAGGAGCTCGCGCATTGTTCCGTCACCTTCAGCGGTCTTTCCGCCAAAGCGATAAACGCGTTTCTTGTTTTCTTCCATATCTTTTATCAGTAACTTTCAATAATTGCGGGCGCAAATTTACAAAAAATATCAATAATCCACACTTTTTTGCATTATAACAGCCTGGCAGCCAGTTCCGAAAGCTCGCTGCGCTCTCCCTTGCGCAGGAAAACATGCTGGAACAGTGCATGGCCTTCCATCTTTTCGCCCACATGCGAGAGACCGTTGCTCCACTGGTCGAGGTAGGGCTGGTCTATCTGGAAAATATCGCCCGTAAGCACTATCTTCGTGCCTTCCCCCGCCCTCGTGATGATGGTTTTGACCTCCAGCGGAGTGAGGTTCTGGGCCTCGTCTATAATGAAAAAGGCCCTGCCGAGACTGCGGCCGCGGATGTAGGCGAGCGGCTCTATCAGGAGTTTTTCGTCCTTGAGCAGGGAGTCCAGCTTGAGGGCCTCCTTCGAAGAAGGGCGGAACTGCCCCTTTATCACGTTCAGGTTGTCCATCAGGGGCTGCAGGAAGGGCGTCATCTTGCTGTTCTTGTCGCCCGGCAGGAAACCTATGTCCTGGTTCCCGAGTATGACCGTGGGGCGGGAGATAATCAGCTGGTCGTAGTCTTTTTCCTGTTCGAGGGCGGTAGCGAGAGCCAGGAGGGTTTTCCCTGTGCCAGCCCCTCCGGTGAGGGTGCAGAGCTTGACTTCGGGGTTCAGCAGGGCATCCAGGGCCATCTTCTGCTCGTCGTTGCGGGGGCGGATTCCATAGGCACTGTGGCTCTTCACAAGCACCACCTTGTCGCGGCCGGCATCGTAACGGGCGCAGATGGTCTCGGCGCTTTTGTCGCCATCCCAACGCAGTTTGAACAGCCGGTTCGCGTCCGGTTTCTTTGGCACTATATCCTTCCATTCCACCGCGTTTTCTGCACCGTATGCAAGATTCTGCAGCACGGCGGAATCGATGGTGAGAGTCTGCACTTCCTTGTTGGCATTCTCAATCCTGGCATCTTCCAGACGGTCGGTCAGATAATCCTGCACCTCCATTCCGGCGGCCTTGGCCTTCATGCGGAGGTTCACATCCTTGGTTACCAGGGCCACGAAAGTGCCGGGATTGTGGTCGCGCACCCAGATGGCGGTGGCAAGGATGCGATGGTCCTGGATGTCGTCAATGAAAAGGTCTTTGAGACTGTCGGGGAAGGGATGGTTGGGTTCAACCTTGATAAGGCCGAGATTGCGGCCTATGGGTATCCCCTGCCCTGCGAAACTCTTTCCGTTGGAGATATTGTCGAGTTCCCTCAGGAAATGCCTCGCGTTGAATGCGAGCGTGTCGTTGCCCTTCTTGAATTTGTCGAGTTCCTCCACCACCGCGATGGGAACTACGATATTGTTGTCCTGAAAGTGCCTTATCGCCTTGTAGTCGTGGAGAGGCACATTGGTGTCGAGTACGAAAATTTTCGGTTTGCCCATAATTGGTTTTCAGTTTAGTCTTCTCCCTCTCCTCCCTGGCGCTGCACCAGCGATTCGAGTATGTTCTGCAGCCCCGTCTTGGCGGATGAATGGACCCGCACCTCTCCCCCGTTCGCGATCGGGTGTCCGAGCGGATAGAAAGCCACGTCCTGAAGCAGCAGCTCGGCATCGACATAGTCGAAATCTATGTCCCTTATCTGAATCAGCACGCCGGGGATTTCTGCGAAAAGTATGCTCACAATGTCCGTGCCCGGGCAGGCCCTGCGAATGTCGGAAATGTCGATATTCACTCCCGTTTTGGAGTTTGTCATCCCTTTCACCGCGGCAATCAGACCTCCTTCCCCCACCGTGGCTCCGGCAAGCACTATTCCGTCTTCCACCAGCTCACGCACCACCTCGTAACAGTCGAGGAAGTAGTCGGCGTCGTCGAGTGCGGGGGCTACGGGGGAATTGATGCCCTGCGACTGCGCCAGCAGCGACCCGCCGAGCCTGTAGGGCGACGAGTCGAAGGGAATGTACACCAGCCAGCTCTGCATGTCGTTCTGCAGGGAATTGGAGATGCTGCCCGCCCCCATCTGGGGATTTGCAGTGGTGAAAGGCTGCTCGACAATGTCGGATTCGCCGGCAAGGGGGCTGAGTTCGCAGCCGAGTTCCAGAGAACATGGCCCGTCAGTGTCTTTGCAGCTGTAGTCGCGCAGTTTCAGGTTGAGGGCGTCCAGCATGTCGCCCATTGCCTCCACGGAACGGTAGAATCCCGCCATGTTGCCTATCTGCAAGGAGTTCCAGTGCCAGCAGGCGTCGAGGGCGAGGTCACCGATGCGGAAACGGCCCATGCGCCAGATGCAGTCAAGCAGCGCCCAGGCTATCCTGCCGCGGGTGTAGCTGCCCGCGAACTGCATGGGGAAGCGGCGTTCGGCACGAAGGACGGAGTTGAGATATTTTTCCACCTTCCGCGCATCGGGGGCATCGGAGCTGGGGCTCACATCGGGGGTTTCGTCCACGACTGCAGGACAATCCTCACCGTCGCAGACCGACTCCTGAGGGAAGACGCTCACGCTGTCGAGTATCTGCCACGGAGCGGCGGCCTGTCGCTCTCCATCGATTATGTATGCCGGATATAACGGCGACACTTTTTCTGACATTCAAGTTACAAATTCTTTCAAAAATAACTATTTTTGGATTCAGATGCAATCAAATTTCACTGATAACGAATATAATTCCCGTCTGGAAGCCCTGTTTACAAGGTTTCAGTCCGTCCAGAAGGTGGGTTTCAAGGATGGGGCCTACAAGCCGGGGCTCGGAGGGATGCAAAGATTGGACGCCCTTCTGGGGCATCCATGGAAGGCATATCCCTGCATCCATGTGGCGGGCACGAACGGCAAAGGCAGCGTATGCAGCATGCTTGCCTCGGCATTGGCCGCAGGATGCGGCGGGCGCAGACAAGCGGACGGGCAATGCCGCGGCCGGATAGGGCTGTATACCTCGCCCCATCTGCTGGACTTCCGCGAGAGAATCAAGGTAGTTTCGGATTCGGGCGCGGAGATGATTTCCCGCGCGGATGTCTGGGAGTTTCTGGAAAGATATGAGGCTGAATTTGAGGGACATTCGTTTTTTGAAATTACTACGGGGATGGCCTTCTGGTGGTTCGCCCGCAAGGGGGTGGATGCCGCAGTGATAGAAGTCGGGCTCGGAGGACGCCTCGACAGCACCAATATAATCACGCCCGCGCTTTCGGTGGTGACATCCATCGGCCTCGACCATTGTGCCCTGCTCGGGAACACCCGTGCGGAGATAGCCAGGGAGAAGGCGGGGATTTTCAAGGCGGGAGTGCCTGCGGTGGTGGGTTCCCGCGATATGGAGACGGCTCCGGTTTTTGAGGAGACAGCGGCTTCGGTCGGATGTTCTCTGCTTTTTGCGGATGATGTTCCCTCTTTCCCCATCGAAGAAGAAATCCTCGCAAAAATGGATCTTACAGGCCCCTGTCAGGAAATGAATCTGCATACGGCGCTGTGTGCCCTTGATGTTTTGGGGGCTATGGAAGAATCCGCCACCGCCGCAATAACGCAGACTGCCCGCAGGACGGGCCTCAGGGGCAGGTGGGAGACAATCTCCCGCAATCCCGAAACAATCTGCGACATCGGCCACAATCCTCCCGCCCTCAAAGAAAACTTCTCCCGCCTGGAAGCCCTTCAGGCCAAAGGCCGCGAGCTCATAATAATCTACGGCATTATGGCCGACAAGGACCTCGCCGGAATCGCTCCCCTAATGCCGACCGGAGCCAGATACATCTTCACAGCTCCCGACAATCAGAGATCCCTTCCCGCAGAAGAACTGAAAACCCGCCTGAAAGCGCTCCGGCCCGACCTGTTCTCTTCATACAAGCCAGAAACGGCCGGTTCAGTGGCACTTGCCGTCCGGCGCGCACGCGAATTGGCACAAGACTTGCCCGATGCCCTCATATATATTGGCGGCAGCACCTTCGTGGTTGCCGAAGCCATACCGCAATTTTAACACTGCAAGCTTATGAAACACCTGCTCCCGATTCTTATGGCACTGACTGTGATACCTATGTTTCCCCTTTCATCATCCGCCAAGGACAAAGACGACCACACTCTCGTAAAACTGTGGCAGGAATACTATGCGGCGCAGGACGCCGACAAACCCCAGACACAGCTGAAAGTGCTGGAAAAAATCAAGGCCGAAGCAGGAGCGCAGCACCTCACCTGGGACTACTATGATGCCTGCGACAGGTATATGCAGGTCTCCTTGCAAAGGAACTGGAAGCTTCGCGACAGCCTCAACAAGGCAATGGAGAAAGAAATCACGGATTTCGGTGAGCCTGTGGCGGTTTATTATCTTAAGTCGAAAACCGGACCGGAACCGGACATCAACTACATCTATCAGAATGCCGGAAAACTGTGCAATTCCAGGAATACGGAATTCTGGAAACGGGACTACAACATCAGCTCGCGTTTTTACGGCGAAGCTTTGTTGGAGATGTTTGCGAGCGACTATGACTACTGCCTGTGGAGTTATTGCCGATATAGGGATGGCAGCACCCTTGTCAAGGAATTCAAGGAATATCCTTTGGGAGCCATTGCGGAATTCGAGCAGATATCGGGAGATGATACCGACAGGCTTGCCGCGTTTGCAGGGAAATACAAGGGGAAGGCGGCAGGGCTGCTTGCGGAACAACAGCTGCTGAACAATCGCTTCAACACATTGGAGCAGCCCGGGAGCGATGCCAGGTCTTCCGATTTCGAGGCTCTTCGGGATGATTGCATGGAGCTAAATTCCAGGGCAGACAGTTTCAGCGGAACCGAAAGAAAACTTGCCGACTGCTGCAAAAAGGCGGACGAACTGCTGAAAACAATGAACTCCAAGGGCATAGAGGCCGTGGTGAGAAATGGAGTTTTCACGGTGGGCCTGCAGAACCTGGATGCCGTCACAATAAAAATTACCGGCGAAAACGGGAAAAAAGTATTTGAAAAATACCTCACCAACCCCATAGGAAGCTACTATCTCAAAGACAAACTTCTGATAGAACTTCCCGTTATGGCCGATGGTACGTACAACATCTCCTGCAAAAGAGGGGATATCACCGAGGATATTGTCTACAATTATTACACAATCTCCACCGCCATGCGCTTCAACGCCGACGGCGCCGCAATCTGGGCCGCGGACTACATCAGCGGAGAACCTCTCAAAAAGGTGACGTTCGAACTGCTCGAAGACGGAAAGGTGGTGGAAAGCGCCCCTATCTCCATTTCGGGATTCACCCCCGTTCCCGCATCTATCAACAGGCGCATCCTGGAAAGCCCCCGCAGCAATTACCAGTACCGTGTGCGCTGCAACGACGGCCGGTCAAGGCTTTCCAAGGCTGTCAGCACGGGCAGTTACTACAGCCCCGACCTTACAGACGATGCCTGGCAGGAACATGCAGCCGTAATCACCGACCGCGGAGCCTACAGCCCTGGCGACATACTGCACTTCAAAGCGGTGCTTTACAGGGGAAGATATTCTTGCAAAAGCCTGGGAGAAGGAGTGGAAACCGAGGTGGAACTCCGCGGTGCGGACGGAAAGATCATCTCGACCAAGACTCTGAAAACCAACGAATTCGGAAGCATTGCCGGAGATTTTACACTGGAGCGCAGAGAACGTAACGGCAGCTACACCGTATTTGTACGGCGCAAGGGCGGAAGAAATCTGGGTTCGCGGAGCGTACAGGTCGACGACTTCATACTTCCGACTTTCGACCTTGTATTCGACAGGCAGGGAACGCTTTATTTCCCCGTCGATGAAATCAAGGTGGCCGGCACGATACATTCCTATTCGGGACACCCCCTCAGTTCTTCCAAACTCTCTTACAGGGTGGAACATTACGGTAAAACCTGGAGCGAAGGAGAACTGGAGGCCGACGGCGACGGACGCTTCGCAATCAGCTTCGAACCCGACAGCACGGCCCGCAATTATGACTGGTACAGCATCACGGTGAAGGCAGTGGATGCCACCGGAGAGACCATGGAGTTCAATACCTCAGTAAATATCAGGAACAAAGCTGATCAGGAAGAACCTGTCGATTATTATTTCAAGGAAGATGAAAAAGCCACTGCCCAGGGCAGGTTTTCGCTCGAACTGGTGGCGGGGAATCAGCCTGTCTGGGTTTCGATAGAGGTTCACGGAACCGGTAACAAACTGCTGCGGAGAGAAGTGCGCCACATTGTTCCCAGGGCTGGCGAAAAAGCCTCGACCACAATCGAATACAAACTGAAGAACAGCGATCCCGATGCTGTCTGCATCAGTGTTCTCTATTTCCAGAACAGGGTCCATTATTCCTATACCGCGCATCTCCGCAAGGAGCTCCACGATTACGACCTTCCGCTCAGCTTCACCCGCTTCCTCGACACCACCGCCCCCGGCGGGCAGTACAGCTTCGAGATTAGCACCGCCGCCGGGGTGGAATGCGCCGCCGCCATCTTCGACCTGGGCACGGAAAGGTTCAGGGCCAACAAATGGACGGAACTTCGTCCGGAGAGGCTGCCCATTCCTTATATTCGGTACAGCCCGAACAACGGCAACGACAGCTCCATGCCAAAAATGATATATGTAACAGGGATGGGCCCCAGGAGGGATGTGATGAGCAAGGCCACAATGAAGATGGTTGCGACGGACTATGCGGTAGCAATGAATGCCTCTCCCACAGCCGAAGAGGATTCAGGTCCGGTGATGTATGCCGCCGTGCAGGAAACGGGCGGTGCCGACATTATTATACGCGAGAACTTTGCGAATACCATAGCCTGGGAGCCTTTCCTGCGCAGCGATGCCAACGGCAAGGTGCAGTTCAACTTTACCAATGCCGACAAGCTTTCCACCTACAATGTGCAGGTTTTCGCACACGACAAAGACATGCGCAATGCTGTCATGAGGCGCGAAATGGTGGTTACCATACCCGTAAAGATAAGCCTCGTGGAGCCGCAGTTCCTCTATGAAGGAGATGTCTACAAGGCCCGTATAGCCCTCAGCAGCAGCCTGCCGGAAGATGTCAGGGGAACTCTCAGCGTGCAGCTTCTGAACGGCTCCGACCACAAGACGGCACCCGTTCTTTCAACCGCATCCTGCGAGATGCTCGTTCCGGGCAAAGGCACTGTAAGCCAGGACTTCGTACTGACGGCTCCGGATGTCCGCGAGCTTGGCGTAAAGGTAGTTTTCCGGCCCGAAGACGGTGCTCTCGGGTCCGACGGAGTATTCGTTTGCGTGCCCGTATCCAAAACTGTACAGTCTCTTACCGAAGCCCATTCAGCCCTGCTTCATGCAGGAGCAGACAAGGCTGCCCTGGAAAAAGAACTTCGCGCGATGTTTACAAACATTCCGGGAGATTCCGCCGAAATGAAGGAGATATCCATTTTCGAGATGCTGGGAGAAGCCATTCCCGAAGAAGTGGAGGTACATTGCGACAACGCCATCGAACTTTCTAAAGCCCTCTACGCCTACTCCCTCTGCGAAAAGCTCGGACAGAAGCCCGCGTTCGACCGCGAAAAGACTCTGGAAAAACTGAACGCCTGCAAGGCCGCCAACGGAGGATTCGCCTGGTTCGCAGGGATGGAGCCTTCGCCTATCGTTACCGCCGTGGTGCTTACGCAGCTTCGCGGACTTGGGATAATCGACGAGGTCGCAGCCGTGAAATATATTGATTCACAATACTTTGCAAAGAGCAAAAGCAACTGGTGGTACCGCGGACTCAGCATGGAGCAGTACCTGCATGTGCGCAGCATGTTCCCCGAAGTTCCTTTCACCGAAAAGACTGAAGCGGACTGGCGCAAGGAGGCGAAAGAATATCTCGTCCCGAAGAAAGCCCGCGGCCTCAACGGCCGGATAGGGGCCAAGGCGCGCAGGGTTGAAACCCTCGAAAACCTGCTGGCCTCCGAACGGGGGAACGCCCTCGCGAAGAAGCTTGGAATCAAGCTCGGCACCACAGGCAAACTCCGTAAATCCCTCGACGCCGACATCGAATCGCTGGTTGAATATGCACAGCCGCACAAGAGCGGAGGATGCTATTATCCCAATGTGGTGATGCCCTGGAGAGGACTGCTGGAAAGCGAACTGGACGCACACTGCACCATTGCCCGCATAATGGACAGACATTCGCACAGCGGGATTTCCGACGGCATACGCCTCTGGATAATGGTGCAGAAGGAAACCCAGGCATGGAAAGCTTACTCCGGTTATCTCGAAGCCCTCGCCCTCGTGCTCAACGGGCCCGACAGCATACTGCAGACCAAAGTACTGGCGCTTAAAGGCAGCTATGATGTACCTTTCGCCGATGTGAAGGCCGCGGGGAACGGTATGGGGATGTCCGCGCTCTCCCCCGCATATTCCGACGGCAGCACTCCTTCGGTGCTGAAAGTTGGCGACCGCGTCAGGCTGAGTTTTGAGATAAAGAATGACGAGAACCGCAGTTTCGTAAAGCTGACTATCCCCTTCGGAGCCGGCCTGGTGCCCGTCAACCAGCTTTCAGGCTATCGCTGGGGCTGCTACCGCAATGTCATTTCCGACCGCATAGAACTCTGGTATGAGGTCTATCCGGAAGAAAAAACCACTGTCAGCGAAGAGTTCTACGTCACCCGCGCCGGTGTGTTCCAAAGCCCTGCAGCCGAGATAGTCTGCGAATATGCCGACCATTACCGCGCCAACACCGCCGCGATTGCACCCCTTACAATAGAGCAATGAGTTATCTGACACTTACCGCAGGGGCCGCCCTGAGCCATTCCATAGAGGATTATCCGGAAGGAATCGTGATTCCTGTTGACAAGCCTTACAGGTGGACTTCCGCCGATGTAATCCGCAAGGTCAAGTGGATGGCGGTGAAGCATTTCGGCAAGCGCAACCTGAAGGTGGGGCACGCCGGAACCCTGGATCCGCTTGCTACCGGTGTACTGCTGGTTTGCATAGGAAAGGCCACCAAACTCGCCGAGGAGTTCCAGAAGGCTCCGAAGCAGTATCTGGCGGGCGTAACTTTCGGGGCGACTACTCCTTCGTACGACCGCGAAAAGGCCGTCGACAAGTTCTGTTCCCTTGACGGGGTTTCGGAAGAGGCGCTGCGTGCCGTACTGCCCTCGTTCATCGGGGAGCAGGATCAGGTGGCGCCGCTTTTCAGCGCAAAGAGCGTGGACGGAGTTAGGGTTTATGAGCTTGCAAGGAAGCGGTACAAGGCCGGCCTGCCGGTGGATGACGCCGGCATCCTGCAGGCAAGCAGGATAAGCATTTACGATTTGGATCTGGTGAATTATAGTATGAATGGCGTTGATGGTATTGCCGGATCGAGCGGGACAGCTGCTCTGACAAATGCCAGCAGCAGGATAAATGTGGCGGAGGTGCCGCCAGGCCTTCCTCAGGCCGAAATTCTTGTAGACTGCTCCAAAGGCACATACATCCGCGCCCTCGCCCGCGACCTCGGCGAAGCCCTCGGCAGCGGCGCTTTCCTTCACAGCCTCCGCCGTACCCGCAACGGCGGCTTCGCAGTCGAAAACGCCCTCGGCATCGACCGTATTTCGCAAATTCTGAGTCCCCTTTCCCCTCAGTAGTCTCTCCGCCAGCGTAGAGACGGAAAAAGCCGCCTTTCCGGCGGCTTTTTGAGCGATGTGCGGGTGAAGGGACTCGAACCCATACGCCTTTCGGCACCAGATCCTAAGTCTGGCTTGTCTACCATTTCAACACACCCGCAAAGCGCAGGGGCAACACGCCCCTATGACTTAAAGGACTGCAAAGGTAGCAAATTTTTTATTTTGACCCTTTGGCGGCACGCCGTTTCTCTGCACGCGACTCGGCAAGCTCCGCCCAGGGATGCTCTGCAGCCCATTTCTTCTGTTCCTCCGACAACTCATCCAGGGCTGCATCCAGGGTGGATGATATCTCCTTCTCGGCTGCCTCCAAATCCTCCTCCATATTCATCTCGAACATCATCCTGTCCAGCTCGTTGAACTCCTCGCGGGTGAGAATCTCGGACTCGGCACCGGAATAACCGCCGGACTGCTTGACATTGTCGAGCCGTGCCTGCTCCTTCTCCATCTGCGACATGGCGGCATCTACGCCGTTTTCGTAAATGTTGCGGATTGCATCCAGCACGTTCACCTGCATAGTATCGATGTCGGCTGTAAATGAAGGCACTTTGCCGTCCTTATACTTGCACCTGCCCAGCGAGAAGCGTATCTTCTCGGGACTGCCGTAGATATTCACCCCGAAAGGTATGGGAAGAATGCTCTTGAGGATGGAAACGTGATACTTCATGTTTCCGTTGAAACTGTGGGTACCCATAAGGGCGAGCCTGTACCTGTCTACACCGAGCTCGAAGGGAAATACCTCCAGCCTGCTGTCGCTTATCACCGCGTCCACGTTGAGATCGTCGATATCGCCTATGTTCTTGTCCTTGAACATCAGCAGCCGGGTAATCTTCCTCAGGTCTCCCGCATTGGAAACATGCAGGTCGCGGCCGGAAATACGCACCAGTCCGTTAAGGCTGGGCATCAGGATATTCATGTTGGTATCCAGCTGGGTGGTCAGCGAAACGTCGCAGCCGAGCTTCCCCTCGAACGACTTGAGTGCCGGCATCATGGCATCCACGGAAGGAACCATGTGGATGATGTCATACGCCGACATGTTTATCAGGTGCATGTCCAGACCCGCATTGATGTCGTCGCGCGAATGCGTGGCATAGAAGGCATCCATCTTTATCTGCCCCATTTCACTGTCAACCCCTACATCCTTTACCTGAAGCACCCTGTCGCGCACATTGATTTCGGCCGTGGCATCGGTAAAATCCTTGTCGGAATAATCGACCTTGTCCGCCTCCAGACGCACGCTTCCGGCCAGGTTTTTGGGGACCACTATGGCACGCATTACTGAATCGCGCACATAGGTCGCATCTTCAAGGTCTTCACGGACATAATCCTCATTCTCGGTGGAAACCGTCTCTCCGGAATTGAAAGCTTCCTGCGTCGCGACAAGTATTTCATTCAAGTTCAAGCGGTTTGAATGGAGATCAAGGTCGAACTCCAGAGGCCTGCGGCCACGGATAAACGGACGTATATTTCCGACATAACCGGTCAGGGCCATATCGGAGCTGCCGCATTTCACGCCCATCGACGCTACCTGCACGTCATCGTCGTCAATCGCCACGTCAACCGAAGAGATACGGGTACGGAGAGGCAGCGCAGGAGACCTGAAATAACCTCCGTCTATGGACAGCAGCCCTCCCGGGCGCCATTTGTCGTAGAGCGCAAGCAGCGATGAATCCAGAGCCACTTTTATATCCCTGGATGAGAACTCGTCCACCGGACGCGCCCCGCGGATGATGCCGAGAAGCGAATCCCTGCCGGCACCAGGATAAAGCTTGCGGAGCGAATCGAGTGCGGCACGCCTTGCATTGTCCGGCTGCCTGCGCGAACGGTTGCGAACCCTCCTGCTGGCATCCACCGACAAATCTATTCCGTTGAGTCCCAGACGGTTCTCCCCTGAACGCAGGCGTATCCTGTCGCTGGAGCTGTCCAGACGCATGTAAGGCACGAGGGCTCCGTCCACCTCTTTCTTGTTTATCTCAGCCTTGCTCTCAAAATTCTTCAGCACGGTGCGGGTACCTTCACCCAGCATGACTGAAGTACTGTCCACCCCAAGGCTGAGAAGCACGGAATTGCTGCTGTTGCCCAGCTTCACGTCGGGAGCGAGAAGGAAGGCCTCAACATCCATCGAGGGCATGGAAACAGCCACCCTGTCGCCGTTCAGGTCGGCTTTAAGGCGGGATTTCTCGAACTTGTAGTCGGCCAGTTCCTTGAAATAAAGCTTGGCGTCGGCAGTCAGGTTCACTCTGCCGTTGCCTTTCAAGTCGAGGTCGTCGGGCATGTATTTATAAATGGAATCCAGCACGACTCCCATATCCGCACGGGCGGCCACCAGCAAATTGTCGCCGAGAAGGTCCTTGGCGTCGCCGTCCAGTTTCAGCTGCAGGCCGTCGACAGCCATGTCCATATTGACCGAGGCCGCCGTTTCAGGCATTTCCTTATCCGAGATATTGCCGTCGGCGGACGCGGAGAGGCTCAGGCGGCCGGCCGGCCTTATCCTGGCCGCTTCCCTGCTGAAGTTGCGGGCATATTCATTGAATACCCTTCCGAGGTCACAGTCATTGATCGAAGCCTTGGCGTTCACCTTTCCGTGGTCGTCGTACATTATGTACTTTCCTTCCGCATGCAGGGGGATGTACGCCACTTCGCCGTCCAGACGGTGCAGGTCGAGCTCCAGCCCGTCGCCGGATTTTCCGAAACCTGCGCGGGCCTCAAGTTTTGCAGGTATGTTCAGCTTGCCCACGGATGCCGACGAGAAAAGAAGATTCCCTCCAAGCCCGAGATCCAGCACGTTCGTGGAATGATTTTCAATCTGCATCCTGTCCACCGCAAGCCTGAAGGTATCGCCCGGAAGGCGTCCTTCGGCTTTGAGGTTGTCGAGGCAGAACCTGAGTTTCTGCACTTTGTAATCGCCGATGTCACCTTTAAGGAGAACGTCACCCGACAGCGTCATGCTGTCGAATACCGCGTTCGCGAAAACCGTATTGGCCTGGGAGGTATAGACCAGATAAGGATTGGAATCTATCGATGCCTTCCCCACAGATATCCATGGTAGATTCAGGGGTTTCTTGTCAAGGGTATCCGGCTCCGAAGGGCCGAAAATCGCAATATTGGAAAGCTCGGGAGTATAGCTGTGGAAAAACACCCTCGGCTGCTGCAGGCTCACGTGGCTGACACGTATCGTTCCCTTGATAAGCTGCAATACATTCAACGAAGCGCTCAGCCCTCTTGCCGAAAGCAGGGTGTCGACCTCACTGCCGCGACCCTCGCCAAGCAGCGGGGAACGGACTCCGAGCCCATCGTAGCGGGAAAAGAGTTCATGGGGATAAGTGACTGATACAGAGTCCACTTCCACTGCAACATGCGGAAAACTCCGGACAGTGGAAATATGCAGGCGCGACCAGTCCACCGAGCCGTCGGGCACGGCTGCATTGGCGGCGGAATATATCTTTTCCTGCACCTTGGAGCTGTTCAGGACGGGCTCTGTCGCGAGCACCGCCGCCACTATCAGTGCGACGATGACGCCAAGCACTATGCACAGCCGGCGAAGCCCCTTTTTCATATACTAAAACTGCTTGAAGAAGTCGTTGCCTTTGTCGTCCACGAGAATGAATGCGGGGAAATCCTCCACGCGTATCTTCCAGACCGCTTCCATTCCGAGCTCGGGATATTCCACGCACTCGATGGACTTTATGTTGTTCTGCGCCAGGATGGCCGCGACGCCGCCGATGGTGCCGAGATAGAAGCCGCCGTGCTTTTTGCAGGCGTCGGTCACCACCTGGGTGCGGTTGCCCTTTGCAATCATGACGAGGGACGCGCCGTTCGCCTGGAATTCATCGACATAGGGGTCCATGCGGTTGGCCGTGGTGGGGCCCATGCTTCCGCAGGGATATCCTTCCGGTGTCTTGGCGGGACCGGCGTACAGGATGGGATAGTCTTTGAAGTACTGCGGGAGTCCTTCGCCGGCGTCAAGCCTTGCCTTCAGTTTGGCGTGGGCTATGTCGCGGGCCACGATAATCGTGCCGTTGAGGCTTACTCGGGTGCTGACGGTATATTTGGTGAGTTCGGCGCGGACGGCGTCGATTCCCTTGTCGAGGTCTATCTCTATGCCCCTGGGGCCTTCGCCGGGACGGCGGTATTCTTCGGGGATGAGTTCGGAAGGATTGGCATCCATCTTTTCTATCCATACGCCGTCGGCGTTGATCTTGCTCTTGATGTTGCGGTCGGCGGAGCAGCTTACGCCCATTCCGATGGGGCAGCTTGCACCATGGCGGGGCAGACGGATGACGCGGATATCGTGGGCGAGATATTTGCCGCCGAACTGTGCACCGAGGCCTATCTTCTGCGCCTCCTTCAGGAGTTTCTGTTCCAGATCGATGTCGCGGAATGCGCGGCCGGTCTCGTCGCCGGTGGTGGGCAGGCTGTCATAGTATTTGATGCTGGCGAGCTTCACGGTAAGAAGATTCTTCTCCGCACTGGTGCCGCCTATCACGAACGCGATGTGGTAAGGCGGGCAGGCGGCCGTGCCGAGGCTCTTCATCTTTTCGACGAGGAAAGGCAGCAGGGTGCCCTCGTTCTGGATCGTGGCCTTGGTCATGGGATAGAAATAGGTCTTGTTGGCGCTGCCGCCTCCCTTGGCGACCATCACGAAACGGTATTCGTCTCCCTGGGTGGCCTCGATATCTATCTGTGCTGGAAGATTGCATTTGGTATTTACCTCGTTGTACATGTCCAGGGGGGCGTTCTGGCTGTAGCGCAGATTCTCCTGAGTGTAGGTATTGAACACACCGCGGCTGAGGGCCTCTTCGTCCTCGAAACCGGTCCAGACGTGCTGGCCTTTCTCTCCGTGGATGATGGCGGTGCCGGTGTCCTGGCAGAACGGGAGCACTCCCTTCACGGAAGTCTCGGCGTTGCGGAGGAACTGCAGCGCCACGTATTTGTCGTTTTCGGATGCTTCGGGATCGCCGAGGATTGCGGCGACCTGCTCGTTGTGGGCGCGGCGGAGCATGAACTCGCAGTCGTGGAAAGACTGCTGCGCCACGAGCGTAAGCGCTTCGGGAGATACTTCCAGGATGGTTCTGCCGCCAAGTTTGGAAGTCTTTACAAGTTTCTCAGAACCAGGTATTCTGTAGTACTCTGTTGTGTCCAGGCCCAACTGGAACATGGGCGCATATTTGAATTCAGGCATTATTGATACAGTTTATTATCTATCATACAAAAATAACCAATTCAAACGACCTTCGCAAATCTTAATTAAGAGAAAAAAAATCAATCCGTCAGGATGGCCATTAAATCAGTATTGAGCCATATATATTCTTTGCCGACTTTTTGCTTGGCAAGTATTCCGAGAGTCTCCATTTGGGACAGGTATTTTTTGGCAGTATTGATGCTTTTGACTTTTTCTGACAACAGGTTCTTCGGACGGATGTAAGGTTGTTCAAACAGCCTTGGTATATTCATCTTTTCTACAGGGATATTGTTGTCATGCATAAATGCTCTAGTCCTTTCCATAAGAGCCTTAATCCGCATAATCTTGTCAATAGTGTATTCCACTGTTTGAGAAACTGCCTCCAGCATATAAATAATCCAGAGTTTCCACAAAAGCGTCCCGGTAATTCCATTAAGTTTCTGATAATACTCATCCTTGTTCTGAAGAATGTATGAACTGAGGTACAGAATGGGTAAATCCAAAAGTTGTTTTTGTATCAAGTACAAGATACAAAGTATTCTTCCGGTCCTTCCATTGCCGTCGCGGAAGGGATGTATGGCTTCAAACTGATAGTGAGCCATTGCCATTTTCAAGAGAGGATCTATAGGATACTGGATGTCGTTATTGAGGAATTCCAGCAGATCGGCCATCTTCTTCTCCACTACTCCTTTCCCGCGTGGTGGGGTGTAAACAGTTTCGGCGACCAGTGAACCCCATCCCCTCTTTTTAATTATTACCTCTGCCTGATATGGGCGGATGCCATCGTGAGTCTGTTTAACCATCCTGTACACATCGATTATTGTATCGACGGTCATCGTCTTGTCTGATACGATCCTGTTGAAGCCTTTCCAGAGCGCCTCACGATAATGAAGAATCTCTTTGGCGGGGCCCTCCACATAATCGTCTTCCTGATAAGACAGGGACCTGTAGAGTTCGTCATCCGTCGTGAATATGTTCTCGATGGCACTACTGGCCTTTGCCTCACGCAGAGCAATGGTGTTTACAAAGATGGACTGACTTGGAAGCGTTGATGCCAACCCTTTCAATTCAGCGAGGCGCCGACTGGCAGTCATCAGCTTATTCAGCACATCCTCGTCCTGATACAATTCCGTTGCAGGTGGCAGAGGCGGCAAGTTATTGTATGGAATATTACGGTCGAAGGCTTCCATCTTTTGACAGCTTTTCGTTCAACTGTCAAAAATAATAAAAATTTGACAGAAACAGAAGAATCTGTCAAAAAAGAACTATTTCAAAATATGATTATACTCTTTGAATTCTTGTGCCATTATTGTGATGTGTATTATTTCTTGCCTTGTATTTGCATTTGTCAACGTTTTAAAGCGGATAAGATGCTTCGCTCCGTCATAAGGTGTCATAGCTGTTCCAGCCGTTCCGGAACGGGTGCCAGCAGAAACAGAGTAGTCTGAGTTGTTCTACCCGTTTTGTTCCGATAGTAGAAAGGAACAAGGTTCTCTAATTGCATTTTGAAGGAAGATCTAACGCGTTCTATCATGGGTAATTGATAGTTTATGCAAGTCCGCTGCAATAGTCTGAAATATTTTTCGTAATTTTGCACGTTGTCTTCGGACAATACTACATACAGAAAGCGTCAAGCTATTCCTAACAGCCGAATCTGGAAAATTCAACTTGAATGGGAAGAGTGTTAACGCTTGCACTGGCTATAATATGGGTTTCTGCCCACGCTATAGCAGAAAGTGTGAGCATATCCCATTCTTATTCATTCAAGGGCATTCCAGAGCCTGGCTGTTGGGTAAGAGATTTGGAGGCCCACACTTTCTTTTTCTAATATCCTCGAAACGGGCAAAGAGGGAAAAAATACTTTTAAAGCGATGAGGTATTTTACATTATTGACCGCGCTTACTCTATCTATTATCAGCGGTATGACTAACGAGAGGAATAAAGGATACGATTCCTCCCATCAAGTCCTGTCAGAAGAATACAATGGTGCAATTGCCCGTGAATGGGTTGATCTTGGATTAGCGAGTGGAACACTGTGGGCCTCCATGCCTGAAAAAGAATTTTACAAATGGGATGACGCCATGCGAATATTTGGTGTGAATATTCCCACTGTATGGCAATGGAAGGAACTAATTGACAGCTGCTCATGGGAGGACGCAGATAATGGATGGCTTGCAATTGGGAAAAATGGGAATTCCATTTTTATCCCTGTTACAGGGGCTTCAAGTTTCAATGGAAAAATGGTGTATTCATGCTATGGCGACGGATTCTATTGGAGTTCCAGAAAAATAAGCAAAAAAAAGGCATATGGAGCGCGATTCCTGAACGGGGTCGGGGCCGAGCACATAACCACAATGATGCTGAGGTTAGAAGATTCGGGTACAATTCAGGCTGCCTCGATAGATAGATGGATGCTTCGTGTTTGGTTGGTCAATAAATAGAGGATGTCTCGTTTTCGGAAACTGTTTAAGATATTATTTGTATTTGTTTGAGTAAATTATAGGTCTTTATGAAAATTACACGTACCCCCGCACCCGTTTTAACCCTTTTTTTAATTAGCTTTAGCGTTCTCATATCTTGTAAAAAAGAAAATGATAACGTCATTGTAGATAACAAATGTGAAGTGTCCATAGCATATCTTGTCCGCGACGATAAACCTAAGGAGTTCTCTCCAATTCTGGCATATTCTTGTGACACAGAAAGTATTGTACAGTATTTTTCGCCGGAGTATCCTGATATTAATGTGTTCAGGTACGAGAAAAATGGTGAAGAGATTATAATGTTAGCGAGTGATGATAATCTTGTAATTGCACCCATTGACGATTACGATGGAAATATCTATATTCTGAATGCAGCAGAAGGTCTTAATACTTTGTTTTATGGAACGTATAATGGTCAATTTAAATTGTGCGGAGAAATACCTTTGGAAATAGAAGAAATCTCGACAAAATCGTCTTATAATTATGGTGACGAGTATCGAGAAATTATCAAGCATGGGCTATTTGATAAACTTGCCTCTGAAGGAGGGAAAATAGGGGATGCCATGAGTATAGCAACATTTGGCACGTGCCATGCTGGTGATTTATTCTCGAGTCTTACCAGGCTGTATTCAATAGTAGGGACGTTAGGCCTTGCCAACGGTGCCGGTTCTGATTATCAAGAAGAAGCTGTTAACACTGTTGAGGCATACTATACTGATATAGTAAAAGGTTTAGCTCAAAAAGCAATACTAAAACTGGTACCATGCGGTCTTCGAACAATTGCGGGCTGGACGCTAAAAGTCTGTGAATTTGGCATATCATCTTTTACAGATACCGACAAAGTATCTGTTTCTGAAGAAGATATAGATGTATCACAAGAAGAATATATTACCCCTGTTTTTTATAGAATGAAATCGTTGAATTCTCTTGCAAACTGGGAAGTTATGCCAGAAGACAGAAATCCTTTTTTGTTAACTATGGAAGTTAGCAACATAGGTGAGACAAGTGCTCGTTTTTCTGGATCCAGTAGCTATAGAAATAGTGGTTATACCCAAGCTCAAGATGCTGTAATAGAACAGGGTTATATGTACGTTAAAGTGAGAGACGGAGAACAAATGTATCTCCCTTCAGAAGGGATGGCATCAAAAGAGGTTACCCTATCTAAAGGAACTCACTACCAAGCATATGCTTGGATTCATACGCTTGCAGGGAAAGATTGGCTTAGTGTTGCAAAAAGCTTTTATACAAGAGGTGCAGTATTGTCATTCTCTCCTTTCTCTGAATTGGGAGTAGATTATAATGGCGGGGTTGTTAGTACAAATGTGATAGTAAGTGATGGCGCGACTTGGAAAATAGTCGGAAGTCCGTCCTGGTGCAGCATTTCCATCAATGAAAACACAATTTCTGTTAGTGTGCAAAAGTCCACAAGCAATCGTGAAGGTCGCATCGATATTGAAACGACAAGTGTATATGGGGAGAAGACAACGGAAAGTATATTTATTTCCCAAAAGCAATATAATTGGGATAATACATCCTGGAAAGTAAAAGGATCATATAAATGGTCGGATTCGTCAAAATCAGAACCCCTGGAATATGAAGTAATGTTTAGAAATATCAGTTCGTCATATACGGAGAGCGGTTATAGATATTATATAAACGAGCAGGGACAAGCGGTAAGGGAGTACGAGGAAAGCAACCCCTATTATCCGAATCTAAAGCATGTCGAAATAGAAACCTATACAAGAACAGGCCCAACTACTGCAATTATGGTTGCGACTGGCTATGAGCAGAATCCGAACCCGTTTACCGGGGAAATTATCCAGCGTGAACTACAAGGAGAGTTTCAATGTTCAATTATTAATAACACACTTTAATCTAAGCTATCTAGAGGTATGAAAAAGACTAGATTTTATTGGTTAGTGGCTATAGTATGTTGTATTTCGCAACCTGCTCATTCGCAAGGTGTTGGCCAGAATAAGAACCATGCTATAGATGTCGCGCGATATGCCGATTATAATCCTGATTACTTGACAATCGTAGATACTCATACAATTTGGGATAATGCATCCGGCTTGATTACTTGGCTTACCTTGGAACCGAGTGCAGCAGGTCTTATGCCTAATGTTGGAGATATGGTTGTGGCTGTAAATGATGTATCTACCTATAAGATGTCACCTGAGATGTTCTATAATCTCATAGACGACAAGGATTCCATTAAAATAAGTTTTATAACAAATGGGAAAGAATACACACAGGAGTTTACTGTTCGTAAGACCCCTCCTGCAATTCTCGACGAGTGGATTCCTGTTAATGAGTCCTGGTGTAGTTATAAGAAATATCCGGTAGCCCGTAGGTTCCAAGATGCTTTGAAGGGGAATACAACGGTTGAATTACGGGAGGATAACGCTAAGGGTTCTTCTACGATATTCGAAGAAATACAGAGCCAAACCTTTGATTTTGCAAGCATACATACTTATGATTACCTAATTGTCGGAGACGATCCGTTAAATGATGAGAAAATTCTGGATTGTCTTCCTAAATACAAGATGGAGCGAGATAGGAATAATCCTGATGTCCTTTTTACTATTGCCAAACGGGCTGAGGATCAGATTTCTGCTTCGTATGTTCCACCTCAACAGAGGACAGTTTATACGGGAAGTGTAACCACTCCCCAATACAATTATATTCTAAAGCGCTATGAATACCGAACTCGTAACAATTATATAACACAAGTCGAGCAAGGTTATACTCAAACAACCAAAACGAGCGATTTTTTCTTGGAACTGGCAGCACTTGACGCGAAGCGACTTAATGATTCTTTACTTACACACGCTCCTATAATTTGGAAAATGACTACTACAAGGAATGTCGTAAATGCGAATATAAAACCTACAGAAGAAATGGCCGCCTATGCGTCCTGGGGTTGCTTTTCATTATCCAATAGAGAAGTATACATTAGTAGAGCTTTCCTGCCCGCATCCGGATTGATAGGCTTTGGAAATCAAGTAATTAATGTTCTACCTAATTCTCGGGCGGAAAAAGCCGGTTTTCAACAAGGGGATTATATAATTAAAGCCAGTACGGAAGTATACTACGATAAGATACGAGAATATGTTCCATCACGTCAAGATTATTTAACGACTAGTGCATATAAGAAGGTAAGTGTGAAAAACCCAGATGTCGCTTATTTTAATGATTCGAGATTAGTACGCGTTGATGACAACGAATATATCCCTCTCAATGCTGAAATGGAGAGTCTGTATAGAAAACGAGGAGATGAAAGAGTTGGTGGTCAATCAAATCCTATTAAATATCGAAATCGTCCATACGCATGTTCTTGTGGTTGGGCTCCAATCTATCAGAATTGGGAAGTGACCGTTCTACGCAATGGGAAAAAGATTAAACTATATCTTTATGCTCCAAAAGATTATAAGGTTTTCAACTATTATTATCTTAACCCCTAATCGTTTTCCAGAGTAAGCGTCTCCGGGATACCATAACCCGGAGATACTTACGGCATTAACTTAAAAACAATGAAAAGATTATTAGACATTTTATACCTTATTGGGACTCTCTTTTGGGCTACTCCAATTAGCTATGCCCAAACCACATTCAAGGAATTGGGAATTTCGCATTGGATAGAAGTCCGTCGTTATGCTGATTATAATGTCGGATATTTAACCTTGACCGATGATTATTTTTTACGAATCGACAGAAATGGGTCGACATCTTTTATGCCATTGACATATGAGGTGACCTCTTTCGAGGCAGGGAAAATAGCACTTAGCGCCGGTGATGCTATTCTAGAAGTTAATGGATTATCAACAGCCAAAATGACAGAAGACGAGTTTTATGCTCAAATTAAATCCACGGAGCCATTCACTTTAAAGTATAGAAGAAATTCAACTGGAGAAGAGGCCACTGTTACCCTAACTCCCAAGCAATATTATGATGACGCTGAACTAAACTGGTATCCGGTAAATAGACCTTCCAATAAAGAGCGTTATCCGAAAGCAACAACTTTTGTTGATGGACTATTTGCGGCACTAAAAAGTGATGTTCTCAAAGCTTATAACAAGGGGGCGCAATTCGATGAAGTTCATAGTATGGAGGCCGATTTCAGTAAGTTCAGAACATACGATTACTTTATCCAAGGCGACGACCCGCTTAATGATATAGCAATACTGGATAAGATTGATAAGAACAATCTGAAAAGAGACAAAGATAATCCAGACATTATATTTACAATTGCGAAAGATGCTGAAAACTCTATTTCTGCTATATACATACCGCCGTCAAGTCGTACTGTAAATCGTGGAAGTAAAACACGAAGCCAATACAACTATTTTACAAAAACATATGATTACATAACAACGCAAGATAATGTGACTGTGCATGAAGGAGGTTACACGCAAACCACGGCAGTTTCACAATATTTTTTGGAATTATCGGCCTTGGAAGCATCGAAAATCGATGATCCCTCAATCACATATGCTCCTGTTATATGGAAAATGACTGCAACGCGAAATATTATAAATGGCAACTCCAACAACCCAAATAAGAACGAAGAATTTAGAGCATATGCTTCTTGGGCCTCATTCCCACCAGAAGACAGAGAGGTATATGTAACCAGGGCATATATGGAGGGATGTGGGCTTATTGGTGGAGATACTGTGATTCGTGTCATTCCTGGCTCTCGTGCCGACAAGGCTGGATTTATGGCGGGGGACGAAATAATAAAGGCTAAGACTATAATATCTTATTTCGACGGGTGGCATGGTGGTTGGAAACATAAAAGTCTTTCATTTTCGAAGTCTATTGAGTCTAAATATGGTGGCAGTTTTATTTCTCTGTTCAACCATACAGGAGTCGAATCTAATAAGTACGAAATTGCCCGTTATAAATGGCCTGATGAAATTGGGGAACGCGAATTGGAGGAAATTGAAGGAAATAGTGATGTAGATTACAAGAGAGAAGGCTGGGTACCTATAGAGCAAGATTGGGAGGTAACAGTAAGACGAAATGGGAAAAACGTTAAGTTGAATCTTGAGGGGGCCGGGACTAAACAATCCCAAATCACTGTCATTATGCATTGGTATTTTAAATAGAGATAACGGAATAAAGGATATCATTTAACGCCAGAGGATATGTGTTCAAAACGACACACTCTAAAGTATCTATATGGCTTCTGTTGCAGAGCGACTTACACCCACAAACGAAAAAAAGACCAATAAAGTCTAGTTTTTTCGTTTGTGGGAATCAGCCCGATTAAAGAGCGGTCAAGCCCTTTTCGCTCCGTTGAAGATCCGTTCAGATGGCTTGGTTCCAGTCAGCGCCGCACAGAGCGCGGACGCTGACTTCCACTTCAATTTGCCACGCAGGAGAGACTCTCTGCCTTCCTGTCCGCTACACTTCCCGGAAGCCACAGAGACTCTCCAAGGCCCACGCACGCCAGCGCACGAGGCTCCCGCACAAAAGCATCCCGCCCGCCCTGCGTAAGCATCCGAACAAGTACGTCTGTCAGTTGATGAAAGTGTGATATAACTTTGTCGCACTAACATCAAACTGACATATGCTTACACGAGAACAAATCG
>CAJONC010000001.1 GCA_905235675.1 uncultured Bacteroidales bacterium | reverse complement strand
TGGGAAATGTCTGGCAGGCAATGGCATTCGGAGCAATCGCAGGCACGGGAGAAGGAGTTCGACAAGCAAGAGATTTGGGCGAAAATCCTTGGGCATTAACAGAAAAGGGGTTAAACCCACGACATGTAAACATGTCCATTAAAGGTGTTGGTGCTAATGGTACAAAATTTGAGGCAAAAAAACTTAACGAGAAGTATTTGAAAAAACTTAGCCACGATGCTCATAAGATAAAACATGAGTGGTTGGGAGATAAGGCTTCAGTTAGCAAATATGATTTATATCAAGGAAAGGATGGGAACATTTGGATTTATTCTCATAACGGAGAAGGGTATGGGATACCAACAGGAATACCAGTTAAGGGTATAAAATAAAATACTAGAGAAGGATGAGATCAATACAAGTTTATTTAACACTGTTTTCCGATAAACCCATAGATAATTCTATGATATCAAAAATCACACAGGCAAGCCCAACTAGACTTGAGTCTAAGGGAGAGAGAGTTTATTATAATGGAGAGTTGGCAAAAGAGCTTGTTAACGGTGAATGGGTTGATCTATTGCGTAAGCAAAACGCGTGGATTTATGACTTACCTGTTTTTAATCAATATGAGGTGGACGATTGCATTAAACACTTGATAAGTATTATAAAGAATCCATCTAATTTGGGTAATTATTGTGAAAACAATGCAATTAAAACAAAGTTATACATTGTGATTAGGGGCGTAAATAAAGACACTTTTCCATCTATGTTTTTAAGCGAAGAAACCGTTGGTTTTTTAGCAAATATTAATGCCTGCATAGATCCGGATATTTACTGGGACGAGTGATTTTTTTAAATTATAATGCTCCCGTATCTTCACATGGTATCTTAATAGAACAGTCTCCCGGGCATTTCGCCCGGGAGACCTTCTTTTTATGACCTTAACCGAATCGCCCGAGCGTAATTGCCCGGGCTGTTTTTCACTGTGTGGCCTTTTTCACGACACAGCGCTCATGGCGCTTAAATCGCTGTTCTTCAATGAATTAAATAAATCTCTCCCCTTGGAATTTTCTTGGGGAGAGGTTTGTTTAATCTGTTGATTTGCAGCAACTTGGGTGCCAGCTTTTTTCGCGCCTAAACTGAAACGGCATCCCGGGCCTGACGGCCCTCAGCGCTTTTTCGTTGTCGGCCCCTATGCAAGCAAGCTTGCGCACTGGTCTTTCCGGGATTCCGCTCACTTCGTTCGCGCTATCCCTGCCCGCCTGCGGCGGGGCTTGCAGAACAATAAAAAAACGCGTCCAAGCAAGCTTGACGCGTTTTTTTATGTTCTGCGGAAAGACCGGGATTCGAACCCGGGAACCGCTTTGGGCGGTTACGCGCTTTCCAGACGCGCCTCTTCAGCCACTCGAGCATCTTTCCTTTAAGGGGCTGCAAATATAAGGATTTTTTTTTGAATCCAATACCTGTCTGCAGCCCAATATCGCCAATTAATTGGGGGTGTAGTGGAATACAACCCTTACAGTCTTGGCCTTGCCGTTGGCATCGGTTACGGTAATGTCGAAGTTGTGGTCGCTGTTGCCCGCATCCGATACATCGTCTTTCATAGCCTCTGCAAGGTTTGAAAGGTCGATTACTGCGGAACTCTTGCCTTTGAGATTGTCGCCGGTGTTAATGTTGTAAACGGCGGACAGCCTTTCAACAACCTTTGCATCTTCGACAAGATCAAGGCTTACGCCTGTTGCAGTCTGCTCTGAGACATACTTGTTAAGTGTGTTTACAAGGTTCTTCGAGTTGCTGGAAACATAAATCACTGCCTTTTCAATAGTGCCTGGAGCGTTCACCGTCAGCGATACTGCGGGCTTTTCCTTCGTGTTGAGCTCGACGGCGGCAAAACCGGGATTGGTCTTCCAGGTGATTTCAGGCCCTGAAGTATAGTGGAACGTGACAGTCTTAGTAAGCTTGTTGTCCGCCTTGTCGACGAGGGAGACAAGTATGGAAATCTCGGAGTTGTTCGCGAGTTCCTGGTTCTTGAGCAGGTCGTCGATCAGAATCTTGAAATCCGCAGTCGCTTCAGTTGCGCCACGCAGGCCCGATACACTGAACATCCTGAGTCCGCTGAGGTAGCTCGAAGCGTTCGAGTCGTCGATCGCGTCGAGGACCGGAGTGTCGGCGTTGACGCCTGTGCGGTTCTCACTGGTGTTGATGTGCTGTTTTACTACCCCGAGCAGATCGTTGGGAATTTTGGTGAACTTGAGCGTGAGGGACTGAATGCCTTCGGGTACCTTGAACTCAATTTTCGCATCCATGGTCGTGGTAATCTCCTGACGACCGAACCCGGAATTGGCTTCCCAGCTTATGGTGGGTTTGGTGTTCTCGGCCGGTTTCTTTTCTTTCTTGCACGAGGCCGTTCCAAATACGACCAACGCTGCTGCAGCAACTGCCAATAATGTTTTCTTCATATCAGATATCGTATGTTTTTTCCTTTTTGCGGGTAAGTTTCTCTTTCATGGCGTCCACACAGTCGGTAATTGCCTGCTCGAAAGAGTGGGAATTCCTTTCAATGATGAGGTCGTCGCCCGGAACGTGAATCTGGATCTTGGCCTGCTTGTTGTCGGGTTCGGAGAGCAGCGAAAGTGTAACTTCGGCCGTGTCGGCGGCCCCTTTGAAGAATTTGTCCAGCTTGGATACTTTCTTTTCGACATAATCGACCAGCTTCTGGTCTGCATCGAACTTGAGGGTCTTGATTTTAATCTCCATTTTTACCTCCGTTTTTATTGGCCCTCGGATGGGCCTGTTCATAAACATTTTTCAGTCGCTCAATTGTATTGTGGGTATACACCTGCGTGGCTGCGAGGGATGAGTGTCCGAGCATCTCTTTTATTGAGTTGAGCCCGGTGCCTCCGTCAAGAAGTTCGCTCGCGATGGTGTGCCTGAGCACGTGGGGCGACTTCCTTCCGGTGAATCCCTCTGCGGAACCCAGCTCCTCTTTTACAGCCCTGTCGGCGAATGACGGATACAGTTCCCGCCCCGTCGGCGTAAGCAGAAGGGGAGACTGCGCATCGGTGATTTCCCCAAACAAATGGTCAACCGACTTCAAATATAATGAAATTTCGCGAAATAATGAGTCGGGCGCGGGAATTTCTCGCATCTTGTCTCCCTTGCCCCTCACCGAAAGCGTCCTGCGCGAAGGATTTATGCTGCTGCGCTTGAGCGAGATGAGTTCGCTGCGGCGTATGCCTGTGCAGAAAAGAATCGAGATTATAAGCCTTCGCAGACGCCTTTCGTACAGTTCCCTTGCGGTTTTGTCCCCAGGCGGAAGGCTCAGCAGGAAGGCGAGGTTCTCTTCGTCGCAGTTGCATTCCGTATCGGCGAAATAATTTTCAATGTCATCGCTGCGGTAGAATACCGGCAGGCGCTTTTCCTGTTTGGGCCTGTGCACCAGCCGGACGGGGTTTGACTGCAGCTCGCCCTTTTTCACGAGGTAGCGGCAGTAGCCGCTGAGTACGCTGAGGTGCAGGTCCACGGTGCGTGCGCTGTTTTTTTTGTCGTCCAGCAGATAGACTTCGTAGTTCCTTATTCCGGACGGGGTAAGCGCTTCCCCCCTGCTCTCGAATTCTTTCAGGATGTCATTGTAGATTTCCAGAGTACGGGGAGAATAGCGGCGTATGCCTCCGAGATAGGCTATGTATTCGTCTCTTTGCACGGCGTAAGTCCGAGTTCTGCCGCTTTGCGGCGGGCGAGGGCGTCGGCCTCTTCGAAGTTGTTTCCGATTTCGCCTTCGAGTATGGCCTCCTTTACATATTCCTTTATCTGCCCTATGGTGTTGCAGGGCCCTATCCCATAGAGCTCCATTATATAGTCGCCGGTGATGGGATTCTTGAAGTTGCGGATTGCGTCCTTCTCCTCCACCTCCACGAGTTTCTGCTTCACCAGTTCAAAATTGGCTTTCAGGCGCGCGACCTTGGCGGGATTCCTGGAAGTGATGTCGGCTCCTGCGAGCAGCATCAGGTCGTCGATGTCGTCGCCCGCATCGAAGAGCAGCCTCCGGACTGCGGAGTCGGTGACTTCGTCGTCCACCAGGGCTATCGGGCGCATGTGCAGCCAGACCAGTTTCCTGACATATTTCAGCTTGTCGTCGAGCGGCAGTTTGAGCTCCCCGAAAATCTTCGGGACCATGCGTGAACCGGTGAGGTCGTGACCGTGGAAGGTCCAACCCAGGGCAGGGTCGTAGCGCTTGACGGCGGGTTTTCCTATATCGTGCAGCAGGGCGGCCCAGCGCAGCCAGAGATTGGGTTTGAGGGCCTCCGCGCCTATGGAATCGGGGTGGGCGGGTTCGGCAAGCACGTCTGCCGCGGCCACGTTGTCGAGCACGGTGAGGGTGTGCGAGAAGATGTCCTTGTGCCCGCGTCCTTCAATGGTCTCCACCCCTTTCAGGGCGCATAGCCGGGGAAGGATGTACCGGAGCAGGCCGGCTTCGTCGAGCAGATAGAAAGCCCTGGACGGCCTGTCGCAGACGAGCATTTTGTTGAGTTCCTCGGCGATGCGCTCTTTGGAGAGTATCTGCAGGCGGTCGGCCATTCTCCGCATAGAGCTAATGGATTCGGGAACTATGTTGAACTGCAGTCCGGGGGTGCTGAGCTTGGTGGCGAAGCGCACGGCCCTGAGCATGCGCAGGGGGTCGTCGGAATAGGTGGTGTCGGGATCGAGAGGGGTGCGGATGATGCCGGCCGCGAGGTCGCGTATTCCTCCGAAAGGGTCCACGAGGGCCCCGAAATCCCCGTCATTCAGCGAGAAGGCCATGGCGTTTATGGTGAAGTCGCGCCTCAGCTGGTCGTCCCTCAGGCTGCCGTCTTCCACTATGGGCTTGCGCGATTCCCTCCTGTAGGATTCCCTGCGGGCTCCCACGAATTCTATCTCATCCCCTTCATAGTGCAGCATGGCAGTCCCGAAATTCTTGAAGTACGAAACATACCTGCCCGTCTTCTCACCTACGGCCCGCGCGAAGTCTATGCCGCTGCCTTCCACCACTATGTCGATGTCGCTGCAAGGGCGGCCGAGGAAGCAGTCGCGGACATATCCGCCTATGGCATAGGCTTTTACTCCGCGCTCTCTTGCTACGGAACGCACTATCCCGAAGATTTCCCTGTCAACGTATTGGGCTGTAATGGTTACTGACATTGCCTGCACATCTCCTTATAAGTGGGGAAACTCCTGACATTCTCGAAGCCATCCCCTGATTTTCTGTAAATGTAAGTATTATTTCCGTTGGTAAGGAAAATATAATTCACCCCCAGCACTCCGTGGTAGCGCAGGGCCTGCTCGGCTACGGAAGCATCTATCTCCACATCGGGCCGCTTGCACTCGACCACTGCCACGGCGTCGCCGGAAGAGGAATAAACCACTATGTCGGCCCTCCTGGTCCTGCCGGCCGATTTCATTTGCACTTCGCTCATCATCATGTGCACCGGCACGGCCCCCGGCCCCGAGAGCTGGCAGATGAACCACTGCCTTACCCTCTCCTCGGGCGTGGCTGCGACATCCTTGCGCCGCAGGGGGTCGAAATATGTCGCTGCGTCAGGCATTCAGGATACGGGCTGTAAGTTCAACGAGCAGTTTGTCCGGCGCGGTTGCAGCTCCGTCGCCTCCCTTGCCGAGATAGTCGAATTCGCACAGCAGGGCCATTATGTCCATCAGTGAAGAGAGGGAATAGTTGCGCAGGGCGCTGTCGTATTCGCGCAGGAAGAAAGTGCTTACCCCGAGAACCGCCGCTTTTTCTGCAGGCTCCAGGCGGGGATTGGCGTGCAGGGCGGCGGTATATTTTATCAGGCGGTAGAAGTGCGTGTAGAGGGCGCTGACCGCCATGGGCATGGCGAATTTTGCGGATGAGCCTATGTGCGTGGCAATCTTCAGGGCCTTGGCCCCGTCCTTGTACGAGAGCGCCCTGGTGAGTTCGAAGATGCTGAACTGGCGGGAGATGCCGACATTTTTTTCTATATCCGCAACCCTTATCCTCGTTTCCCCTTCGGGTAGGTTGCGCACCAGTTTGTCGGTTTCGGCGGCAATGAGGTTGAGGTCGGTCCCTGCGGATTCTCCGAGCAGGGCCGCCGCCTCGGGATCGATGCTGAGACCCCTCCCTGCATAGTACGAACTGATCCATCCCGCGATTTCATAGTCGCGTACGGCGGGGGAGTCGACCACTATACCGTTCTTTTGCACCGCTTTGTAGAGGCCCCTGCGCTTGTCGGCGGACGCCTTGTGCATCAGCAGCACCAGCACGGTGGAATCGAGCGGGTCGGAACAGTATGTGGCGAGGTCTTCCAGGGTTTTCATCTGCTGGGCTTCCTTCACCACCACCAGCTGCCTTTCCGCCATCATGGGGAAGCGCCTCGCGGTGCCCGTCACCTGTTCGGCATTCACGTCGGCGCCGTAGCAGATGATTTCGTTGAAGTCCTTGTCGTAATCCGGTATGCAGCAGTCGACTATGGCCTGGCAGACAAGTTCCGGATAGTAAGGCTCGTCGCCCATCAGAAGGTACACAGGGGCGAATTTTCCCGAACGGACATCGGAAATGATGCCCGAGCACAACTGGGGGATATTTACGCTTCCCTTTGCCATATCCCTACAAAAATACAAAAATTATGGGTATATTTGTAAGATTCGAAACTTAAAAGACTATGGCAATAATCGAATGCAGGGAACTTTGCAAAAGTTTCGGTGAAAAGAAAGCGCTCGACAATCTGAGCCTTTCCATTCCCGAAGGCGGAATTTTCGGTCTGCTCGGCCCGAACGGCGCCGGCAAGACCACGCTTATCCGCATCATCAACAGAATTACTATCCCCAACAGCGGGGAAGTTCTTTTCAACGGCAGGCCAATTACCCAGACCGATGTCGAAAAGATAGGCTATATGCCCGAGGAACGCGGGCTTTACCGCAAAATGAAGGTCGGGGAACAGGCCATGTACCTGGCACAGCTCAAGGGAATGAGCGCCTCGGAGGCCCAGAAAGCCCTAAAGGAATGGTTCATACGCTTCGAGATCCAGGACTGGTGGGGAAAGAAGGTGGAGGAACTGTCCAAGGGTATGGCCCAGAAACTGCAGTTCATCACCACGGTGGTCCACAGACCTTCCCTTATGATTCTGGACGAGCCTTTCAGCGGCTTCGATCCCGTGAACGCCGAGATTATCCGCAAGGAAATTCTCCGCCTTCGCGAAGAAGGTGCCACCATCATCCTTTCCACCCATAACATGGAGAGCGTCGAGGAGCTCTGCGACAATATCGCCCTTATCAACAAGAGTCATCTCGTGATAACCGGCAGCGTGGAGGAGATACGCCGCAAACATGGCAACAACAATGTCGAGATAGAATATACCGACGCCGAAGGCCGCCATACCGAGATTGTGCCAAGGGAAGGTGAGGGCAATTCCACCCTTCAGAGATATATCGACAGGGGAGTGACGGTCAATTCCTACAAGGAACTGATGCCCAGGATGAACGATATTTTTATCAAACTTGTAACCGGAGAGGAGGCCGCAGCCGAAAATGAATCTGAATAAGACAGGGGTTGTAATATCCCGCGAATATCTCAACAGGGTAAAGAAAAAGAGTTTCCTTATAACCACCTTCGTGGTGCCCGTACTGTTTGCCGCCATCTGCATCCTTCCGACCGTGCTGATGATGAATGTGAAGGAAAAGAGCCAGAAGGTTGCGGTAATAGACCAGTCGGGAATAGTTATGCCCTACTTCGAAGATACCGAGGCTGCCACCTTCACCGACTGCAGCGGAGAAGATGTGGAAGTGCTTCGCAGGGAACTTTCGGATCGCGGCATGGATGTGCTGGTGGTAGTCTCTCCCCGGGATTCAACAGGGAGCGTAGCCGTGCAGTGCTACAGCAGGAAGCCCGCGGGGGTGGACTTCTATGACTCAATCCGCAGCCGAGCCAACAAGGCGGTGGAACAGAGCAGGATAGAGGCCTACGATATCAGTGGTCTCGACCAGATAATGAAGGATGTGAAGGCCGACGTCAAGGTGGGAGAGTACACTCTGGACGAAAGCGGAAACGCCACCGTGTCGGAGTCAAGCATATACATGATTCTTTCCATGGTGCTGGGCATGCTGATCTACATGTTCATTGCGATGTTCGGCGGCGCGGTGATGTCTTCGGTGATCGAGGAAAAGAGCTCGCGCGTTGTTGAGGTGCTGGTTTCGAGCGTGAAGGCCACTGAACTGATGTTCGGGAAGATAATAGGCATAGCGCTCGTGGCCCTGACGCAGTTCGTGCTCTGGATAGTGCTTACCGTTGTGCTGGTGTTCGGCGCCGGTGCGGTATTCGGATTCTCCGAAATGCTGTCTTCGCCGGACATGATAGGAGCGGCCCAGACCGGAATGGGAGGCGTGGATGTAGCGGCTATGGCCCAGAACAGCGAGGCCTCCGTTATAGTGACAACCCTTGCCAACATTCCATGGGTGACTCTCATCGTATGCTTCATCGTATTCTTCATTCTGGGATACCTCCTATATGCTTCGATGTTCGCCGCGATAGGTTCGGCGGTGGAAAACGAGGCGGACGCCCAGCAGCTTCAGCTCCCTGTAACTATACCGCTGATGCTCGCTTTCTTCATAGTGTTCTTTGCATTCAAGAATCCCGAAAGCGGAATAGTCTTCTGGGGTTCCATGATACCTTTCACCTCGCCCATAGTAATGCTCGCCCGCATCCCGTACGGAGTCGCTTTCTGGGAGCTGGCGCTGTCGGCTGTCCTGCTGCTCCTTACCTTCATAGGTATGGCCTGGGCATCCGCCAGGATCTACAAGGCGGGGATCCTCATGTTCGGTAAAAAATCAAAATGGAGTGATTTATGGAAATGGCTGAAACAAAAGTAATTATTGCAGCGCTTGCGGTGCTTGCCCTCTGCGGCTGCTCTCACAGGGTAAGCTGGACGAAGTACAAGATGGACGGCAGCCGCACCGGTGTTACCGTCCCCACTGCCACCAACGTCGACAAGGCTATAGGAATCAGCGACGGGGAGACATACAAGGCCCCGAACAAAAAGGTTTTCAAGGGCGGAGCCACTCCCAGGGTGGCGAAGCTCCTTTATGACGCCCAGCCTGCGATGGCCAAACTCAAGGAGCCGGTTGCCTACGCTCCGGAAGCCATGACCAAGCAAAGACCTGAAAGTTCGCTCAGCAATTTTGTGGTCGACAGGCTTTTTGCGGACGTGAGCGCCCTTTGCGAGCCGTCCGGACGCAAGGTAGACGTGGCAATCTGCAATTTCGGCGGAATCAGGGTGGATATCCCGCAGGGGGACGTGATGCTCGACGACATAGTGTCGATGCTGCCTTTCAAGAATTACCTCTGCTATGTGCAGATAGGCGGATGCGAACTCCGCGGCATTTTTGAATACATGGCGGAGAACGGAGTGCAGTGCATTTCCGGCGCCCGTATAGTGATGAAGGACAACAAACTGGTTTCCGCAACGGTGGGGAATGAAGCTCTCAGGGACGACAGACTCTACGGGGTGGCAACCATCGACTTCCTGCTTGACGGGGGCGACGGATACAAGATAGCCCGCGGAGCGAAGGATTATTTCATTTCGGACATTAGGATAGGCGATGCCATACTCGCCGATGTACGTGCCCTTACCGCAGCCGGAAAGCCTCTGGAATACTTTACCGACGGCAGGGTTGTAATAGAGGAGGACTGATATTATGAAAAAGATATTGTTTATTCTGGCAATCTGCCTGGCATCCGCGGCATGCCAGCCCAAACTTGTCATCATCCATACCAACGACACCCACAGCCATTTCGATCCTGTCCGCGGCGGAGATTCCGACGGCCAGGGGGGAGCGATAGAACGCGCCGCCTTCGTCGACGGGATCAGAAGCAAGTACCACGAGGACAAAGTGCTTCTCCTCCATGCGGGCGACTTCTGCCAGGGAACATCGTACTACACCGAACTGAAAGGCCAGCTCGAGCCGCAGATAATCAACGCCCTCGGCTACGACTGCATAACCCTCGGCAACCACGAACTCGACGATGGAATCGAGAGTCTCGCCCAGCGCCTCAGCATGATAGAATGCCCCGTAGTATGCGCCAACTGCGAATTTCCTGAAATCCTCCAGCAGCATGTAGAACCCTGCACCGTAATCGAACGCGGGGGGATGCGCATAGGAATAATAGGAATGGAGTCCGATATCAGCAAAATGGTCGCCGCTCCCATTGCGCAGCGCATACGCCAGCTGGACAATGTCACTGCAATCAACTCCTGGACAAAATACCTCAGGAAGGAAGCTGACTGCGACTTCGTGATACTCCTGAGCCATCTCGGCTATGAGGAAGACCAGGAAATAGTTCCCAAGACCAAAGGCCTCGACCTTGTGATAGGCGGACACTCGCACACCTTCGTGGACGATATCATCTATGTGAAGGATGCTAAGAAAAAGAAAGTCCCCATCATCACGGACGGATGCTGGGGACTTGAAATGGGCCTGATCAAGGTCAGGTAAGCTTTATAGCACGAGCGATAATCCTATCGTGCTGTAGGATTTGATAAGGTCGTCGTTGCCGCTTACAAGTGATGAAGGGCAGTGTTTGAAGTATACGCCCACGCCTCCGAAGTATGCGCATACGAAGAAGTCGAAGGTCGTGGGATTCAGCATGGCGTTGCGCTGCTTTTCGGTAAATTCCACATCTCCTACGGAATATGCCGACTCGATGCTTGTCCTGTTGCTGAGATTGAAATTCACGTCTGCTCCCAAACGCATTCCGTAGTGCTTTGCTCCGAAATCTAAGGCCACCGGAACGGTAAGTGCGAAATTCTTTATTGTCGAGTGCATGTCGACGGCCGGATTTACAACTATTTTCCGGTCTGCGACAGTGAATTTCGTATTTCTGTCCGCGGTAAAGCTGTTCCATTTCAGGTCCAGGCCGGTGTAGATCTTGAACCAGTCTGCGGGTCTCACTCCGAGTGCGATAGTGTTGAAGGAGATTTCGGTCGACTTGCCGAATCCACGGTAGAAATTGTCGCCTCCTACATTGTGCCACCCAAAGTCGAGATGATTGAAGACCGCGCAATAGAACAGGCCGTTATCGCTTTTGACAATTGTGTTGTCATGAATGGAATCAATTCCTTCAATTGCAGAAAGCCTGAACGAAGCCGCGGTGGCTGTGCTGTCATTCTGTGCAGTTGCCGTTCCAAGGCCCAGCGCCGAAATGGCAAGCAGGGAAAGAATAACTTTTTTCATTTCTTTAGTATTTTGTCGTTTGAATCAATGCTGATATAAGGCATGCGTGCAACGGCTTTGAAACCGGGTGTCAGATAATCATCCATGTTCACGAGAGGAGCGTCCTTGTCCTTTTTGCCGGAGCTCATGAACTCCTGCCATAAGGATTTGGTCTCAGGATAGCAGACGATGCGGTATTTGTCGAGACCGGCCAGCCTCGCAGTGTATTTTATTGCATCGAGCAGGCTACCCTTCTCGTCGCAAAGGCCTATCTCAAGGGCGTCGCGCCCTGCCCATACGCGTCCCTGCGCTATGGAATCGACGGCTTCTTTTGTCATGGAACGGCCCTCGGATACTACACCCACGAAAGTGTCGTAGATGCCTTCAATCTCCTGCTGGTACCATTCGGTTTCTTCTTCGCTGAGCGGCTCCATGCCGTTGCTCATCGAACTGTGCTCATGGGTTCCTATGCTTACCATGTTCACGTGTAGGTTCTTTTTTATGGCCTTGCCTATGCTCGGCACCATTCCGAAGACTCCTATCGAGCCGGTGAGGGTGTTGTTGTCGGTGAAAATCCTGCTGCATCCTGCGGAGATTAGATATCCTCCCGAAGCCGCATAGGATCCGTAACTTGCCACCACGGGCTTGGTCTTGCCGAGAAGCTCGATTTCACGGCGTATCATGTCTGCGGCCACTACCTCTCCGCCGGGGGAATTCACGCGGAACACCACCGCCTTCACCGAAGAGTCCGCACGCACCTTCGCAATCTCGCGGGCAAGTTTCTCACCCACGATTTCCCTGCCCTCGCGCTCTATTTCGCCATCGGCATAGATGACGGCAATCTTCTTGCCCGAGGGGCCCTTCTTGAGTTTGCCTATATAATCCTTGAGATCCACGCTTTTTACCTTGGAGGCGTCATTGGTCCCGAAGAGATGTAAAAGGTAGCTCTCCATCTCGTCGCGGTACTTCAGCCCGTCCACCAGCCCGTTGTCGAGCCAGGTCTGCGCGGTGCTGAGTTTAAGACCGTTCACCATCGCGTCGATTTCTTCGACGCTCTTGCCCCTCGATGCCGCAATCTCCTCCGAAACGGTCGCCCAGACGGATCCCATCAGGGTTTCGTACTGCTCGCGGTTTTCAGGAGAGATGTCGTTGCGTATATACATTTCGCCGGCGGATTTGAACTTGCCGTGGCGTATCAGCTGAATCTCCACTCCGAGGGTGTCGAGCAGGTCTTTTACGAAAGGCTGGGTGCTGGACAGTCCGGTGAGGTTGCCGCTTCCCTGGGGATGCATGAATACGCGGTCGGCAGCTGATGCAAGGTAATAAGAACCGTTGCTGAACGATGCGCCGTAGGCGATTACCGGTTTTCCGCTTGCGCTGATGGCCTTCAGGCGATGGCGTATCTCTTCGGAATCGGCCATTCCCGCATGGAAGTGATCGGCGTTGATGAATACCATTGCAATCTTGTCATCGTCAATAACCTTGTCCAGGGCCCTCTCTATGGAAAGGAGGGAGACGCTGGAACCGTAACTGACGCCGGAAAGTGACAGACCGAAGGAAGTGCCTTCGCGCTCGGCAATCATGTCCTCCATGTCAATCTTCAGGATTTTCCCTTTCAGGAAGTCGGTCTCGCAAAAGGCGGATACGCCTGACAGCAAGACAATGCAAACACTAAGTAAATACTTCTTCATAAAGGTATTGAATATCGGGCTGCAAATATACGGAAAAAATATGCTTGCGTAATAAAAAAATTATTATCTTTGCAATCCCAAATTCTGGATGTGGCGCAGTTGGTAGCGCACCTGGTTAGGGACCAGGAGGTCGAAGGTTCAAGTCCTTTCATCCAGACCATTCTAAATTTTTCGCTTACGGACTCCCTTCCAAGAAATCCCAAGTCATATTGGTATGCGCTTAAAGTATTTTATAAGCGTACCGGCTTGTTGAATAAGGAGTTGCAGGAAGCAGGCCATCAGACTTTCATTCCCTCCGTACCGGTGAAGAAAGTTGAGAACGGGGCGGTCAGGTATTCCAACGAAGTCGCGGTTTCGTCGCTGCTTTTCGTCAAGTGTCCGGAAAAATTCATACTCGGGTTCAAGCTTCTGCATGAACATGATTTCCTCGTGTACCGCAGCCTCGAAGACGGCAGGCCGGGGCGTATTCCGGAAAAGGAAATGGACAATTTCATGAAGGCCCTGAAAATCAACGACCCCGATGCGGAATTCCTCGGAAGCGACACCACCTGGTTCAAGGACGGACAACGGGTGCGAATCATAGAAGGAGTTCACAAGGGGCGCGAAGGCTGGATACGCCGTATCAAAGGCAGGAAACGTTTCATCGTCTGTGTCGAAGGTGTGGCGGCGGTCGCATACCAGGCCATACCTGCGGAACAGCTCGAAGTGCTGGAGGAATCTTCCAGGAAGAAATAAGATATTTATAATAGGGAAGTGGGACCTGGCAGATTCGAACTGCCGACCTCTTGCGTGTGAAGCAAGCGCTCTGAACCGACTGAGCTAAGGTCCCTGACGTTTTGGGATGCCAAAATTAGCACTTTTCTGCGTCTTTACAAAATTTTTCTCGTTTAAATTTTTTCCTTCTTTCCCGATTTGCGGCTGCGTTCGGCGGCAAAGCCCATTACGTGGCTCTCTATCCATCAATTGCTTTGATAGCAGATTCTACCATCTTCAGGAATTCCAATGGATATTGCCTTGAATCTGGCTTGAATTGACTTAGAACTTCTGATTCAGATCACTAGTGTCCGGGGAATACCATTTCACCTGCTTAATTAATGCAATATAATTTATAATATCTTCAGGAGATGGATTCTCGCAAGTATATGTCACATTATGTTTGGCATCATACCAATAACCGTATAGAGTGTTATTGGTTTTATAACATTGGAATATCATTCCATTGATTTCTCTATTGTCAATACATTCTGAATTCTCAGACAATTCTGGGCCCATTGACTGCCCTTTTGAAATTGTAAAGAAGGCATTGTCTTTCGTCAAGTCGGGCCGTCTTATCCTATATCGATAATAGGGGGAAACACTGCCTGTTGTATCATTGTATACAGAATATGCTTGATCGAATAATTCAGTATTAATTATCAATCTTTCGTTATTAAATGGCAAAGAATCGTTGGCATGAAGGAGGGGCTCCATATCTTTTGGGACCCAAAGATTTCCAACTGTTGATAGTTGCATTGGAAATATATAAGAGTATACCTTGGTGTTGTCATTTATGAAAGCATTTATCGTATCTTTTATTTTTCCAATATGGTTTCTTAGCAAGGTGTCATAATCAGGAATGTAATAGGCTTTACTCCCCGAAAAAATGTACAGGGTGTCATCAACTTTGTCATACTTACAAATTGCATCGTACTTTTTCCCTGAATGTACTATCGAACCTATGTCATCATATTCATATAAATGGTGCCCCGTTTCATCAAAAAAAGAGGGCCTGAAACGTAACCAATAATCATAAGAATCGTCCGGATATGCATCGGGGTGCTCAAGCCAGAAAAAAGGATGGCCGCGGATAGGATACTTGTCTTTATTCTTTTTGTCATATATTAGAACAGAATCCTTAGAATAGACATATTTGAATTTGCCTGACTTGAGAATGTCTACCATATCCTTCTCCAGATATGGCTCAGTATAAAAATAGGTGTCCGGGAACTCGCGCTTCATTCGTTCCAGGTATTCGATGATTATATCTATGTTTTCTGGCAAGCCATAGTACTCGGAAGAATACCTTTTAATCACTGAATTAAGAGGAGCATCTTCATACATTGTATAGTCGTTATTGCAGGATATTACCTGCATTAAAGCCACAGCCCAGACAACAACAGTTTTAATCTTGATCATTATTTTAACACCTTATTACGTGCAGAATTAAACTTGGCAGCATTATTATTGAACGTTATTACAGCAAATCTTGGTTGAAGTAGGCCGGCTAAAAAGCTTTTTAGCCGGCCTACTCCTCATTGACAATCTCTCTGTCGCTAAATATTTACCTTTTCCTTCTTCCCCGATTTGCGGCTGCGTTCGGCGGCAAAGCCCATTACGTGGCTCTCTATCGATACATCGATGGTGCTGGAGAGTTTGCCGGGATCGTGCGAGGCAACGGCCTCGACGAAGTCGCGCACGAGGGCGAGGTCGCCTCCGCCATGTCCGGAACCCTTGTATTCGGGAATGTCGCTGATCTTCTTGTTCCAGACCTGCTTCCTGCCGCTGCGGAAATCGGTTAAGGTGAACTGTGAGCCGTCGCCTTCGATATAGCCTACAGTGCCCATGATGCGGGTGCGCCTTCCTCCTGCAGGGGCGAATGCCTCCATGGAGAAGGCCGCGGTCTCGCCTCCTTCAAATACCATGTCGGCCACATAGTGGTCGGGCTGGTCGTTGTCGCAGTGGTATACGCAGCGGGCGTAGCTGCTGTAGCGGGGGTCGAGGAGCCTCTGCATTATAACTTCCGGATCCCTGTTCCCGTTGAGGTCGAAGACACCGAGATGGGCTTTCTTGCGGGTGTAGATATCGATGGCGGAGTAGGGACAGGTGGACTCGTAGGGGCATCCGTCGGTACACTTCATCGGAGCGCCTGCAGGGGCGTTTTCCGCCTTGAAGAGATGCAGGCTGCCGTCGGCGACTATGCTCTTGCACGGCTTGTCGATAATCCAGCGGAGTATGTCGAGGTCGTGGCAGGACTTGGCCAGGATGATGGGCGTTGTCTCCTTGCTTGAACGCCAGTTGCCGCGGACGTAGGAGTGCGCCATGTGGGCGTACTGTATGGGCTCCATGTGCTGAATGCTCACTATGTCTCCTATCTGTCCGCTTTGGGCCATCTGTCTAAGGGCGATGAAGTAAGGGGAGTAGCGGAGAACGTGGCATACTGCAACGATTCCCCCGTACTTCTTCGACTGGGCGAGTATGGCCTTGCATTCCTTCTCGGTCTGGGCCACGGGCTTTTCCAGGAGCACGTCGTATCCGAGTTCAAGCGCCTTCATGCAGGGTTCGTAATGGCAGTCGTCGGGGGTCGAGACGACGACCGCGTCGGCGAGTTTCCTGCCGGAGGCGAAGACTTCGCGGTAGTGGCCGAAACGCATTTCGGGTGCCACGCCATGTTTGTCGGAAAGATATTCGAGCCTGTTGTCGCGGATGTCGGAGACGCCCACGATCTTCATGGCTTCAGGGAACATTTCGGCATATTTCGAATAAGCCCTGCCGCGGTTTCCCGCACCTATTATAATAACGGAAATCTGTCTGTCCGTATTGGGCCTGAGGGAACGTATGGGAAGATCGATCGAGTTCAGATCGCCGTCCTGGGGGAGCATATTGCCCAGCACTGTCTTTGCCGGACTGACCTGTTCGCTGATGGCAGTGCCTGCCGCCAGCAAACCCATCGATTTGAGAAAGTCCCTGCGTATCATACCATGAGGGCGCCTACAAGGCCGAGAATTGCGTAGAACTCAGGAAGTGCGGCGTAGATGAGCGTCTGCACGAAAACGTTGTCGTGTCCCTGGCTGACTCCTACTACACCATTGGCGCAGACCTGGCCCTGGCGGATAGCGGAGAACATGCAGACGAGACCGACGGAAAGGCCGACGCCGAAGGTTATGAGACCGAAGGAGGGATCTGCCTTCAGTTTGCCGAGCATTACGAAGAATGCTACGAATCCGTAGATACCCTGGGTTGCGGGAAGTGCGGAGAGCACCATGAAGTTACCGGATTTTTCAGGGCGTTTCTTAAGTCCGCCCTCTGCTGCATTGCCGGCGACAGTAGTTCCGATTGCGGATCCTATGCCTGCCAGTGCAAGCACGAGTCCAAGTCCGAGATAACCAAGAATAAGTTCCATAATTGTTTGTTTTATTTGTTTATTATTTCTTTAAAGGGTTGAATTTGCGTCCTGCTGCCTCATAGCCGGAATTCTTGAAAAACTCCAGGAAGTTGAGTCGCAGGGGGTGTACGAAGGCGCCGAGGGCGGCCATCGCGATGTTGAGCGTATGTCCTATCAGGATAATCAGTATGAAGAGCAGCCACATCAGCAGGTTGGATCCGTCGCCGAGGACCATCGCACCTATGTCGTTGAAGGCTTTGCCGAGCATTGCTCCGGCGAGGCCGAGGGCGTACAGGCGCAGGTAGCTGAGCACGTCTCCAAGCAGGCCGGTGACGGTGTTGTAGGTCTCCCAGAGGCCTGAGCCAATGTTCGCAAGGGGATTGCGGTGAATGTCGTTGAGAAGGAAGATTCCCACTGCGGAAACACATCCGAGCACGATTATCACGATCTTTGTCGCGGCTTTGTCGAGCACCCCCAACAGGGCGAAGGTGCCTGTTATGACGCCTCCGACTATGAGCAAAGTCCATCCCCACACTCCCAGCGATTCCTTGAAACCGTTGTTCTTTGTCGCCATGAAGGTTTTGATAATCATGGCTATGCTCAGGTGCACGATACCCACTATGATTGCAAGCACCATGGTCCCGTCGTATCCCATTATCTGAGCGGGCAGGAAAATGCCCTTTATGGGCTCGAACATGGGCCAGGCGGAGATGTCCATGCTGAAGAAGGTATGGAAAAGGAAGCCTATGAAGAAGGTGGCGGCGCCGAGCGTTGTCACCAGCGGGGCGAACTTCCCGAACTGCTTCTTCATGCCCAGTCCGAGGGCCACCAGTATTAGACCGTAGCCTGCATCTCCCATGCAGAACGCGAAGAAGAGCATGAAGAATACGGCTATGAAGGGAGTGGGGTCGAAGCCGTCGTATGCAGGACGTCCGTACATGTCGGTGATGGGCTCGAACATCTTCACGAACTTGTTGTTCCTGAATTCGATGGGAGGATTGTCTTCCACAATGGCGTCTTCCTTGATGCACAGGGCTCCGGTACGTTCGATGAACGCGTCGGCATCGGCTTCTTTCTCCTTCGGGCAGAAGCCTACCATTGTCACTATCAGTTCTTCCGCGGCGGTGCCTGCCGAAACTCCGGCCAGATACCTGTCCAGATCCGACATTGCGGCGGCGGAACGGGCCTCGAGTTCGGGAATACGGTCGCGCAGGGCGAGAATTTCGCCTTCGTACATCCGAAGTTCCGCTTCCGTCCTCTCCAGTTCAGCCCTGAGGCTGCTGCAGTCGGTGTCCGGAACGGGAACTTCTCCGGGAAGGGAGTCATCTCCCGCCACAATGAACCATACATTCGCCTTGTTGCGCGCAATTTCCATCATCGGGAACATTTCCTCCCATTCCGGAAGGAACTTCTTCACGCCGACTTTATGGAAATGTATCTGTGCTCCGGCTGCGGCGAGTGCGTCGAGGGTGGAATGGTCGAAACTGCCCCATAGTTCTGTGTCGGCGAGGGTTCTGCGCAGCTGCGCAAGCTTCTCTTTCGTCGAATTGAAGAGCATCAGGGTGCCTCCTGCGACCCGCTCGATATCTTCGTCTTCGCCATATTTTACGGCTTCAGTCCCTTCGGGGATTTCGGCGTCGCGAAGGCCCTTGACAAGGCCGTTCAGCAGATCGGCGCTTGCGAGCAGGTCCTGCGACCTGAAGTCTACCGGCTTTTCGGAACGGGTGATATCCACCAGGCCGAGTTCCTGCAGGCTGAGGAGGAATTCTTCCTTGTCCTGCCCGAGCAGGACGAAGGAGTATTTTGTCATTTTCTCTATCATAGGCTTTCCTCCTCTTCTTCCTGTGCATGGCGGGTTTTCACTATCTTGGACGAGGCCTTGCTCAGGTTCTCCTCGTCTTCCATGTATCTCTTTATCTTGCGGATAGCCTCCTGATAGCCGGGAATCTGCACTTTCTCGTACAGGTTCACCTTCTGCGTGGTCTTCTTGCGCTGGAAGTCGAGGATGCGGCGCTTCTGCTCGAACACTTCGCTCTCGAGCCCGAGGCGGGTGAGTTCCTGCAGAATACGTACTCCGTCGGCATACCAGGCAGGTTTCACGAAGGCGTTGAAAGGCGCAAGCTCATAGTGGATTCCGTCAAGCTGCGGGCATTTCACTCCGGCCACCTTCACCTCCTTGAGGTCGATGTCGGTGATGCGGATAAGCCCCGGCTCAAACTCGTTCCACAGGGCGGCGAGGTAATCGTAGCGCTGCATCGCCGTTTCGAGTTCGCGGGCGAGCTTCTCCGACTCCTTTTTGGCTTCCTGCACGCTGGCCCGCAGCGCCGACTCCTTGTTCTTGAGGGTTGGCAGGGCCTTCTCGCGCACCTTCAGCTGCTTTCCGAGGTCCGTAAGTGAGGTTTTGTTATATTGGAACTTGACAGCCATTATTTCCAATATTTATCTATGAGCGACTGCTTTATGCCCGTCTCTTCCGGCTTGAAATGCCTGGCGAAGAGTTTCCAGGCGGTGTCGAGCATCTCTTCGATGGTAATGTTGACATCGATGCTGAGCAGTTCAGTGGCGTAGTCCTTAGCGTAGTCCAGGCAGCGGAGATCGTAGTCGGAGAGGTCGAAGCCGTTCTCCAGCTTGGTCTTTGCGTTCTGGGCGTCGGCATAGAGGCGCACGCCCGCGTTCATTACCTGGGAGTGGTCTTCGCGAGTCTTCTTGCCCTGCACGAGCTGCTTCAGTCGGCTCAGGGAACGGAACGGGTCCACTATGACTTTTCCGGTGTCGGTGTCGGCACGGAGGAAGAGCTGCCCCTCGGTAATGTATCCGGTATTGTCCGGAATGGCGTGGGTGATGTCGCCGTCGCTCAGGGTGGTGACAGCGATGATGGTGATGGATCCGCCGTCGGGCAGCTGCACGGCCTTTTCGTAAATCTTCGCGAGGTCGGAATAGAGGGAACCCGGCATGGAGTCCTTGGAAGGAATCTGGTCCATGCGGTTGCTCACTATCGAGAGTGCGTCCGCATAGAGCGTCATGTCGGTAAGCAGCACGAGCACTTTCTCGTTCTTGTCAACCGCGAAGTATTCCGCGGCGGCGAGGGCCATGTCGGGGATTAGCAGGCGCTCCACCGGAGGTTCCTCGGTGGTGTTCACGAAGGAAACTATCTTGTCGAGCGCACCCGCGCTTTCGAATGCATGGCGGTAGAAGAGGTAGTCGTCGTTGCTGAGGCCCATGCCTCCGAGTATTATCTTGTCCACGTCGGCGCGCAGGGCAACGTCGGCCATCACCCTGTTGTAAGGCTGGTCGGGGTCGGCGAAGAAAGGAATCTTCTGCCCCGAAACGAGGGTGTTGTTGAGGTCTATGCCCGCGATTCCGGTGGGGATGAGTTCTGAGGGCTGGCGGCGCTTGTAGGGGTTCACCGAGGGGCCGCCCACCTCACGCTCTTCGCCTTCGACTTCCGGACCTCCGTCGATAGGGTCTCCGTAGGCGTTGAAGAAGCGTCCGGAGAGCTGTTCGCTGACCTTCAGGGTAGGGGGCGCTCCGTGGAAACTCACTTCGGCATTGGTGGGGATGCCTTCGGTGCCGGCGAAAACCTGCAGGGTGACGAGGTCTCCCTTGGTCTTCACCACCTGGGCGAGGCGTCCTTCAACTGTGGCAAGCTCATCGTTGCTGACGCCCTGGGCGTGCAGCGAAACGGTAGCCTTGGTGATGGCTTCGAGCCTGGTATATGTCTTCTGGTATGCTTTAGTTGCCATTTTCGTCGAGGATTGAGTTAAGTTGAGCGCGGTAATTGTTGAACTCTTCGCTGCCCCACTTGCAGTAATTCATCTGGCGCAGGACATTGATGAGCCGCTTGAAATAAGCGCGGCAGTCTTCGTAGTTGTCGAAACTGAAGCTGCGGTCGCAGATTTCGAGGATAAGGTCGAGCATGTATTTCTGGCGTTCGAGGGGGCAGAGGCTGTCCACCGCATCGAAAGCGTCCTGCTGCAGGAAGGCGTAGTCGATAAGCTCGCTCTTCCAGAAGCTCTCGTGATAGCTCATGGGCACGCCGTCGTCGCCGAGGATGTTGATCTGGTCCGCCATCTCTTTACCGCGGAGTACCAGGGTTTTTGCGCGGGAGACTTTCTCCACCCAACCCTTCTCTATCTTCTCGTCGAGATAGGATACGATTTCGGGATATTCCAGATATTTGGAATAGGACTCGATGGGGTTCACCGCGGGGTAGCGTTTCTGGTCGGCGCGGTTCTGTTCGAGGGCGTAGAAGCAGCGGGCGGCCTTCTTCGTGGACTCCGTGACGGGTTCCTTGAGGTTTCCTCCGGCAGGGGAGACTGTCCCGATGAAGGTGACTGCTCCGGTCTGTCCGTTGTTGAGGACGACCATTCCGGCGCGGGCGTAGAAGTTGGAGATGATGGATGAAAGGTCCACGGGGAAGGCGTCGGCGCCCGGGAGTTCCTCCATACGGTTGCTCATTTCCCTAAGGGCCTGTGCCCAACGGGATGTGGAGTCGGCGAGCAGCAGGCAGCGGAGGCCCATCGCGCGGTAATACTCGCAGATGGTCATTGCGGTGTAGACGGATGCTTCACGCGCAGCTACCGGCATGTTGGAAGTGTTGCAGATGATGGTGGTGCGCTCCATCAGGTGGCGTCCCGTGTGCGGGTCGATAAGTTCGGGGAATTCTGTGAATATCTCCACGACCTCGTTGGCACGCTCTCCGCAGGCGGCCATCACTATCACGTCGGCCTCACCCTGCTTGGCGATTGCGTGCTGGAGCACGGTCTTTCCGCAGCCGAAAGGCCCCGGGATGAATCCGGTCCCGCCTTCGGCGATAGGGTCGAAGGAGTCTATCACGCGCACTCCCGTTTCCATTATCTTCTGCGGACGGGGCTTTTCCTTATATCCTTTGATTGCGACCTTGACCGGCCATTTCTGCGTCATGGTAACCTTGACTTCCGCACCCTCTTCGTCAATCAGGGTGGCGATGGTGTCGTCGATGGTGTACTGGCCTGCGGGAACGACTTCCTTTACGGTGTAAGTTCCCTTGAAGGAGAAGGGCACCATGATTTTGTGGGGCAGCCAGCCTTCCTTAACCTCGCCCAGCCAGTCGGCGGCAACGACTTTGTCGCCGCTCTGTGCAAGGGGAGTGAAGTCCCATTTCGTTTCGTGGTTGAGGGGGTCGGTGTATTCGCCTCTTTTGAGGAATACTCCGTCCATCGTGGTGAGGTCGTTCTGCAACCCGTCGTAAATGCTGGAGAGAAGCCCGGGGCCGAGAGTCGCCTCGAGCATCCTGCCGAGAAATACGACCTGGTCTCCTCCGCGCAGTCCGCGGGTGCTCTCGAACACCTGGACGGAGGCTTTGTCGCCGTTGACCTTGATAACTTCGGCGAGGAGGTCGGTGCCGCGGAGATTTATGTGACAGAGTTCGTTCTCGGCAACCGGACCGTCAACCTGGACGGTTACAAGGTTGGAGACTATGCCCGTCACCTTTCCTAATGTACTCATATCTTATAATTGTCTTTAATTTCACTTACCAGTTTACGGAAGAGCTCGCGGCCCGTCTGCTCATCGAGGCGCATCCAGCGGTCTACGAGCTTGAGTTTGACCACGAATGCAAGGATGAGGTCGAGGTCGAAAACATCCATTACCGTGATTTCGTCCACGCTCTTCCAGTAGAAATCGTCGATGGCGCGTTCGCGGGTGAGAATGTCGTCACCCCCGAGAATGGCATCCACTTCGCCCTTCGCCTCGAAAACGGGATTCTCCTCTTCGTCATAAAGGGTGACGATGTCCTTTCCCGCGGGGCGGTGCAGGCTGGAGTTGAGATATTCCACCTTGGCGTTACGCATCCCCAGATCGAGTTCGAAGTATTTGCGGATGAAGCGGTTGCGGTGCTTCAGGGCTTCCAGGTAGAAATCCCTTCCAAGCGCTTCGGGATCGTATCCCTTCAACAGGAAGTCGAGCGTCTCCCTGTCCTTCCCGCTCAGCTGGGCGCGGATCTCGTCGAGAAGTATCCCTGCATCGGGCGCATCCCTGCCGTCGGAAGACAGGAGGGGGAGTCCTGCGATAATATATTCGTAATTATTCACCGAAGAGCATTTTACGTGTTACCGGACGAAGATACTCGGCAATCAGCTTGTTGAAACTCTGCTCCGTGAGGCTTACGAACCAGGAACCGTCCCTCGGACCTATGGTGAATCCGCCGGCGACCTTCTTGCTGAAAGATGCCTCCACGCTGCCCTTCAAGGCCTTGGAGAGTTCGTTGCCCACCCAGGGTTCGAGCTCGGCCTTGAGGCTTTCGGGAAGTATGAGGTTGAGGTCGACTGCTTCCTGGCTGTCGAACTTGACGGCCACGGCCCTGATGATTTCTTTTACGAATCCGGTGTCCCTGAGGGCTTCGGATACTTTGCTTTCTTCGATTTTGCCCACCAGGACATTTTCAATATCCTTTTTGGTCGCCTGCAGGCTCTGGGCGGAAGCCATCCTGATATCGGATTCCACTTTGGCTTTCAGGTCGGCAGCCTCTTTCTCCGCCCTGGCATTGATGGCGGCAGCTTCCTCTTTGGCTTTTTCGATAATTCCGGCTGCTTCGGCGCGGGCCTGTTCGAGAATTTGTTCGCCTTCAGCCTTGCCTTTGGAGAGACCCTCCCGGTAGAGCCTGTCGGTGAGTTCTTGCAATTTGTTCTGCATATCTGTCTGGTTATATTTGATTTGCGTTTTTTATCCTACAAATATAACCCTTTTTCCTCTAAAATCCTATAGTATTCGGCAGACAGGTTTCTGTTTTGCACAACCCCCTCCCATCTCCGATGGGCCCCTCCCCCTAAGCCGGGGGTGGCAGGTTGTGCAAAACAGAAACCTGTCTGCAGTTTGTAGTAGTTTATTGTTTACTTGGATTGCCCTGCTATGAGGTTTTCAAGGCTTTCGCGGTCCATATTGCCGTCCAGGCATATAAAAGTCATTTCGTCGCCTTCATCCGAAAACAGTACGAAACCGGTTACCGTTTTTTCGCTGCCTTTGGTGAAGATGGTTACTTTCTCCCCCTCGTCCTTGGCTTCCATAAGCAGTTCATAAGTGCCTGAGTTGAGGAATTTCTCGACATCCTTCCCCATCTTTGCATTGACATCCTTGTTTTCGCTGCTGATGATGTAAAGCCCGCTCAGGCTGCTGATTATGGGTGTCAGGTTCACGTCGCCGTTCCCCGCATCCATGTCCGGAATCTTGCCTATGAGGCGGAACATTGCCGGAGAGATGTAAACCGCGCTGACGTTCTTGGAGTCGGAGTATTTGTTGTAGATGGACCTGCCGTCCTGTGCAAAGGCGCTTATGGTGCCGAGCACCAGTATGATTGCAATTATTGTCTTTTTCATTTTCCGTTGATTTTATTGATTATTTCCGCCGGTTTGGATGCAAGGGCCTGCGAACTGAGCGCAAGATCTATTCCTCCGGACATTTTGTCTGATATATATTGGAAGGTCTGCTCGACCTGGGCATAAGCAAGCATAGGGTCGTCGAAACTGTCACTGGGAGTGTCCGGCCTGCGTACCAGAAGCACGGCGGCGCATGCTGCGGCGATGGCGACTGCGGCGCTCATACCCCAGCGCAGAAGCTGTCCGGATCTTTGCGCCGGCGCATCTTCCTGCAGGGAAGTTTCAGCAAGCAGGGCGTCTGCAATCCTCTGCTGCAAGCCCTCCGGAACCGCTACATCCCGCGATGCCGCTTCAAGTTCTTCCGGACTGAGTTTCTCTATGTCTTCAATTCTTTTCATAAATGTTCTTCAATTTTGCCCGTGCCTGCGAAAGCAATACACGGAGGGTGAGGTAATTGGTTCCGGTGCGCTCGGCCATCTCTTCATAGGAAAGCCCCTCTATCGTGCGCATCGTAAGTATCTCGCGCTGCCTGTCGGGCAGGGACTTGACCGCGGCCAGCACCTTCTCCAGCCTTTCTTTCTCATCCATCTCCCTGTCGGGATCGAAGGCACCTGAGGCATCTTCCTCCACGGGCACGTCCGCGAATCTGGTTGCCTGGCGTATGCGGTCGAGGCAGAGGTTGCGCAGCAGAGTCATGGCATAGGCCCTGGGATTGCGCACTTCGTCCAGCGCATCCCTGCCCTTCCACAGCTTCAGGAAGAGTTCCTGCACGGCATCTTCCGCTTCCTCCTGCGACTCCAGGATGTAGAATGCCACCCTGTAGAGCGCGTCGGAAAGCGTCAGGTACTGATTATGGAACTGCTTCTCAGTCATTGTCTTCCGCTTCTTGCTGCATTAACTTTTCTATAGCCTTCATGGACACTTTCCCGAAAACGCATATAAGGCTGCAGTCGCCGGGGGCATAGAGTACGAAGTCGCGGACGTCACCTGTTTTTTCGTCCACCACGCCGTACATTTTCATCACATCGTCCCCGTCTTTCGCCTCCATCAGCAGGTCGGCATCCTTCAGGGCCCTGTCCAGTTTCCCGGTGATTTCCCTGCGGGTCTGCTCGGAACTGTCTTCGTAATCCAGTATCGCAAGGCGCCTCACCCCGTCCATGACGGCCAGCGCCTGTCCGGCATCGGGGTCGCCTGCCGTAGATATCCGGGCGACAGTCCTGATGGCGGAAATGGACACTGGGCCGAGGCGGACAAGTTCGACTCCTTCACACCCCTTGAATTCGGAAAGTATGCCGTTTATTCGGCTTTTCCTGACGCCCCCCGCCATCATGCTGACGGACATTAACAGGGCGAAAACTATGATTGTAATTCTTTTCATCGACCTAAGGACGCGGGAGCGCCAAAATTGTTAACGAGTTTTTTGCAAAAATAGCAGGAAAATGCATACCTTTGGTGAATAGTCGATATTTATGCGTAAAACGGCAGCGTTATTATTGTTTCTTGTTTTTTCCTTTTCCGCATGGGCGGGAGAGCCTTTGAGGATATGGTTTGACATGCCGACTTCTTCGGCGGGAAGGGCAGTATGGGCCGGAGGCCCCGATCCCGAATGGGAATCCAAATCGCTGCCATTGGGCAACGGTTCCCTGGGGGCCGGAGTTATGGGATCCATTTCGCGGGAGCGCCTGGTGCTGAATGAGAAGAGCCTGTGGACCGGCGGGCCGGCGGTGAGCGGAAATCCGGATTATTACTGGGACAGCAACAAGCAGTCCGCGGCTTTTCTTCCGGAAATCCGGGAGGCTTTCGCCGACGGCGACCTCGCCCTTGCTGACCGGCTGACAAAGAAGTATATGAGCGGGAAGGACGGTGCCGGGGAATATGGCATTTCCGCCGACAGGTTCGGATACATGACTACTCTCGGGGAACTCCTGATAGATACGGGGCTGCGCGAAGGTCCCGTGCCGGAGGGCTTCGGAAAGGAAGTTGCACGCAAGGTTAACTATTCGGGCGTCGCCAAGGCTGAAAAGGCGTCGAGGCCCGCCCGGAATGAAGGTCCGGGGGCGACTGTGGAGGATTACAGCCGCAGCCTTTCGCTGGATTCCGCAACCGTCAGGGTGCAGTTCCGCCAGGACGGAATATCATACAAGCGTGAATGTTTCGTGTCATATCCCGACCAGGTTATGGCTGTCCGTTTCAGCTCCGGAAGGAATCGAGTGCAGAACCTTAACCTGAGTTATCTGTGTAATCCTATTGCCGACGGGACCACGGTGTCGGCAGGAAAGGACGAGATACTTTATACCGGCCGGCTGAAGTCCAACGGTGAGGCTTTCGCCCTGAGGGTGAAGGCCGTGGCGCGCAAGGGGAAAGTGACATCGGAAGATGGCGTGCTCAAGGTGACGGATGCAAGCGAGGTGATATTCTATGTGGCTTCCGCCACCGATTACAGGATGAATTTCGATCCGGATTTTTCGGATGTGAACACATATTATAAAGGGGAGGATCCGGCTGCGGTCACTGCCCGCAGGATCGCTGCCGCGTCGCGTCTCGGCTGGAAGAAACTCCTGAAGCGTCATCTTGCCGACTATCGCACCCTATTCGACAGGGTTGAACTGAAACTTTCGGCAGATGGGTATCCCTCTTCAGACGTCTCGCTTCGCTCGACCCCTCCCAGCGGAGCTGGGCCCCTCCCTCTTACGGTGCCGAGGGTGGCACGGTCTTCAGAGGGACACCCATCTGCCGAAAGGCCGACACCCTACAGGCTCGACAGCTACAAAGAGGGCAATCCCGACCCCGGCCTCGAAGCCCTCTACTTCCAGTACGGCCGCTACCTGCTTATCGCATCCTCCCGCGAGGGCGACATGCCGGCAAACCTCCAGGGCGTCTGGTGCAACAAACTCAAAGGCCCCTGGAACACCGACTACCACAACAACATCAACATCCAGATGAACTACTGGCCCGCCAACCTCACAAACCTCGACGAATGCATGCCCCCGCTCGTGGACTACATAAGATCCCTGCAGAAATCGGGGGAGAAAGTGGCGCAGGCCTACTACGGCGCTGACGGCTGGACCGCGGAGATATCCTCCAACATTTACGGCTTTGCCTCGCCTGCCGCATCAGAATCGATGGGATGGAACCTCGCCCCCGCCAACGGCCCCTGGCTTGCCACCCATCTCTGGGACAGGTATTCATTCACGCAGGATATTGATTATCTTGAAGATATCTACGACATGCTGGCAGGGGCGGCTGATTTCTGCCGGGATTTCCTCTGGAAGCGCCCCGACGGAAGCTATACCGCCGCACCCTCCACTTCACCCGAGCACGGCCCTGTCGACGAAGGCGCGACTTTCGTACACGCGGTCGTGAGGGAAGCGCTGATGGATGCCATCGAGGCCTCCGAAATCCTCGACAGGGACGAAGAACGCAGGGAAGAATGGCAGGAAGTGATCGACCATCTCGCACCTTACCGCATAGGACGCTACGGACAGCTGATGGAATGGAGCAGGGACATAGACAATCCCGAAGACAATCACCGCCACGTGAACCATCTTTACGGGCTGCATCCGGGCAGGACCGTCAGCGTGGCGGGAACCCCCGAACTGGCGGAAGCCTCGAAAGTGGTACTCGAACATCGCGGGGATGCCGGCACTGGCTGGAGCATGGGTTGGAAACTCAACATGTGGGCACGTCTCCATGACGGTGAACACGCTTATAGATTGCTGCATAACCTGCTGGCATCCGGCACTCTCGACAATCTGTGGGACGACCATCCGCCTTTCCAGATCGACGGCAACTTCGGCGGAACCGCCGGCATTGCCGAAATGCTGGTCCAGAGCCAGGGAGAAAGCATAGAACTGCTGCCGGCCCTGCCTTCCGCATGGGCGTCCGGAAGCGTGAAGGGACTGTGCGCGAGGGGCGGTTTCGAGATTGCGATGTCGTGGGTCGACGGGCGTCTTACAAGGGCGGAAGTGCTTTCAAAGGCAGGAGGGGAGTGCCGCCTGAGTTATGGAGGGGAGACGCGGAACTTTGATACGAAAAAAGGAAAAAAATATATAATAACATGGTAGTTCTAATTAGTGGTATCACGTCCGGTTTCGGACGTGCCATGGCGGAAAAATTCTCTTCCGAAGGTCACAAAGTTTACGGGACCCACAGGCGCGACAGCGATCCTGTTCCCGGGGTTGTTTACATCAAGGCCGATTCCGCGTCCGACGCGGAAGTCGAGGCTGCCGTAAAGCAGGTCACGGAGGCGGAAGGCCGAATCGACATCTTCATCAACAATGCCGGCATGGGCATAGGCGGACCCCTTGAATTCAGCAGCCTTGAAGATGCCCGGAAGCAGATGGATATCAACTGGATGGGTATGGTAAGGTACATCCACTATGTGCTTCCCGTAATGCGTGCCCAGGGAAGCGGGACCATAGTCACCGTCAGCTCCATAGGAGGACTTATGGGGCTTCCTTACCAGGGACTTTATTCCGCGAGCAAGTTCGCGATAGAAGGCTACTGCGAGTCGCTGCGCCTCGAACTCAGGGGCACGCCCGTCAAGGTGGTCGTGATTGAACCGGGAGATTTCGCGACTGGATTCACTGCTTCGCGAAAGAGCGTTCCGGCCGCCGAGGTTGCGGAGGCCTACCCCGGTTATGCAAGTTCTCTCGCAAGTATTGAACATGACGAGAATTCGGGACTCAAGCCGGAATACCTTGCCGGAAAAGTGTACGGGATAGTGCAGAAAAAGAAGCCGGGCTACAGCTACGTGATAGCTTCGCCCCTCCAGAAGCTTTCAGTTTTCGCAAAAAGGATTCTTCCCGCAAAGTGGTTCGCCTGGATACTCGGCATATATTACAAAGTATAGATAGTCATGAAGAAACTGTCCGTTATAATCGCAGCATTGCTCCTCTGCCTCAGTGCGGGAGCTTCAACGGAATCCGATACCGCCAAGATGAAGTGGTGGGACGAGGCCAGGTTCGGAATGTTCGTACACTGGGGCCCGTACAGCATGTACGGAGGCATGTACAAGGGGCATCAGCAGCGTTTCGGCGGCGCCGAATGGGTATTCAACCGCTGCAAGATTCCCTATCTCGAATACAGGGAGAATGCCTCCCACTTCAATCCTCAGGAGTTCAATGCGGATTCCCTCGTGCTGCTTGCCAGGGACGCCGGTATGAAGTATCTGGTTTTCACCACCAAGCACCACGACGGTTTCGCCATGTTCCAGAGCGATGCAAGCAACTTCAACATAATTGATTACACCTCTTTCGGCAGGGACATAGTGGACGAAGTCGCGGCCGCCTGCAAGCGCCACGGGATGAAGCTTGGCTTCTATTATTCGCAGGAGCAGGACTGGGGCAATCCCGGAGGAGCGACGGCACGAAGGCCCATGAAGCAGGGATGGGCGCATCCGGATTCGCTTATCATAGATGAATACACCCGCACCCATGCCGGAAGCTGGGACGGATACCAGCAGACCCGCAGTTTCGACGAATACTTCGATACGGTCGCACTGCCCCAGATAGAGGAGCTGCTTTCGCGTTACGGGGAGGATTTGTCGGTGATATTCTTCGACTATCCTGTCAGGATCTCCAAAGAACAGGCGGGGAGAATCAATGCCCTGCTGGAAAAGTACCCCCAGATTATAATCAACGACAGGCTGCAGAAAGATTATCCAGGCGATTACAAGACTCCGGAAAACATGATTCCCAAGGGCCCCGACGTGGAAGGCCTCTATTGGGAAAGTTGCATGAGCATAGGCAGCTCGTGGGGGTACAAGAGCTGGGACAGGCAGTGGAAGAGCCCCGCCCGTATCGTGAACACGCTTATTTCCACGGCATCCCTCGGCGGAAATCTCCTGCTGAATGTCGGGCCGGACGGCAGGGGAGTGGTGCGCGGGGAGGAAGCCTCGTGCCTGAGGGAAGTGGGACGCTGGATGCAGGAAAACGGAGAGGTGATTTACGGAACGGTACGCAGCAAACTTTCGCCCGAATGGGGAAAGGTTACACGCAAGGACGGGCGCGACAGGACCACCCTCTATCTTTGCGTGGACAAATGGCCGGAAGACGGAAAACTGGTCCTCGACGGAAACTGGAAGGTGCGCAGGGCTTCGGTCCTTCATGACGGGAAGAAACTGAAATGCACCCGTACTCCTTCAGCACTGGAGATAGCCCTTCCCATGGAAAAACCGGAAGTGCTGATAGCAGGGACTCCCGTAATAGTGAAACTCGAGCTTTCGGTGAAACTTCCGCACGAAACTTTACAGACAAACAGCGCAAAACGTCTTGGAAACCAAGGGATTGAAGAATGAAACTTGTTGTAGAAAGCGGAGCTACCAAATCGGACTGGACCCTCATTGAAGGGGATGAAACCATAACTTCCTTCCGGACGGAAGGCCTAAATTTTTCGTCGGGAGACGGGGAGTTCATAATCCATACCCTCGAACTCGGCACCCTGAAGGCCAGGGATGCCGCGGATTCGCAGCCTGTCGGGGCGGTGTACTTCTATGCTGCGGGGCTGTTCCCTTCGGAAGATGCCGACTCGCCGTACATGATACTCTATTCCTGCCTCGTGTCTGCCTTCCCAGGGGCTTCGATTCATCTCGAAAACGACCTTCTTGCCGCCGCACGTGCCGTCTGCGGAAAGAAGCCGGGCATCGTGGCAATACTCGGGACCGGATCAAACACCTGCGTCTTCGACGGCAGCGACATCTGCCGCAAAGTCTCCTCGGGAGGCTTCATCCTTGGCGACGAGGGCAGTGCCTCCGCACTTGGCAGGGCATTCGTGTCGGATTACATCAAGGGCCTCGTCCCTGACTGTGTCGCGCTTGCCTTTGCCGAAAAATACGACATGGGTTATCCTGCGCTGGTGAACAGGATTTATCACGGCAATTCACCGGCGGCTTTTCTCGGCGCTTTCGCTCCCGACATACTCTCGTTCTACGATACAAACAACTATATGCGGCATCTTGTCGACGAAAACTTCCGTTCCTTCTTCAGCCGCTGCCTGATGCCCTGCATTGCATCTGCCGGAGAGCTGCAGACCATAGGCGTAGTGGGCGGTTTCGGTTTCGCCTGCAGGAATATAATCGACTCTGTTTCAAAGGAATACGGAGTAACTGTCTGTAAATATCTCGCATCGCCTTCCGAGGCCCTGATCCAATACCACAAAGCATGAAAACCACAGAGCAGAACTCCCGTTACGACAATCTCGAGAAGCTTTCCACGAGGGAACTTATAGAGGGAATCAACCGCGAGGACCATTGCGTCGCCGATGCGGTGCAGGCCACCCTTCCCCAGGTGGAGAAACTTGTCGACGGCATAGTCGAAAGGGTGGGGAAAGGCGGAAGAATCTTTTACATAGGAGCAGGAACCAGCGGAAGGATAGGCGTGGTGGATGCTTCCGAGATCCCGCCCACCTACGGTGTCAGGGGCCTTTTCGCAGGACTTATCGCCGGCGGCCCGCAGGCTGTTTTCAATGCTGTCGAGGGTGCCGAGGACGATGCCGGAGGCGCCTGGAGGGACCTCTCGGAATATGGCCCTTGCAGGGAAGATACCCTGATAGGCATAGCCGCGTCCGGAACCACTCCCTATGTGGTCGGCGGGCTGCGCAGGGCGAGGGAAGAAGGTCTGCTCACCGCCTGCGTGGTCTGCAATGAAGGATCTCCCGCCGCGGCGGAGGCCGAGATCCCCATAGTTGCCGTGGTCGGTCCCGAATTCGTGACGGGAAGTACGAGGATGAAGGCTGCGACCGCCCAGAAGATGATACTGAACATGGTTTCGACCGCCACCATGATACGTCTCGGCAGGGTGAAGGGCAGCAAGATGTTCGACATGCAGCTCAGCAATGCTAAGCTGGTGGACAGGGGCACGCGGATGATAATGGAAGAATGCGGGATTTCCGATTATGAAAAAGCGAAAGCCGCACTTTTGAAGTACGGCTCCGTCAGGGCAGCTGTATCCGCCATAGGGGCGGGTACGCTTGAAGCTTAAAAACTGTCTTTGATATTGTACTTGTTCCTGTCAGCTCCGGAACGCGAAATCATTTCGCCGATGAAGCCCGCCAGGAAGAGCATTACGCCCAGGACTATCGCCAGGAGGGCGAGATAGAAGACCGGCTGGTCGGTAACCGCGCGGTATCTTACGCCGTTAGCCTGGTGCACGAGTTTGGCCGCTATTATGCAGATGGTCATGATGAAGCCCGTCAGGAACATCAGTATTCCGGAATAGCCGAAAAAGTGCATGGGCTTCTTCCCGAAGGTGGACAGGAACCACAGCGACAGCAGGTCGAGGAATCCGTTCACGAAGCGGTTCATTCCGAATTTGCTCTTGCCGTATTTGCGTTTCTGGTGATGTACGGGGATTTCTGTAATGCGGGCGAAGCCTGCATTCTTGGCAAGATAGGGGATGTATCGGTGCATTTCGCCGTAAACCTCTATGTTCTTCACGACCTCGTTGCGGTATGCCTTCAGCCCGCAGTTCATGTCATGCAGTTTTATGCCTGTGATGCGCCTTGCGGTGGCATTGTAGAGTTTGGAAGGAAGGTTTTTCGTGAGCACGTTGTCCTTCCGGTGCTGCTTCCAGCCCGAAACCACGTCGAAGTTTTCGTCAACGATCTTGTGATAGAGGGCGGGGATTTCGTCCGGGCTGTCCTGAAGGTCGGCGTCCATCGTAACGACCACCTCTCCCTGAGCCTTTTCGAAGCCGCAGTAAAGCGCCGCGGACTTGCCGTAATTGCGGCGGAAGCGAATTCCGTGGATGTGGCTGTCGGTGGCGGACAGTTCCGTGATTACGTCCCAGGAGCCGTCGGTGCTGCCGTCGTCGACGAACATCAGCTCGTAGCTGAAGGAATTTTCGGCCATCACGCGGGCAATCCAGGAAGAGAGTTCCGGTAGCGATTCAGCCTCGTTGAAGAGGGGAACGATTACTGAGATGTCCATAGGCTGCTATTTTTCGTCGGCGAAAGGATTGTCTTCGCCGCAGATTTTACGAGAGGAAATTGCGGAAACTATGGTTCCGAAAAGCCAGCACCAGATAAGGTTTACGAAGAAAGATGCCGTGGGCATGGACGATTCCATGTTGAGTATCCGGTCGATCTGGTCGGAGGTCAAGATGTTCGAATAGGTCTCGGCAAGCGTCTGAAAAGTGGTGCTGAAGAATTCGGGGTTTATGACGAGCACATAGAAAAGATATGCCCCCGAATACAGCAGGGCGGAGCATAAGGCCACGTTCATTCCGAAGCGGAACGCATGCGAACGGTCGCAGTCATGGCCGGTGGCGTAAGCTTTTATGTAATTATGCATCAGCCAGATACATAGCACGAATTTGCCAGCCCAGAGAAGGAAACTGAGCAGACTTCCGAAAAAGCCGAGCTGTGCCTTGGACAAAAGCAGTCCTATGATGAAATATGCGATGGCTACACCACCTATCACGAGGCCGGCCTTGCCGGATTCGTTAATGAAATTATTCTTCTCTTCTGCCATAGGCTGCAAAGATACTATATTTTTTGCTATATTTGTAGGCTTAAACATAAATGGCAGAATGATAAACATTACTTTTCCGGACGGCAGCGTAAAACCCTTCGAGCAGGGTGTAACTGCGTATGAGATTGCCCAGAGCATATCTCCCCGTCTTGCTGCGGAGGTTCTCGCGGCAAGCGTAAACGGTGAAATATACGATCTTACCCGCCCCATAAATACAGACGCGGAAATCAAACTCCACAAATGGGAGGACGATGAGGCCAAGCACGTTTTCTGGCATTCATCATCCCACCTCATGGCCGAGGCCCTCGAAAGCCTCTACCCCGGGGTGAAGTTCGGCATAGGCCCCGCCATCGAGAACGGATTCTACTACGACGTGGATCTCGGAGGTGCAAGCCTTACCGACGCCGACCTTCCCAAAATTGAGAAGAAGATGCTGGAGCTTGCCCAGGGCAAGGAAGATTTCAAGCGTATCGAGGTGAGCAAGTCCGACGCCCTCAAACATTTTGAGGACAAGGGCGACCAGTATAAGTGCGAGCTGATAAGCGAACTTGAAGACGGCACCATCACTTACTACACCAACGGTGCGTTCACCGACCTCTGCCGTGGACCGCATCTTCGCAATACCGAGGTCATCAAGGCCGTCAAGCTCACCGCCATAGCCGGAGCCTACTGGCGCGGCGACGAGCACCGCCAGCAGCTTACCCGCATCTACGGCATCACCTTCCCCAAGAAGAGCATGCTCGACGAGTACCTCGTGCTGCTGGAAGAAGCCAGGAAGCGCGACCACCGCAAACTCGGAAAGGAAATGGGCCTCTTCACCTTCTCAAGCAGGGTGGGAATGGGTCTGCCCCTCTGGCTCCCGAGAGGCGCCGTGCTGCGCTATCAGCTCGAGACCTTCCTGCGTGCCAAGCTCAACGAGCAGGGCTATCTCCAGGTAGTCACTCCCCATATCGGAAGCAAGCAGCTCTACGTAACCTCCGGACACTGGGCGAAATACGGAAAGGATTCCTTCCAGCCCATCAAGACTCCCCAGGAAGGCGAGGAGTACATGCTCAAGCCCATGAACTGCCCCCACCACTGCGAGATATACGCGTCATCGCCCCACTCCTACAAGGAACTCCCCATACGCCTCGCGGAATTCGGAACGGTCTACCGTTACGAGCAGAGCGGTGAGCTCCACGGACTTACCCGCGTCCGCAGTTTCACCCAGGACGATGCCCACATGTATGTCCGTCCCGACCAGCTCAAGGACGAGTTCAAGAAGGTCATTGACCTCATCCAGTATGTCTTCAAGGTATTCAAGTTCGATAACTTCAAGGCCCAGATATCGCTGCGCGACAAGGTGAACCGCGACAAATACATAGGCAGCGAGGAGAACTGGGAGAGGGCCGAAAGGGCCATCATCGAAAGCTGCGAAGAGAAGGGCCTGCCTGCAAAGATCGAATACGGCGAGGCCGCCTTCTACGGTCCCAAGCTCGACTTCATGGTGAAGGACGCCCTCGGACGCGAGTGGCAGCTGGGTACCATCCAGGTCGACTATAACCTTCCGGAGCGCTTCGAACTCGAGTATATCGATGCCGACGGCAGCAAGAAACGCCCCATCATGATACACCGCGCCCCCTTCGGAAGCATTGAACGTTTCACCGCCGTGCTGCTCGAACATACGGGCGGACATCTCCCGATTTGGCTCTCTCCCGACCAGGTTAAAGTGTTGCCAATCAGTGAGAAATTTGAAAATTATGCAAAAAAAGTTTGCGATTTGCTAAAAAATAGCGAAATTCGCGCTTCAATAGACGCGCGTAATGAGACGCTCGGCAAGAGAATCAGGGATATATCCCAGCTCAGAGTGCCTCTGCTCGTGGTCGTCGGAGAGAAGGAAGAAGCCGAAGGCACTGTCTCTGTCCGCAGGGAAGGCGCCAATGTTGGCTCGATGAGCGTGGAAGATTTTGTTAAATATGTTAAAACAGCGATTGCTGAAGAATTAGCTTAAATGCCAGGACCTTACAGACCGAAGCCCTCAGGCTACAAAGGAAGGAAGCCCGATCCGCGCGCCCAGAAGCGCGACGAGAACGAGACTCCCATCAACGAGCAGATTACTGCCCCGCAGGTGCGTCTTGTGGGTGAAAATGTGCCCGAGCAGGGAGTATATCCCCTTGCGAAGGCCCTTGAACTTGCAGACTCCCAGGAACTCGACCTGGTCCTGATTTCCGACAAGGCCGATCCGCCGGTGTGCAAGATACTCGACTACCAGAAGTACCTGTACCAGCAGAAGAAGAAGGCCAAGGAGATGAAGAGCAATTCTGCCAAGGTGGTGGTGAAGGAGATACGCTTCGGCCCCAATACCGACGAGCACGACTTCCAGTTCAAGCTGAAGCACGCCCAGGAATTCCTGCAGGAAGGTTCGAAGGTCAAGGCTACAATTTTCTTCCGCGGAAGGTCCATAATGTTCAAGGACCAGGGCGAAAAACAGTTGCTGCGTTTCGCGGTGGAGCTTGAGCAGTACGGCCGCGCCGAGAACATGCCTACGCTCGAGGGCAAGCGTATGCACATTATGATTGCCCCTGTAAAGAAGAAATAAGTCCGCCGTGTGCGGTATACATTTATTAATTATTGTAAACAAACACAACAATCAATTCCGGTGCCAAAAAGCGTTTCGCGCTTACCGGGTCGGGAAAAATCAAGAGGAAGCATGCTTACCACAGCCACATCCTCACCAAGAAGACCAAGAAGCAGAAAAGGAATCTTGATCATTTCGCCATCCTCGACAAAGTGGATGAGAAAAGGGTTAAAGAATTGTTGGTTCTCTAAAACAAAGTTAAATTATGCCTAGATCAGTCAACTCAGTCGCCTCAAGGGCGCGCCGCAAGAAGATTCTCAAGAGAACCCGCGGTAACTTCCTGTCCAGGAAAAATGTCTGGACTGTAGCAAAGAACACGTACGAGAAGGGACTTACCTATGCCTATCGCGACCGCCGTCGCAAAAAGGGCAACTTCCGTTCCCTCTGGATTCAGCGTATCAACGCCGCTTCCCGTCAGTACGGACTCAGCTATTCCCAGTTTATGGGTAAGCTCGCAAAGCAGAACATCGGCCTCAACCGAAAAGTGCTTGCCGACCTTGCAATGAACAACCCCAAGGCGTTCGAAGCAATCATCAATTCAGTAAAGTAGCAAGGTGAAACTGAAGGATGTTACCCCCCGGTCTTGGGTGAAGTTCGCAATCTGGGCTTCTCTCTATGTCGCGTGGGTAATCTGGTTGGGAAATTACTGGTGGCTCCTGGGACTGCCGATAATCTTTGACATCTTCATCAGCAAGAAGGTCAAGTGGCGTTTCTGGAAAAAAGACGGATGGCTGGATGCAATAATCTTCGCGGTAGTCTTTGTAACCTTCATCAATATTTTCTTCTTCCAGGCCTTCAAGATTCCCTCCTCATCGATGGAGAGCAGCCTTTATACGGGCGACCATCTCTTCGTGAGCAAATTGACATACGGGCCGCGGGTGCCCCAGACACCTCTGACCGTCCCTTTCACGCACAATACCATTTTCGGAAAGGCATCGTACTCAACGCTTATCCAGAATGACTATAGGAGGCTGAAGGGATTCAGGGAAGTGAGAAAAGGAGATCCCGTGGTATTCAATTTCCCGAACGGCGACACCGTGTTGCGCAGGGATCCTGCAGCAGACTATTACATGCTCTGCCGCCTGTGGGGAAGAGAACAGATCATTGAAAGATTGGGTCCGGTCATTGTCCGCCCCGCCGACAAGACCGATCATTATGTGAAGCGCTGTGTTGCGACTCCCGGCGACACCCTCGAAGTCCGTGACGGGCTCGTGTATGTCAACGGAGAGAAGCAGACGGTTTATCCCGGGGTGCAGTTGAGCTACACGGTGGTCACCACCGGAAACAGGCTCAATTCCAAAACCCTGGACAAGCTTGGAATCAACACTGCCGAGCTTTACTTCGACGCCTCCCTGCCGGGGTATCCGGCCATGCCGCTTACCGCGCAGATGCTCGAAGAAGTAAGGCAGCTGAGTTCGGTCGCAAGCGTGAGCGCGAATCTGGACGAGGCCCCTGCGGATTATCCCGACAGTTACCTCACCATCTTCCCGTTCAGCGAACAGTACAGTTGGACCCGCGATTATTTCGGACCTCTTTGGATTCCCTCCAGGGGAAGCACGGTGGAGATTACGGAACTCACCCTTCCGCTCTACGAGAGGATTATCCGGGATTATGAGCATGGAAATTTGCAGGAAGCCATCGAAAAAGGAACATATACTTTCGAACAGGATTACTACTTTATGATGGGGGACAACCGGCATAACTCCCTCGACTCGAGGTACTGGGGATTCGTTCCCGAAGACCACATCGTAGGAAAGCCGGGCATCGTGTGGCTGTCGACAGACGCCTCCAGGCGTTTCCCCGCCAACATAAGGTGGAACAGATTTGGAAAAATGAAATTTTAAAATTATACAACTATGTCAAAGGTTTGTCAAGTAACCGGAAGAAAGAGGATGAAAGGCAACAACGTTGCCCACTCCAAACTGCGCACCAAGCGCGACTTCTCCCTCAACCTCAAGAACAAGAAGTTCTGGAGCGAAGAGGAACAGAGGTACATTACACTTAAAGTGTCCTGCAAGGGCATACGCGAGATCGAAAAGAATGGTCTGGACGCAACCCTGAAGAAGGCAAAGAAGGCAGGACTTGTTAACCTTGTTTAATCATTACGACTATGGCAAAGAAAGCAAAAGGTAACAGGGTGCAGGTCATCCTCGAATGCACTGAGCAGAAGGAAAGCGGTGTTCCCGGAATGAGCCGCTATATCACCACCAAAAACAAGAAGAACACTCCCGACCGTCTCGAGCGCAGGAAGTACAATCCCTACCTCAAGAAGGTCACCGTTCATCGCGAAATCAAGTAATTAACGATAGGAGAATAAATTATGGCAAAGAAAGCCGTTGCAACATTCGCAGCCAAGGCCGGTGCTAAGAGCATGGTCAAGTGCATCCGCATGGAAAAGTCTCCCAAGACTGGCGCTTACGTATTTACCGAGCAGCTCGTCGAGGCTGACAAAGCCAAGGACTTCTTCGCAAAGAAGTAAGATTTAAAACTCCAATTGGATGAAAGGTAGCCGTTCCGTCTTAGGAGCGGCTCTTTTTTTGCTGAGAAATCATTATATTTGTAGCTTATACGAAATTGCTTATGGCGCTCAGTTTTTTTGCTAAGATATCAAGGGCTATAACCGCCAAATCGAGGGTTGACGACGATACCCTCGATGCCATAGAGGAAGCCCTGGTGGAGTCCGACATGGGGGTGGATACCACTCTCAAGATCGTGGATGCCCTGGAGGAACGCGTGCACCGCGACAAATATACTTCCACGGATGAGCTCACGGGCTATCTCCGCGAAGAGATAGCCGCCCTTCTCGATAAGGGCGGGGAGGCTCCTGCGCCCGTGGAAGGTAAGAAACCCTACGTGATTCTCGTCGTCGGGGTGAACGGTGTCGGAAAAACCACGACCATAGGCAAACTTGCGAACATGTACCGCAAGCAGGGCAAGAAGGTCATACTCGGAGCGGCCGACACTTTCAGGGCCGCCGCAGTGGACCAGCTCGTGATATGGTCGCAGCGTGCAGGAGTGGACATAGTGCGTCAGGAAATGGGATCCGATCCCGCTTCCGTGGCTTACGATACGGTGAAGGCTGCCGTGGCGCGCGATGCCGACGTGGTGCTTATCGATACTGCGGGGCGCCTCCACAACCGCATAGACCTTATGAACGAGCTCACCAAGATACGCAATGTCTGCCGCAAGGTGGTGCCGGACGCCCCGCACGAGGTGCTGCTGGTGCTGGATGCCTCCACAGGGCAGAACGCCTTCCAGCAGGCAAAGGAATTCGCACGGGCTACCGACATCACTTCAATAGCCGTTACCAAGCTTGACGGCACCGCTAAAGGCGGCGTGGTGGTGGGCCTGACCGACCGGTTCGAGGTGCCCGTAAAGTATATAGGCGTGGGCGAAGGGATAGACGACATCGCCATGTTCGACAAGGACAAATTCGTGGAATCGCTGTTTAATCCGGAAGATTTGAAATAATATATGAAACTCAGTTACAATTGGCTCAAGGATTATCTTGAAACGGACCTCACCCCTGCAGAGGTGGCGGAGGCAATGACTTCGATAGGAATAGAGGTGGACAGCCTCGAAGAGCAGGAAGAAATTCCGGGCGGACTCGCCGGAGTGGTGGTTGCAAAGGTGCTGACCTGTGAGGCGCATCCGGACTCCGACCATCTTCACGTTACCACCGTGGATGACGGCGGCGGAGAAGCCCTGCAGGTGGTTTGCGGCGCTCCCAACGTGGCCGCGGGCCAGAAAGTGCTGTTCGCCAGGATTGGCACCGTGCTGCCGGGCGACTTCAAGATCAAGAAGAGCAAGATACGCGGGGTGGAAAGCCTCGGAATGATCTGCGCTGAAGACGAACTCGGAATAGGCAGCAGCCACGAGGGCATAATGGTGCTCCCCGACGATGCGGCCGTGGGTACTCCGGCAAAGGATTACCTGCATCTGAAGACCGAGGCCGTGATTGAGTATGAGATTACCGCAAACCGTGTGGATGCGGCTTCGCACATAGGCGTCGCCCGCGACCTGTATGCATATCTCTGCTACCACAATCTGCCTTGCAAATTGAAATGTCCCGAAGCTGGAGACATCGAGGGTGCCGCCACCGCAGGCAATATAAAAGTCGAGGTGCAGGACGCCGAAGGCGCCCCCCGCTACTGCGGCGTCACCATCAGGGGAGTCAAGGTTGCACCTTCCCCGCAGTGGCTCCAGAAGAAACTGCTTTCCATAGGGCTGCGCCCCATAAACAACATAGTCGACATCTCCAATTTCATACTTTTTGAACTCGGACAGCCGCTGCATACCTTCGATGCCGCAAAGATTGGCGGAAGCAGGGTGGTGGTGCGCCGTGCGGCCGAAGGCGAGGTGATACGCACCCTCGACGGCGCGGACCGCAAACTTTCCGCAAAGGACATGGTGATTGCCGATGCGGACCGTCCCATGTGCATAGCGGGCGTATTCGGCGGAGAAGACAGCGGGGTGACCGACGCCACCACCGACGTGTTCGTCGAAAGCGCATACTTCGATCCCGTATCGATACGCCGCACTTCCAAGAGCCAGGGGCTGCAGACAGACGCGTCCTTCCGTTTCGAGCGCGGCGCCGACCCTGAAATCCAGCCTTACGCCCTGAGGCGCGCCGCGAAGCTCATTACCGAACTCGCAGGCGGAGAGATAGAAGGCGGAGCCGTCGACTTCTATCCCAACCCTGTCGCCCGCAAGCGTATTGAGCTGAACTACGACCGCATGGAAGCCTTCATAGGCAAGAAGATAGGCCACGAGGACATAAGCCGCATACTCGAAGCCCTGCAGTACAAGTTCGAAAGCAACGACGGCAACAATGTCGTGGTGCTCGCCCCGAGTTACATGATTGACGTGTACCGCGAGTGCGACGTGGTCGAGGAGGTCCTCCGCATCTACGGATACAACAACATCGACCTTCCCCACCACATGAAGATGAGCGTTTCCGCATCGCCTTCACCCCAGCCCGAGGCCATCCGCAACCAGATATCCAACTTCCTGGCTGCCAACGGTTTCTCCGAGACCATGAACAACTCGCTCACCAAGGCGGACTACTACAAAGACCTCAGGACCTTCCCTGCGGAGCAGCTGGTGCACATAGTGAATCCGCTCAGTTCCGACCTCAACGTGATGCGCCAGTCGCTGATACCCGGCGGACTCGAGGTGGTGGCATACAACCTCAACCGCCAGATGTCCAGGGTGAAGACCTTCGAATACGGATCCGTTTACAGGAGACTGACCGAAAAGGGCCCTGAAACCCTCGAGGGCTACGAGGAGCACCCCTGCTTCGCTATGTTCATGAGCGGAGCCCCGGAAAAGAACTGGAAGGGCGGCGACGGAAAGAGCGATTTCTTCCAGCTCAAAGGCTATGTGGAACTGCTGCTCAAGCGTTACGGAGCCGACCTGTACCAGATGTGGACGGATGCCGCACCCTCGGATATCTTCTCGGAGGGCGTGGTGTACAGTCTCCCCGGACAGAAACTCCAGCTCGCCGTGGTGGGTGTAATCAATCCGGCATTCGCCCGCAAGTTCGGTGTCAAGCAGCCCGTGGTTGCGGCTGAAATCAACTGGAACACACTGTTTACCCTCATCAAGCGCGACAAGGTGGCATTCAAGGAAATGCCCAGGTTCCCCGAGGTGCGCCGCGACCTTGCTCTGCTGCTCGACGAAGGGGTGAAATATGCCGACCTTCGCGCAGCCGCGTTCAAGAATGCCCGCAAGCTGCTGAAGGACGTGAGGCTCTTCGACGTGTACCGTGGCGACAAGATTCCCGAAGGGAAGAAGCAGTACGCCCTCAGTTTCGTACTCCAGGATCCCGACAAGACACTCACCGACCAGGATGTGGAGCGTGTGATGGCCCGTCTTGTCGAAGTCTTCGGCAAAGAATTTTCCGCAAGCTTGAGGTAGGTCATGCGAAAGGGGAGTTATCTGCCGGCGGCTCTGGTGACGCTCGTGTGCTTTCTCGCCATTTCGTGCGGGAGGGCGAAAATCATGAGCGTTTCCAGGATGTCGGACATCTATGCGGAGATGTTCATCGCCGACCAGTGGCTGAACGACAACCCCAAACTGAAGAGCAAGGCCGATACCATGCAGTTCTACGGTGCAATCTTCGAGCGTTACGGCTACAGTTTCAAAGATTACGATGCCAGCGTCAATTATTATCTTGCCAAGCCGGAGAAGTATAACAAGATAATGAAGCTCACCACCGAGAAGCTGAAGAAACAGAGCGAAAGCTACAAGAATCTGGAAGAGGCCATAGACAAGCAGAACAGGATCCTGAAGGGGCTTTCAGTGCTGCATCTGCCTGAATTCAATACTGAGAGCATAATCGACGATACCACTTTGTTCTGGACCTGGCGCGATACGCTTTCCGTAGATACCCTTGTCCTGGATTCCCTCGCGCTCGATTCGCTCCGCAGGGATTCACTCAGGCTGGACTCCCTCAGGCTTGATTCATTGAGGCTGGATTCGCTGCGCCGTGATTCGCTCATGGTGGATTCATTGCGGAAATTTGTTCCAAGGCCGCTGGAAAAGCCTGTTGGGCGAAGCGACAAGGAAAGGCAAAGAATCATTGAAGAGAAAAAAATATGATGCGTGAACAGACAGTATTCGGTCCCATTTTCAGCCGCAGGCTGGGGCGGTCCCTCGGAATCAACCTTCTTCCCACTGAAGGGAAACTCTGCAATTTCGACTGCATTTACTGCGAGTGCGGATGGAACAGGGACGGCAGGGACGACAAACGCATCCCCAGCGCCGCCGAGGTGCGTTCCGCCCTTGAGGACAAACTCGCCGAGTGCCTGCTCAACGGGACTGAGATAGATTCCATCACTTTTTCAGGGGACGGGGAGCCTACTCTCAATCCGGACTTCCCCCGGATAGTTGAAGACACGCTGCTGCTGCGCGATGCCTTCTGCCCTTCGGCAAAGGTTTCCGTACTCTCGAACGCCACGAGGCTCGGCGTACCCGAGGTGGTCGCAGCGCTTAAAAAGGTGGACAATCCCATACTCAAGATAGACGCCCCCACCAGGGAACTCGCCGCGCTTGTAAACCAGCCCTGCGGGGAATACGACCCCGTTCAGGTCGTGCGCGACCTGGAACAGTTCGGAGGCGATTTCATACTGCAGACCATGTTCCTGAAAGCCCCCGGCTTTGACTCGTCTTCGCCGGAAGTGCTTCAGCCGTGGATGGAAATGGTGCGTCATCTGCATCCGCGCGAAATAATGGTATACACCATCGACCGGCCGACGCCTGCTGCAGGGCTGGAAAAATTTACCGTCGAACAGATGCAGGGCTTTGTGCAGCCCCTGATCGACGAAGGATACAAAATACAGATAAAAGGATAATTATATGAACAGGACAGAAATTCTAAAGAAATGCTTTTCCTTCATGGATCTGACCACCCTGCACACCGAGGACACCCCCGAAAGTGTCGCCGCCCTTGTCGGCAAGGTGGCCGCCCTTCGTAAGGAATATCCCTCCTATCCTCTTCCCGCTTCGGTTTGCGTGTTCCCGAATCTCGCAAACGTGGTGCGCGAAAAACGCCCCTGCGAAGAACTGCACGTGACCGCAGTGTCGAGCTGTTTCCCCACCGCCCAGAGCTTCCTCGACGTCAAGGTCCTGGAGTGCGTGCGCGCCGTGGAGAACGGAGCCGATGAAATAGATATAGTGCTCGCGCTCAACAAGTTCCTCGGAGGCGACGAGGCCGGTGCTGCGGAAGAAATCCGCACAATGAAGGCCGCTGTCGACGAGGCAGCGCAGAAAGCCGGACGAAAGGTGGTTCTCAAGGTGATACTCGAAACGGGGCTTCTCAAAACCCCCGAACTTATCCGCAAGGCTTCGTTCCTTGCAATGGAACAGGGTGCGGACTTTATCAAGACTTCCACAGGAAAGGTCGCGGTGAATGCCACTCCCGAAGCGGCACGGGTAATGTGCGAAGCAATCAGGGATTATCATGCCGGTACCGGACGCAAGGTCGGCTTCAAGGCTGCCGGCGGAATAGCCACCGCCGAGGATGCCCTTGTCTATTACAACATTGGCCTCGAGGTCCTTGGAGAAGAATGGCTCGAAAAGGATACTTTCCGCTTTGGCGTAAGCAGGGTGGGAAATTCCCTGATGAGCGCAATCGAAGGAAAGGAGATAAAGTTCTTCTAACGGAGGCACCAGTCCCTGAGATCGCTCCAGCGATAGTACGGGCCTTCGAAAGCGGGGACCGCCGGAATGGCGGTCTCTTTTTCGTTTTCGAGTATCTTCACCAGAATGTCCCCCTTGCGGTTGCGGTAGAAGACGAAGGCGAAATTGCAGCCCATATATATATGCTTGTATGCCGGCCAGCTGATGTAGCTTTCCGACAGGGGAGTGCAGCTGTCGTACCCTTCCGTGTGAAGAAAACTCAGTGCGGGGGCGACTCCGGAGTCGTGCCCGAAGACCAGGTCGGCGCAGATGCCGTTTCCCGCTATCGCCTCGTCGGCCTTGTTTACAATTGCCTTTATCAGATGCGACCCCGCATTGGTGTCGCGGTAGAATCCGGTCTCCGTGCTGTGTATGAAGGATGAGGCGGTACGTGCATTCTGCCCCACTGCGTAGGCGAAAATCTCCTCTTCGCTGAATACCTCATAAGGGTCGGCGCTGTCGCTGATGCACTTGCTGATGCCGAGAATATGGATGACATCATAGGCTGTGCCGGAAATGTCGCCGAGAATTTCGCGGCTTTTTTCCGTGTCGGTAAACATACGCCCTGCAAAAGCGACGGAATCAAATCTTTCCCTGAAAAGGGAATCTCCTACCCTTTGCTTGATTCTGTCGACGCCCGGATTCGGATCCCAGCGAGTATAGTAATATCTTTCGGCGGCATACATGTCAAAGTTCAGTCTGGGTTCATGCTTTTGCAGTTCCATGCTGAAACTTGTCCCTGTCAGCATGCTGCGGAGTATGGGCGAGGAACGGAAGCGGACGTTCCGGCGGTCTTTCTGGCGGAATATCCTGCGGTAGCGCCCGTAGCAGCGCTGTGCTATTCCTTTCTCTTCCTGGAAACCCCCGGGAGTGAGAAGCCCCATGTTTCCGTCGTGCATTTTATCCAACCATTCCAGCCAAGCCCTTAGTTTTTCGCCTTCGTCAGTCAGCAGGCCGCTGTCATGCAGGGCGTTGAATTTGTCGCAGAAAGAAGATATGAAGTCAGGATCTCCGATCATATATCTGCTGCCGTGCCTCCCGTAATAGGAAAAATAAAAAGGCTTGTAGCCTTTCGGCGGCTTTGTGTCCGAAATTTTTCCTTCGGGAACGATGTAAGTGTGATGATTGCCTGCGGCGGCGTATTTATCCTGACGGATTGCTTCAAGCATTTCATTCTGAGCGGAAAGCGATACCGGAATCAGTATGAATAAACAGTAAAGAAATTTCATGATTGGATTAAGTTTCATGATGCAAATATAATCAATAGCCTTCCTACATGCAAGCAGGCGGTGCAATTACAATTAAACGTTTTCAAGCTTTTTAAACGGCTTTGGCCTGTTATTTTTGCCTGCGGACCAAAATGAAAGGAAATGAAAAAGTTTGAACATCTTGTCTTGACTGCGCTGTGCCTGGCGGGCATGGTGTCCTGCGGTCTCGATTCGCTGTCGCCCGATGACAGGACGATGGTGTACGATTCTGAGCTCGGCCACGGAATGATGGTTCTCGGGAAAAAACTCGACGACCCCTATTCGGTATCAAATGTCACCAAAGCCCTGGCTTCGCTCTATCCCACCAAGGCGGAATCCGTTTCCGTCAGTACTACCGATGTATATGTCCGTTTCCTGCCGTCCTGTCAGGAAGAGTACGACAAACTCGATTCGCTGGGCGTGCAGATGATAGACCATCCTGTAAATTATGAAATTATACGCGAAGGCGACTACTACCACGATCCATCGGTTCCCGAAGGGGACATCACCTGGCAGTATGCTGTCGTGAGCCCCGATTTCATATTTCCGCGGGGAATACGCTACGAGATACTCTATCCCTGCCATATCACGGAACACGAGGTGGTTACGAGGTCCGACCCTGACGGAATTGACTGGGATGCGGTGGAACGGGAATCGTTCCGGCTTACCGGCAATGCCGCAATGCTTTCGGACAGAAGCCTCACCAAGGCTTCGGCCGCGAAGCCGGAAGGAAGGGTGACGGTGGTGGACAGCCGCCGGCCGGACGAGGTGGAGGGCGTGAAGGGTGTCAGGGTATCGTGCAATGTATTTGTGAAGATAGGGCAGGCGTACACCGATGAAAACGGCTATTATTCCATTGACAAATCCTTCTCGTCCAATCCGCGTTACTGGCTGGTTTTCAAGAATAAAAAAGGTTTCGGAATCGGCTTGAACCTGATTCTGGTAGGGGGCTCCGTCTCCAATATGGGGAAGCATGAGCCTTCCGGCTGCGACATGGAGGTGCGGCAGGAGGATGACAGGACAGTATTTACGCGCTGCGTCGTGAACAATGCAATCTGGGATTATTTCGAGAAATGCGCGAACGACAAGGTCTCCATGAAGGCTCCGCCTACTAATGTCAGGGTATGGATTTTCAGCAGACTGAGTTCGAGCAGTACGCTTATGATGCAGCACGGGGCTGTAATAGAGGGGACCAAAATAAGCGAATATCTCGGAGATTATGCCTTCGTGGTAAAATGGTTTCTTCCTGACATCACGCTCGGAACGGCTCATTGCAACGACTATGCGTCCATCTATTCGTCCACCGTGCATGAACTTGCCCATGCTACTCATTACCAGCAGGTGGGGAAGGGCTTCTGGAACAAATTGATTGAATTCATAATCACGAGTTTCATCACCTCCGGAATGGAGGCCTACGGTACGGGAGGGGAAGAGGAGGCAGGCCTGTGCGAGGTCTCGGAAATGTGGGCATATTATGTCGAGACAATGATGTACAGGGAGCGTTATCCGGAGTCGGAGGCTGTCTTCGGCACTTCATGGTGGTTCTTCCCGCAGATATTCATGTACCTTGACGACAGGGGACTTAACCGTTTTATGATATCCAAGGCTATGGAGGAGGATGTTACCGACCGCGAGTCCCTCTGCGAGAAGCTGAAAAGCCTGTATCCTGAATTCCAGACCAATATCGCCATGGCTTTCAATCGTTATTACCGTTAAACAGCAGAAATATGAAAAAGTATCTTATTGTTGCAGCCCTGCTGGCATCCGCCGTGGCCCTGGCGGAGGCGGGCGCCGGCGCCCAGGAATTGTCTCTCTCCACCAACATTGCCGATTATGCCCGTACGGGGACGGCCAATGTCGAGGCATCCTACGGCTTTTCGCGGCATTGGAGCGTCAATGCCGGAGTCAAATACGATCCGCTCGGACAATATCGCCAGCAGCTTTACTCCCTGGGTTCGCGCTACTGGCCCTGGCATATCTACTCGGGATGGTGGATGTGCGCCAAAGTGCAGTATCAGGAATTCAATGAATCCGAATCAGTCACCCTCGTGACTTCGGAGGGGGACCGTTACGGCGCAGGACTTTCCGCGGGTTATTCCAAGATGCTGGGTAAGCATTTCAACATCGACGTGGGAGCAGGCCTCTGGACCGGATATTCGAAATACACGAGCTATGCCTGCCCTACATGCGGACGTGTCACCGGCTCCGGAGACGGCACTTTCCTGCTTCCCCATGACATTATCTTCGCGCTGAGTTATATTTTCTAAAAAAATTACTATCTTTGCAGTCCGCTAGCGGGAGTGGCGAAATGGTAGACGCGCTAGTTTCAGGAGCTAGTGTCAATTGCGACGTGTCAGTTCGACTCTGATCTCCCGCACAAAAAAAAGAGGCCGGTACTTTTCAGTGCCGGCCTCTTTTTTCAGCATTCGGTGATCTTGTCTATCCTTCTCTGGTGCCGCCCTCCGGCGAATTCGGTGGTGAGCCAGGTGCGGACTATGGAAACCGCCATCCTGTAGGAGATGAAGCGTGCGGGAAGCACCAGCACATTGGCGTTGTTGTGCTCCTTTACAAGGGCGCCTATCGCGTTGTTCCAGGCAAGCCCAGCGCGTATTCCCCTGTGATGGTTCAGGGTTATCGCCATTCCGTTGCCGGTGCCGCAGATTGCGATTCCGAGCTCGCATTCTCCTGCTTCGATTGCGTTCGCGAGGGGATGCGCAAAATCGGGATAATCGCAGCTGTCGCAGCTGTCGGTGCCGAAGTTCACGACTTCATAGCCTTTTCCGAGAAGGTAGGAAATAAGTTTTGACTTGTATTCCAAACCTGCGTGGTCTGAACATATTCCTATTTTCATGACTTTGTGTTTTATTCAAGAACTTCATTCTTGGGATTCAGAAATTCATATTGCAGGATGCTGTTCGAGGTGGATTCCACCAGTTTCAGCTTGCAGCGGTACTTGCGTTTCCATTTTGCCAGGTAAGACGATCCGAAGCTGCCGCGGGTAAGGTAGGCCCCGAGTATGGGGCTGGTGCGCAGGGTGAGATCCCTGAAACCCTTTTCTCCCGTGTAGTAGGCGAGCCTCCTTTCTATCTGCTCGTCGATTATCAGCGTCGACGAAATTTTGCCTGTGCCGTGGCAGAGCGGGCATTTCTCCGTCACGTTTATTTCGGTGACGGGGCGGATGCGCTGGCGGGTGATCTGCATCAGGCCGAACTTTGTGAGAGGCAGCACGTTGTGCTTTGCACGGTCGTTCGACATCAGTTCGGTCATGTACTTGAAGAGTTCGTTGCGGTGTTCCTGGGTTTCCATGTCGATGAAATCGACTATCACTATGCCACCCATGTCGCGCAGCCTGAGCTGCCTTGCGATTTCTTCGGCTGCGAGCCTGTTTACCTCGAAGCTGTTCTGCTCCTGGTCGGAGGTCTTTGCCCTGATGCCGCTGTTGACATCCACGACGTTGAGCGCCTCGGTGGTTTCTATAACCAGATATGCGCCCTGTTTCATCGGGACGACCTTGCCGAAGGAACTCTTTATCTGGCGGGTCACTTCGAAATGGTCGAAGATGGGCTCCTTGCCGTCGTAGAGTTTAACGATTTTCTCCTGCTCGGGGGAAATGAGGGAGATGTACTTTCTGGTTTCTTCGTAAATCTTGCCGTCGTTCACATAGATGTTGCTGAACGATTCGTTAAGCAGGTCACGGAGAATGGTGGTAGTTTTGGAATACTCGGTGAAAAGCAGCTGTATGCCCTTGGACTGTGCGATCTTCTGCCATGAGGCTTCCCATTTGTCGATGAGGCTCTGCACTTCGGCTACGAGCACGCTGGCATTCTTGCCTTCGGCGGCCGTGCGGATGATAGCCCCGTAATTCTTGGGAAGTATGCTGCGGACGAGGGCCTCCAGCCTTTTCTTCTCTTCTTTTGATGAGATCTTCTGCGACACGCTGACCTTTTCGGCGAAAGGCAGCAGTACTATGTTGCGTCCTGCCAATGAAATTTCCGCAGTGAGTCGCGAGCCCTTCGTGGAGATGGGTTCCTTCACTATCTGTACCGGAATCATCTGGCCCACCTTCAGGTGGTCTTCGATACGGCCCTCCTTTTCGAGTATGGGGCCGAGCCTGATGGATGAGTACAGTTCCTTGAGGTCGCGGTTGGGATTGCTTTCGCGCACGAAGGTGTCGAACGCGGTAAAGTGGAAACCGAGGTCAAGGTAATGGATGAAGGCTTCCTTGTTGTCGCCTATGTCCACGAAAGCCGCGTTGAGCGAGGGAAGCAGTTTTTTCACTCTGCCGAGGAAGACGCTTCCTACCGAAAATCCGTGGCCCTGGTTCGACTCCCTGTTGAGTTCCATCAGGCGATGGTTCTCCAGCAGCGCTATGCGTACTTCGGAGGGAGTCTCCTCTACCACAAGGTCTTTTTCGATCTTTTCGACTTTCTGTTCGTCCATTGTGGAAAATTATTGGTAAGTGTAATTAAACAAAGAGGCCCGCCGGATCCCCCGTACGAGCCTCTGTCGACTATTTCTTCTTGTGTCTGTTGAGGCGCAAGCGCTTTTTACGCTTGTGCGTAGCCATTTTATGTCTTTTTCTCTTTTTACCGCTTGGCATAATATAATTTGTTAAAGATTATTTCTGGAGCGAAGCAACAAACACTTTTGCGGGTTTGAAGGCCGGTACATCGTGTGCGGGGATGTTGATGGTGGTCTTCTTGGTGATGTTGCGGGCTGCCTTCTCTGCGCGGTGCTTGATGATGAAGCTGCCGAAACCACGGAGGTAAACGGGCTGGCCCTTGGAAACCGAATTCTTGACGGCTGCCATGAATTCCTCAACTACAACCTGAACCTGAATCTTCTCGATGCCGGTGTTTTTGGCAATCTCGTTAACGATGTCTGCTTTTGTCATAATTTTTTTTCGTTTAGTTTAGTTAGCTATGTTAAAACTTGTTATCTTCTTTTTCGGGACTGCAAAATTATACTTAATTTTTTAATATTCAAAATCCTGACGGAAGAATAACAGGCTTTTTGACAACATTTTTTCCTTTGTATTGGCAGTGGCACGGAGATTGACTATATTTGCGTCTGTGGTGTATAGTACCAATTTACTGACATTTTGACATTATGAGATTTGACGAAGATATAGATTTCAACGCGATGCCGTCCGGTGCGGAAGTGAGCATTATCCCTGTAATGCAGGGAGATGGCCTTCTCAAGATAGACGAATCCATTCTTCCCGACGTGCTCCCCGTGCTGGCCCTGCGCAACGCAGTGCTCTTCCCGGGGACCATCTTCCCCATCACCATAGGGAGGGAAAAGTCCATCCGCCTCATCAAGGATGCCGAAGACCGCGACATGTTCATCGCCTGCGTACCCCAGACCGACATGACCGTGGAGGAGCCCTCGGCGGATGACCTTTATCAATATGGCACGGTCGCCAAAATTATCAAGAGCCTTGAGATGCCGGACGGCACCATCACGGCCATATTGCAGGGCTTCAAGCGGCTGTCGCTGGATGCAATCATTGACTATGACCCCTATCTTACGGGCAGGGTGCATTATCTCGACGATTATCTGCAGGACGCGGATCCCACGGCCATCAAAGCCATCGCGGACTCCCTGAAGGAGCAGGCGGGGCACATCATACGCAATTCCTCGATGGCCTCGCGCGAAGCGATAGCCGCCATCCGCGGAATCGACAATTTCCAGTTCCTGGTGAACTTCATTGCCACCACCGTGGAGGTCGACGACTTTGCCGACAAGATGGAGCTGCTGCAGTACGACGACATGAAGGTCCGTGCGATGAAGCTCCTGAGCATGCTTAACAACGAGCTGGAACTCAACAAGATAAAGCAGGACATCAACCAGAAGGTGAAGTCGGAGATCGACCAGCAGCAGCGCGAATACTACCTGAACAGCCAGCTGCGTACCATCCAGGAGGAACTCGGGATGGACGATGGCGACGACATCGATGCCCTGAAGGCCCGCGCCGAGAAAAAGAACTGGCCCGAAGAGATTGCCGAGGTATTCGACAAGGAACTCAACCGGCTGACACGCTACAATCCGAGTTCTCCGGACTACAGCATACAGTACAATTATCTGGATTTCATACTGAATCTTCCCTGGAACGAAACCAGCGAGGACAATCTGGACCTGAAGCATGCGCAGAAGGTGCTCGATGACGACCATTACGGACTCGAAACCGTGAAGGACCGCATAATCGAGTATCTCGCAGTGCTCAAGCTCAAGGGGAACATGAAATCGCCCATCCTCTGCCTCTATGGGCCTCCCGGCGTCGGCAAGACCAGCCTCGGGAAGAGCATAGCGAAGGCTCTGGGACGCAAGTATGTACGCATCTCCCTCGGCGGCATGCACGACGAGGCTGAGATACGCGGCCACCGCAAGACCTACGTGGGAGCCCTTCCCGGACGCATCCTGAACGGAATCGCCCGTGCCGGCACTTCGAACCCCGTAATCGTGCTGGACGAGATCGACAAGCTCGCGGCCGACTTCAAGGGCGACCCCTCTTCCGCCTTGCTGGAAGCCCTGGATCCCGAGCAGAACACCACCTTCCACGACAACTATCTCGACCTGGACTACGACCTCTCCAATGTGCTGTTCATCACTACGGCCAACACCATATCCACAGTGCAGCCCGCCCTGCTCGACAGGATGGAAGTGATAAACGTCACCGGTTATCTCGCGGAGGAGAAGCTTCAGATCGCCAGGCACTTCCTGCTGCCCAAGCAGTTGGGCGAGCACGGGCTCTCCAAGGATGATTTGAAGGTGGATGCCGCGGCAATGCGCGAGATAATAGACAGTTACACCCACGAATCGGGAGTGCGCGGCCTCGAGAAGCAGATTGCGAAACTCGCCCGCGTGACCGCCAAGAAGATCGCCCTCGGTGAGGAACATCCGGAGGTCATAAAGAAGGAACACCTGAAAGAGTACCTCGGGCTTCCCACCGCATTCCACGATATGCAGAAAGGCAATGAGGGCCCCGGAATCGTTACCGGACTCGCCTGGACCCAGCTTGGAGGGGAAATCCTCTTCGTGGAGAGCTCGGTGAGCAACGGCAAGGGCGTCCTGACTATGACGGGAAGCCTCGGCGACGTGATGAAGGAATCCGCCACCATTGCCTACCAATATATCAAGGCCCATCCCGAAATGGCGAATATCGACTCCAAGACTTTCGCCGAAAAGGACATACATGTCCATGTGCCCGAGGGTGCCGTTCCCAAGGACGGCCCTTCCGCCGGTATCACCATGGTGACATCTATGGTGTCCGCGCTCAGGGGGCAGGGCATACGCAAAGGCATAGCCATGACGGGGGAGATGACGCTGCGCGGCAGGGTGCTCCCCGTGGGCGGCATCAAGGAGAAGATACTTGCCGCCAAGCGCGCCGGAGTGAACACCATAGTGCTGAGCGGGGAGAACCGCAGGGACATAGAAGACATAAAGGAAATTTATGTCAAGGGCCTGGACTTCCATTATGTGAATACCATTGACGATGTAATAGCCTTCGTTTTCTGATGGATGTACAAATAGAACAGAGCTGGAAGAAAGCCCTTTCCTCCGAGTTCGACAAGCCTTATTTCGGAAAGCTTGTCGAATTTCTGCATAATGAAAAGGCTTCCGGACAGACGGTCTACCCTCCCGGGAGAAGCATCTTCAAGGCCTTTGAACTCACGCCTGTGGACGAAGTGAAAGTGGTGATTCTCGGGCAGGATCCCTATCATGGGCCGGGGCAGGCGATGGGCCTGTCGTTTTCGGTCCCCGACGGGATTCCGGCGCCTCCTTCACTCAAAAACATTTTCAGGGAAATAGAGTCCGACCTCGGCGTAAAGATGAGCGGACGCCCCAACCTTGAGGGCTGGGCAAGGCAGGGAGTGCTGCTGCTGAACAGCGTCCTGACAGTCAGGGGAGGGCAGCCGGCCTCTCACAGCAAGATAGGCTGGCAGGAATTTACCGATGCCGTGATAAGTTATCTTTCCGACAACTGCGACGGCATTGTATTCATGCTCTGGGGCAATTTCGCCCGCAGCAAGCGAAGCCTGATCGACACTTCCAGGCACTATGTGCTGGAAGCCGCGCATCCCTCGCCCCTTGCAGGGGGAGCGTTCTTCGGTTGCAGGCATTTCAGCAAGGCGAACCAAATACTCGTAAACGAAAACAAAACTCCTATAAATTGGCAACTGTAGCATTGTTTCCGGGGTCCTTCGACCCCTTTACCGCGGGTCATCTCAACATCCTCAAAAGGGCTCTCACCATGTTCGACGAGGTTGTGGTGGCAGTCGGTGTCAACCAGGACAAACGGGGATTCTTCAGCACCGAGCAGAAACTGGACATAATCGCCCAGGCGACTGCCGGCATTAAGGGAATCCGCATAATAAATTATGACGGCCTCACCGTGGATATATGCAGGCAACTGGGTATCAGGCATATAGTGAGGGGCGTGAGGAACATGCTCGATTTCGAGAACGAGCGCAGCATCGCAGATGCCAACCGCAGGCTTGCTCCCGAAATTGAAACCATCATCATCCCTACCGCCCAGGAATTCGCGCATATCTCCTCCTCGGCCGTACGCGACATCCTCCGCCACAATGGCGACACCTCCCTCTTCATGCCCGAAGGCGTAAAGCTGCCTGAAGTATGAAACGCCTGTTCATTGCCCTGGCCCTCTGTATTGCCTGCCTTGCATCCACACCGGATGCAAGGGCCCAGAAGGATACCCTCGGCTTTGCGGTACTCGACAGCCTGCTGAACAATTACACTTCCGCAATCCTGTATGAGAGTGTGGAAACCAAGCAGCTGGAATGCGATTTCCTGATTACCTCGGTGCACGATGAAGCAATGCGGGAGCATATTGCCCGCAAACTCTTCAACGACTATAAAGATGCTCCGGTAATGGGCGACGAGGCCGTGGCTATCTATCTGTACGACAAATGGTTCGCCGACGGTACAATGAAGTTTGAAGGGGAGTTCGAGGCCATGGACGCCGAAATGTTCGTGAACCTGAACCGCAATTCCCTGATAGGAATGCAGGCTCCGGTGCTGATCGCAAGGAAGCCGTGCAGGGGGAAGAAGGCGATTCCCGAAAAGGGAAAGACTAGCATACTGTGGTTCTACGACCCTACCTGCAGCAAATGCGCGATGGAAGCCAGGCTGCTTCCCGGCGTGCTGGAAAAGCATGTGGATTTTCCCGTGACTCTCGTGGCTTTTTATGCAGGCACCGACAGAAAAGCCTGGAGGGAATTCCGCAAAGGGTTCAGGGTGAACAATCCCAATGTGCGCGTCGAACATTACTGGGACCCTTCGGTGGACAGCGACTATCTCCGTCTGTACGGGGTTTTTTCAACTCCGAGGATGTTCATGGTCGCGCCTGAAGGCACCATAACGGGCAGAAGGCTTGAACTGGACGTACTGCCGGAGCTTCTTGTGACAGCCAGGGAAATACATGAAATTTTTGCCGACGAAAAATAGCAGCATCAATTCAAATACTATGAAAAAGATTTTATTCCTTTTGTTCGCAGCAGCCGCTGCTTTTAACCTGTCCGCGCAGGACAATCCGGCGATGCGTCCGCTCCCGGGAGACCCTGCCGTCAAAGTCGGCAGACTTGACAACGGACTTACGTATTATATCAGGCATAATGAGCTTCCTGAGCACCGTGCCGAATTTTATCTTGCCACAAACGTGGGGGCAATCCAGGAAACTCCCGACCAGGACGGCCTCGCACACTTCCTCGAGCACATGTGCTTCAATGGCACCGAACATTTTCCCGGCAAGGGCATACTCAACTATCTTCAGGGCATAGGCGCCGAATTCGGACGCAACATCAATGCTTCCACCGGCTTTGAAGAAACCCAGTACATGCTCAACAATATCCCTGTCGAGCGTGAGACTGTCGTGGACAGCTGCCTGATGGTCCTTTGCGAGTACGCGCACTTTGTTACCAACGCTACTGATGAGATCGACGCCGAGCGCGGAGTCATACGCGAGGAGCGCCGCCAGCGCCGCAATGCTTCATGGCGCGCGTTTGAAGCCTCACTGCCGTATTATTTCGGCGACACCAAATATGCCACCTGCACCCTTATCGGGCAGGAAGAGAGCATAATGGGCTTCAATCCCCGGAGCCTGCACAATTTCTACAGGACCTGGTATCATCCCGACATGCAGGCGGTCGTGGTGGTGGGAGATGTCGACGTCGACCGCACCGAGGCCAAAATCAGGGAAATTTTCGGAGTGATTCCCGCGGAACCCAATCCTGCGGCAAAGCCGGAAATTCCCTTCCCTGCAAACAAGGAAACCGTGGTGGGAATCGTAACCGATCCCGAGGCCTCCGCCGTTGAAATAGAGATGGCATGGAAGAGCCCCGCCGCCCCAGAACTGATCAACAATACCATGATGGGCGTGATGCAGGATTATCTCAAGAGGCTTGTCAGCATGATTATGGACGAGCGTTTCAACGACATCACCTCCAAGGCCGACGCCCCTTATATCAGCGGGAACTTCTATATAGGCAATCTCATCTATGAGGCGGTCGATGCGTCCATGGGAAGCGTAACCCTGAAGGAAGACAATATCCTGGGCGGATTCGAGGCTTTCTATACCGAACTCGAGCGCATGCGCCGTTTCGGCTTCCAGGCCGATGAGTTCGAGCGTGCAAAGGCCAATATCATCTCTTCGCTGGAAAATGCAGTCCAGAGGGCCGATACCCGCCGCAATCCCCAGCTGGTGCGTCCTCTGCTCCAGAACTTCTTCGACAACAAGCCTTATCTCGACCCCGTCACCGCTGAGCAGCTCGGCAAGCAGATACTTTCCATGCTGAGCGTGGACATGCTCAATCAGGTCGCTCCCCAGCTCCTTGGCGACGAAAACCTGGTGGTGATATACACCGGCCCCCAGAAAGAGGGCATCAATACCCCTTCCGCAGATGAAATCAAGGCAGTTGTCGAAAAGGTGAAGGCTTCCGATATCAGGCCCATTGAAGGTGAAGAGATCGCTTCTTCCTTCCTCGACCCTGCAAGCCTCAAGGGCTCGGCGGTGAAGAAGACGGCGGATGGCCCTTATAAAAGTGTCAGCTGGACTCTCAGGAACGGCGTACAGGTTTATGTTCTGCCCACCGATTACCAGAAAGACCAGATAATTTTCAGGCTCTACCGCGAAGGGGGAGAGAGCCTTATTCCCACCTCGGATCTCAGTTCTTTCGACGGCAGCGTATGGTCGATGTTCATGCAGAATTCCGGAGTCGCCGGATTCAGCGGAACCCAGGTCAGCAAAATGCTCACCGGCAAGACGGTTTCGGTGACACCCACCATAGGGAGCCTTACCAACGGTATCACCGGTTCTTCGAACAGGAAAGATCTTGAAACGGCCCTGCAGCTGGTTTACCTGAAATATGCAGAACCCCGTTTCGATGCGGAAGAATATGCCGTCGGCATCAACCAGCTCGGCGCAATACTGCCCAACTTCGTGAACACTCCAAATTACAAGATGCAGAAGGGTTATATGGAGGCGCTCTACGGCAACAATCCCCGCCGCAGTATAGTAAGCGAAGAAACCCTCAGGGAAGCTTCGATAGATGTGGTGGAAAAGAATTACCGCAAGCTCTTCAGCGATGCCGCGGGCCTCAGGTTCGTAGTCGTTGGCGATGTTGACGTAGATGAACTCAAGCCCCTCGTGGAGAAGTATATAGGATCCATTAAGAAAGGGAAGAAAGCGCCTGCATGGAAGGACTGCAAGACCGGTCCCGTGGACGGCATAGTGGAGAAGGTCGATCCCGCGAAGATGGAGACTCCCCAGAGCACCGTGCTCCTCAACTACCATGCTCCGCTGGCTTATTCCGCAGCGAATTCAGCAGCGCTCGACGCCGTATCGTATATACTCGACATGCGTTACGTGGCATCCCTGCGTGAGGAAATAGGCGGAACCTATGGCGCCCATACCGCCGCTTATCAGGAGAAGTATCCCGAGGAGACGGGCACGATAATGGTGCAGTTCCAGTGCAAGCCCGAACTTTGCGACACCCTTCTTACCGTAGCCAAGGCCCAGCTCGCGGAGTTTGTCGCCGACGGCCCCACGGAAGAAGAATTCAACATGACGGTACTGAATCTCAGGAAGAAGATTCCCGAGAACCGCATCTCCAACAATTACTGGATGTCCAGGATTACCGACCTGCTCGACGGTTATCCCGAATATGACAAGGCCTATGAGGCGGCTGTCGAAGCATTGACCGCGGAAAAGATACGTGCGGCCGCCGCAGCTGTCGTGAATTCCGGCAACAAGGTTGAATACGTAATGGTTCCGGAGTAGGCTACCGTACTTCGCTGAGTTCTATCACCCGGCTGGAACGTTCGCCGGGGAAAGGAATATCGAGGCCGCATTCCATCAGGATGCGGCCTTTGATTTCCGCACCTTCCAGCTTTCCGAAGCTCTTGTCCACCGCATTTATCTCGTGCAGGCGGTAGGTCTTTTCGGGATCCAGCCCTGCCATCCTGAAGAGGGGATATTTTGACCTTGTCATGTGCCTGAGCTCAAAGCCGAAAAATACCGCGCTGCTCTTGTCGGGGCTTACGTACATCAGCGAACTGGTAAGTTCCCTGCGGGTGTCGTAGGGGGAGTTCAGCCTGTAGAGGTCTCCCTGCTGGATTACGGGACGCAGGCGTTTGTAATCGGCGAAAGCTTTCCTTACGAATTCCTTCTCGGCATCATCGAGGTCCCAGGGACGCATCTCCATGCCGAGCCGGCCGGACATCGCGACGTCGGTGCGGAACTTCAGGGAGTATTCCTGCTGCGTCTGATGGTTGGGGGAGGCGCTGATATGCGACGCCATGGCGACTGCGGGGTAGAACATCGATGTTCCCCACTGGATGTAGATGCGCTGCATGGGGTCGGTGTCGTCGCTGGTCCAGAACTCGTCGAAATACTGCAGGTTGCCGTAGTTGACGCGGCCGCCGCCGCTGGCGCAGGCCTGTATAATCAGGTCGGGATATTTGGCCCTGATGCGCTTTAAGGTGCTTTCAAGACCCTTGTGGTATTCGGTATAAAGGTTAGACTGGTGTTTCTGGTAGGCGGAATGGCAGTCGCGTATGTTCATGTTGGCATCCCACTTTATGTAATAAATTTCGGGATAGTCGGTCATCAGTCCGTCCAAGATGCCGAACACGTAGTCCTGCACTGCGGGGTTGCTGAGGTCGAGCACCATCTGGCTCTTGCCCCTGCCAAGTTTGGGATCCCTTCCGGGATTGCTCAGGAACCAGTCGGGATGATTGTCCCAGAGCATGCTGGCTTTGTAGTTGCCCATTTCCGGCTCTATCCAGATACCGAATTTGATTCCGTTTGCCTTCGCCTCGTCTATCAGGGGCTGGATTCCTCCGGGGAGCTTGCGGGTGTCGGTAACCCAGTCGCCGAGGGCGGCATTTGCAACGTTCCTCGGATATTTGGTGCCGAACCAGCCGTCATCCATCACGAACAGCTCTCCGCCGAGATCCGCTATCTCGCGCATCATGCGCGTCATCTTTTCCTGGTCAACGTCCAGATATACGCCTTCCCAGCTGTTCAGCAGAATCTCGCGGCAGTCGGTGCCGTGTGCGAGGCGGTGTTCACGGCCCCATTTGTGGAAATTGCGGCTGACCTGCCCCATGCCTTCGGACGAGAAGCTGAGTGCCGTCTTCGGCGTTTCAAATACCTTGTTCTTCGGAAGATAATATGCGGAGGCGAGATCGTCTATGCCGGCAACCACGTAATGGTAGGTAGGCCAGCCTTTTACCGTCTTCGCGCTTATCTTGAAGTTGCCGGACCACTCAAGCGTCATGCCTATGGTGCGGCCTTCCTGCTCGCGGGGCTCTCCGTCCAGCGACAGCATTATCTCGGCAACGTCCTGCTGCGAGTTGCGCACTCCGTCGCGGTTGCAGACTGCTATCTCACCGTCAAGGAGGGGCTGCACGGTAATGTCGCGTTCGCGCCCCCAGTCTCCGCTTTCATGCAGTATCCAGACATCGCCCGAGCGTAAGGGAATCTGGCAGGAAGCATATTTCAGCAGTTTTACTTCGCCTTTTTCCCTGTGGCTTATCTCCTGCCAGGTCTCTATGATGTCTTCATCTTCATAAGTGCGGTAGAATATGTCGACGCTGAACGGATAAACATCGTCGCCGGTGCTTATCTTCCAGGTTTTTCCTCCTTCGGAAGGCTCTTCGCTCACGCTTTTGACTTTAAGAGTGAGGGAAAGGGCGCCGTCGGTATGCTCCACGGCCAGCGCAGGTTCCGTGCCCGTCACACCGTTGAAAGTGGGATATGCAACTTTGCCGACGGCGAGACCGAGGGTGTGGATCTGCTTTGCTTCGGCGGCATCAATCCTTGGCCCGTAATAGTCGAAAAAGAGTTCCTTGCCCTGGTATGCACGCAGCAGCAGGGTGGAGTTTTTGGTATTTATCAACAGGTCTTCGGCGCTGAGGCTTGCGCTTGCGGCAAGCAGGAACAGCAGGGAGATGGCTTTTTTCATATTTATTTAAAGAATTTGTCCACTGATTTGATACTGTCGGGAAGCGCGAAAATCGCAACCCTGTCGTTGGGCATTATCTGTGTCCTGCCCACGGCTATGAATGCGTCGTCGCCGCGTATGACTCCTCCGATTATTGCACCTTCGGGGAATTTGATCTCGCGCAGCGGTGCCTTGGTTATGCTGCTTCCAGGCGAGGCGGTGTATTCAATCACTTCGGCGTTGGTGCCGCGCATGTATTTGACGAAGCGCGCCTTGCCCCCGAGGGTGAAGCGGAAGATGTTCGCCGCTGTAATAAGTTTCTTGTTAATCACGCAGTCCACGCCCATTTCTTCGGCGAGATTGACGTATTCCATGTTTTCCACTTCCGCCACGGTACGGGGTACGCCCATTTTTTTCGCCACCACGCAGGCGAGCACATTGGTCTCGTCGCTTCCGGTGAGGGAAACGAAGGCGTCGCATTCGTTGATGCCCTCTTCAAAGAGAAAGTCGGAATTGCGGCCGTCGCCGTTCACTATTTCTATGTCGTCGTTCAGTTTTTCCCAGAGATAGATGCATTTTTCGTGCTTCTTCTCTATCATTTTCACCTGGATGCCCTTTGCGTTGAGGTCTTCGGCAAGCATTTCGGCAATGGCATTGCCTCCCATTATCATCACCTTGTTCACCTGCAGGGTGCTCTGCCCGAAGTACTTGACGAGCAGATCCACGGCTTCCTTCCCTGAAAAAGTGAAAACCAGGTCATTGAACTGGAAGACGGTATTCTGGTTGGGGATGATGGTGGTGTTGCCGCGGCTGAGGGCTATGATGCGGAACTGTTCGAGCTGGGCGGCGCTGAGCTGCGACACGAATTCCCCGAGCGTGAGATCGAGCAGGGGAGAGTCTTCGTCGAGCTTGAATACCGAAATCTGGAGTTTTCCGTTTGCGAAGTCCATGGTCTCGGAGGATGAACTGCGCTTTAGCTGGGCGAAAATTTCGTCGGCGGCGAACCTTTCAGGATAGAACATCAGGTCTATGCCCATCTCGCTGAACAGCCGGCGGTTTTCTACGGACAGGTATTCTTCGTCATTCACCCTCGCGAGCACTTTGGCGGCCCCGAGTTTCTTCGCGAGCAGGGCGCACACGATGTTGGTCTCCTGCATTGTCGAGGGGTATACGGCAATGAAGAGGTCGGCTCTCGCCACGCCGGCATCCTTGAGGAAAGCGGTGGACGAGGGATTTCCCTGGATTGTGCGCACGTCGGTGGTGCTGTCGAGATTGGAAAGGCGGGTGGAATCGTTGTCGATGACAGTAATTTCATTGCCTTCCGTCCTCAGCATTTTTGCGAGATGCGAGCCTACCGCACCCGCTCCAAGAATGACGATTCTCATGATAACTTCACTTTAAAAATATACATTTGCCGGTGAGTCCGTAAACTTTGGCGCCTTCAAGCGCTTCCTGCTTATTGCACGGCAGCTTTCGCAATTCCTTCCATTCCCTGTGTGCATCTCGCACGGCCCTGGAGTATTCCGGCTTCGCAATGCAAAAATAAGCAATTCCGGCGCAATTGTCCAAAAATACGCGGAAGCGTATCAGCCGCCTCGCCTTGCGCTCCGCTTTCTTCCGGCCCATTCCTTCGCTCAGGTACGTCGGGACGAGGTTTTTGCCGAGCATCAGGAGATTGTTGCGGAAGTTGAGTTTGAGTTTCACCGGAGACTGGGGAGGAAGGGTGCCTCCCCCCAGATGCCAGACCAGCGATTCCGGCACCACCTGAACCCTCCATCCCGCAAGCTGGGCCCTCCAGCAGAAGTCTATCTCTTCCTGGTGGGCGAAGAACCTGTCGTCGAGGCCGCCCAGCTTTTCCCACACGCTGCGCCTTACCATCAGGCACGAACCTGTAACCCACAGCACATTCCTGTCGGCGCCGTCGTACTGCCCCCTGTCCTCTTCCACCTTCTTCCGTATACGCCCCCTGCAATAGGGGAAGCCCCAGCGGTCGAGCAGCCCTCCGGCAGCTCCCGCATATTCGAAACGTCCGCTGCGTATGAAGCCGGCCCCGCCGCGCAGCAATCCGTGCAGCTTGGGGCCGCAGACTCCGCATTCGGGATGCGAATCCATCCAGGCGAGAAGGGGCTCCAGCCATCCGTCTTCCACCTCTATGTCCGAGTTCAGCAGAATATAGTATTCATACTCTGCGCCGCTGCTGCGAAGATGCCCGAAAGCGCGCAGGTATCCTCCTGTAAAACCGTAGTTCCGCCCGAGAGGGATGGCGCGGATATCCGGGAATTCCTTCGCGAGCACCTCTGCGGAGCCGTCGGTGGATCCGCTGTCGGCAACTATGAGTTCCGCCACCGGACTGCCGTCGGGGCACGTCCCCAGCCTCTTGCAGGAACTTTGCAGGCCGGGAAGGAAGGCACGCAGGTAATCCTGCGTGTTCCAGTTCAGTACTACGACGGCGACTCTCATGACTATTTATTCTTCTTGCATTCTCCTTTGCCTTCGCACTCTCCCTTGCCGCAGTTGCCCTTGCCGCCGCAGCATTCCTCTTCTTCAAGGGGGAGATATTCTCCGTGCAGGCCTTCGTCGAGTTCTTTCTTGGTGGCATCGCGCACCGAAACCACCTCGACGTCGAAATTCAGGGTTTTGCCTGCGAGCTGGTGGTTGAAGTCCATGGTAACGGTGTTTTCGCCCACTGCGGCCACCGTTCCCTGTACCACCTGCCCTTCGGAATTGAACATGGGGACGAGCGTGCCTATGCGGAGCAGGTCTTCGCGCAGCACCCCTCCAACTTCGAAGGAGCTTTTGGGAATGTCGAAACGGAAGGCGGGATTGTATTCGCCGTAACCTTCATCAGGGCTTACCACGATGGAGAATCTGTCGCCCGGTTCATGGCCTTCGAGACCCTTCTCGAAGCCGGCAATCATCATGTGCGTGCCGTGGATGTACTCCAGGGGCTGCCCTTCGGGCGATTTGTCGACTGTCTTTCCGTCTACGGTCAGGTGATAGGCGACCGCAACCACTTTGTTGTCTGATATCTTCATAATTGTCAAGTTAAATTATCCGCTGAAATCCACATTGTCGAATGCCAGGGTAGGGGTGAGCTTGGCACGGCAGCGTCTCGCGTCGTTCCCCGCGGCAATCAGTCCGCTCCACAAAGATACAATATCTCCCGTAATAAGCATTTCGCGTACCGGACGGCAAATCCTCCCGTCCTTGAAGCGGTAGCCCTGGATGGCGTAGGAGAATGCTCCGGTGGCCTGGTTGCAGTTGCCTCCGCAGAAATCCGTCACCAGGATGCCGTCGCCGCACAGCTTCATTATTTCCTCCCTGCCGAAAGGGCCTTCGGGAGCCGTGCCGGACGGCAGGTAAGGCAGCACCGAGGGCCGCACCGCGTCTTCTGCGGTCGGGGCTGTGCCGAGTTTGTTCGCCATATAGGTGTTTACGAAATACTCCTTCACCACGCCATTTTCTATTATTGCATGATTGCTTGTTGCAACACCTTCTGAATCAAAAAGTTTGCCGCAGGCTTCGCCGGGGGTGCGGGGGATGTCCAGGATGGTGAGGCCTGAGGGGAAGATGCGCTTTCCGGCGCTGTCGACAAGGAAGGAGTTGCCCTGCTGTATGCTGAAGGCGTTGAGCGCATTAAGTATGGGGCTGACTACCTTGGACGACACTTCGCTGTCAATCACCAGTTTGTATTTGCCGCTGCGGCATGCCCCGGGCCCAATCTGCATCACGGCTTCCCGGAGTGCTGCCTCCGCCACCTTTTCGGGATGGAAATCCTTAAGCAGGGGAGACGCTTCCCACCATCCGCCGCTGAATTTGTGGCCGGAACTGTCTTCTATGGTGAGTTCGGTGAAGAACTCGAATGAGGTTTCGTGGTGGAGCGCTTCGAGGCCCTGTGAATCCAGGACGAAATTGCTGTAATCCGAATCGGAATATTCCCCCTCCTGCGAAACCAGTTTCCAGCCTTCACCGCGGTCGGTATGGAGGGCGTTTTCCACGGCCATGCGGCTGCGGAATCCGGGGGTGACGCCGCTGTAGGAAGGGTCGGCAATGCCGAGTTCGTCGCCCGTGAGCGCATCTTTCGCGTATCTTGCAGGGTCGGGGAGATCGCGGAATTCATCCGCCGCGAGCATGCGGGTGGTCTCCACTGCCCCGGAGATGAATGACTGCAGGGAAGCCCTGTCAAGTTTGTTTGTGGAGAAAGAGCCGTAGCGCCCGTCCGCAAAAATGTTGAGGCTGATGCTGCGGTCGAGGCAGCTGGTAACTTTGTCTACTTCGCCGTCGAGGGTGGCGACAATGCTCATTTCATTGCGGCTCATGCTCACGCGCGCCTTCCCGGCTCCGGCTTCCAGGGCCATTGCGATACATTCCCGTGCGATATTCTTTTCGTCTTTGCTCAGCATGTCATTCTCCTCCTACAGTAAGTCCTTTTACGAGTACGCTGGGTATTCCGCAGCCCACGGGTGCGCTCTGCTCCTTTCCGCAGGTCCAGGTACCGTTGTCTATCTTCAGGTCGGACGCCACGGCCACTATGTCCGACAGCGCCCTGGGACCGTTTCCGACTATATTGATGTCTTTTACCGGCATGGTCAGCCGCCCGTTCTCTATCAGCCTGCCGCTCTTGACATAGAAGGTGAAGTCGCCTTCGCCTATCTTGACCTCGCCGTTGCTGAATTCTTCCACGAATATCCCCTTGCGCACATCGGCGATAATGTCCTGCACAGTGCCGTCGGTGCCGTTCTCCATATAGGTGCAGCGCATGCGGGGGATGGGATTGTAGCGGAAAGATTCGCGCCTGCCGTTGCCGGTGGAGGGGAGACCGAAGCATCCGGCGCTGATACGGTCGTGCAGGTAGCTTTCAAGTATGCCGTCGCGGACCATGCAGGTCTTCTGCCCGGGGACGCCTTCGTCGTCCACATTCAGCGATCCCCTGTTACCGGGTATGGTGGCGTCATCCACTATGTTTATGCCTTTCCGCGCAACCCTTTCCCCGAGTTTTCCGGTAAATATGCTCTGGCCCTTGCGTATGAAATCGGCTTCGAATGCGTGGCCCATGGCTTCGTGCAGCAGTATGCCGGAGGCCCCCGCCGCCATCACCACGTTCATCTTTCCCCCCTTGGGCCTCCTCGCGTCGAAGCGCTCGTCCATTCCTTTTACGGCCGAGTCCGCAATCTCTTCGAGAAGGGCGTCGGAAATCATTTCGGGCCCGCAGCGGAAACTCCTCGATGCTGTGCTCATTTCGGTGCTGCCGTTACGTATGAAAATGGTGGTGACGCTGATGCTGCCCAGGGGACGCGTGTCCGCGCTGAGTTCCCCGAGAGAATTGTACATAAGCACGTCGGTCACGCTGTAACTCAGCATGGCAATCACTTTGTGAACGCTGCCGTCCCTGCCCCTGATAAGGGCGTCGAGCTTGCGCAGTGCGGGGATGAAGCGGGAACTTTCCGCGGTCCTCCAGTCTTCTTTCGCAGGGTAGTATGACCCCGGGACGGGACGTGTGGCAGTGCCGGAAACGGGCTTTGAAGAGGATGCAGCGAGTCTCGCCGCGGGGGCGGATCCTATTGCGGACGCGGCCCTTGCGGCGGCCAGGAGGGCGGAAGGCTCCGTGCTTTCGGCGTAGGCGTATCCAGTCTTTTCGCCTTTGAGCACGCGCACTCCGCAACCGAAATCTATGTGGGATCCTCCGGAGTTGACTTCCGCGTCGCGCAGCACCAGCTCGGAGTAAAAAGTATCTTCAAAAAACAGGTCGCACCAGTCTCCGCCGCCTTTAAGCCCTTCTGCAACCAGATTTTCCAGTTGCGGAAGGCTGACGGAGAACCTGTCGAAAAATTCATTCGCCACTTTCATCGGAAGGATATGCTATAGTACAGATTGTGTTGTATTTTTCTTCGTTCTTGATGTCTACCGTGCCTTTGGTGCCTTCGGCTATCACCGAAAAGGAAGATGTGGAATTGTCTGCGAGTATCCATCTGTCGCAGATGGGGATATAGGTCTCGAAGAAGTAGCGCAGGCCCATGTAATACCGCCTGCGTACCACATCCTCGGGGATATTGTGGCCCCCTGCCTGCACTCTTGCCTTGACACGGGAAATCGCAAGTTCGGGAGAGGACAGCCAGAGATAAAGAAGGGTTATCCTGTAGCCCCTCGACCGGGCGTCGTTGATTATCCCGACGAGGGAACGGGTGGCAAGGGTGGTTTCCACGCTGAAATCCAGGTTCCTCTCCAGCAGGTAATATATCTTCTGCAGCATGTGCCGGCTGGCGGTCACCGACGCTTCGGACGGATTGAACGGGGAAAGGCTCTTGGCGAATTCGTCGGAATTCACGAACTGGCTGCATTCCAGCAATTCGGGCAGCAGGGTGTAGGATGCCGTGGTTTTGCCGGAACCGTTGCAGCCGGATATGATGAAGAGCCTAGGCATTGTTCACTCCGTACCCGAACAGGGCGAAATCCCCTTTCACGGGGTCGTCGGGAAAGATTTCACGGAAGGCGTCGGTAATTTCGCGGGCGGTGGAAATGTCTTTGGATCTGCGCTTTACCAGCCCGAGTTCGGATGCCTGGCGGTAGACGTGTACGTCGAGGGGGATTATGAGATCGCGCTTGTCGGAGTTTTTCCAGAGGCCGAGGTCCACCCTGCCGTCGTCGCGGACGAACCAGCGGCGCATCATCCATATCTTCTTGTTTGCGGCCTTGGGATCTTCCTTCTGCCCGTAAATCTTCACACGTATTTCGTCTGCGGAAAGTTCCTCAAGGGAGGGGAGGGCGTCTGTGCCGTCCCCGTTACTCCCGTAGAAGGCCTTGAGACGGGCGCAGATGGCCGCCACCTCGCTCCATTTTACCGTCCTGTGTATGGATGAGCTGTCATTTCTCCAGTCGCCGGCCATCACATAGTCCAGCGGCCTCCACAGCATCTCGTCGAAAAGGCGGCTGCAATCGCGGACAATCGTAGCCCTGCGCCCCCATGCGAAATGCGCGGAAAACACTGCGGCGATCTCGATATCCTGCAGCGAAGGCCTCCATTCGCCGCCCCCGAAGCCGAGGGTGGGCTGAATGGAGGTCATCATGTCGTAAAAACGCCTCGGGAACGCTATGGGATCCTCTTCAAAATAGCGGGGATTGTTGTAGCGTTCCGCCCAGGCGATGAGTTTTTCTTTTATCTCTTCGGTCATCAGGCTGTAACCCTTTCAAGCCATTTCACCATTCCCAGCATCACGCTCATGGAAATGAGGCAGACGACCAGGAACACGCTCCAGCACTTCCATATAGGCCATGCATTGTACATCACGGGGCCAATCCAGATAAGCAGGTTTCCTACTGCGGTGGCGCCCAGCCAGAGGCCCTGGCAGAGACCGAGCATGTTCTTGGGGGCAACCTTCGATACGAAGGAAAGTCCGAGAGGGGAGATGAACAGTTCGGCTACCGTGAGGAAGAAGTAGGTGACTATCAGCACCCACCAGTCGGCCTTCATGCTTTCGGCTACGGTTTCGTCGAGGGCGCGGAAGTCGGTTCCAGAAGGATATCCCCTCGATATGGAGAACAGCATCAGGAACAGATACGCCATGCCGGCTATACCCATGCCTATTGCAATTTTGCGGGGAGTGGAGACGCTCCTGCCCTTCCTCGCAAGCGAGGAGAACAGCCACATGATGACGGGCGTCAGCACAATCACGAAGAAAGGATTGACGGCCTGCCAGATTTCGGGGGCTATCTTGTCGGTCTTTACGAAGTCGCGAGCGAATACCGACAGGGACTGTCCGTTCTGATGGAAGGAGAACCAGAAGAAGATGGCGATTCCGAGCACTGCAAAGAGGGCATACATGCGCTGTTTGATTTCCTTTGCCATGGCAGCCTTCTCTTCGGGAGTGTAACCCACGCTTTCGACGGCGCTTTTCTTTGCGGGAGTGGGGAAGGACTTCTTGTTGTAGAGGAAGATGGCGAGGGAGAGCAGCATGGCTGCAACCGATGCGATGAAGGAGAAGTGGACTCCCTGGTTGAATACCTCGAGGTAGGCTGCGGGGTCGAAACTGCCTCCGCCGAGGGTGACGGAGTTCGCAAGGCTTTCATATTTCGCGGCCTGGTCGCCGAGGTTGCCTGCAATGGCCCTGTGGCAGAGTTCCGGCAGGTTGGAATTATACAGGAAGCCGTTGGCCTTCAGCCACCATTCGCGAAGCAGCGGAGCCACGAAGGGGGCGACAAGGCCTCCGATATTGATGAATACGTAGAAAATCTGGAATCCGGAATCGCGTTTGCTCTTCGCGATGCTGAGGGCTTCCTCTCCTTTCTTTGCCTCTTCAGCTTCAAGGTTGTCATACATCTGCCCGACTATTGCCTGCAGGTTGCCCTTGAACAGGCCGTTGCCGAATGCAATCAGCAGCAGGGCCAGGCAGGTGAAAGGCAGCAGCCAGGAGGTGTTGCCCGTAGTGGCGGTGATGGGAATCGAGAGCAGGATGTATCCGCAGGCCATGATGAGAAGGCCTTTCTGGATGGTGCCCTTGTAATCCTGGGTGCGGTCTGCGATAATGCCTCCCACCAGCGACAGAACATAGATTCCACAATAAAACACTGAATAAATTACTCCGGCGGTACCGTCGCTCAGACCGAACTTGGAGCAGAGGAAGAGCAGCAGTACGGCGTTCATTATGTAATAACCGAAACGCTCGCCCATGTTGCTCAATGCGGCTGCAAGCAGCCCCTTGGGGTGTCCTTTGAACATATTGGGTTGAAATTAGTTTTCTTTTCTCCTTACAAATATAATAAAATTATGGTTATATTTGTGAAATATGGAAAGAGAAAGACGCAATTTGGGTACTGTACTCGTCGAGGGCATAATGGGCCTGCTGGCGCGGCTTCCGCTACGCTTCCATCTTGCCTGCGGCAAGTTCGCAGCCTGGATAATGTGTGACGTAATGCATTACAGGCGGAGCGTCGTGATGATAAACCTGGCGAGGAGCTATCCCGAAATGAAATACGGGGAACTCGAAGAACTGTGCAGGAAAACCTACCGCCACCTCGGCGAGATTTTCGCCGAAGCGGTCTGGTTCGGAGGCTGCAAGGGCGAGAAGGGCCGCAGGAAGCTCTACGATTCCCACATAGTCGAGATTGTCAATCCTGAAGTCATCAATGCTTTGTACGATACTGACTGCAGCACCATGCTGCTGATGAGCCATTGCGGCAACTGGGAACTCATAGGCGGCCTGCAATGCTACAACCACAATCCCGACGAGCCCTTCAAATGGAGCCACAGCGAATTCGCGGTGGTTTACAAGCGGCTGCACAGCAAGCTCTGGGACAGGGTGATGCGCGACAACCGCTGTGCTCCGGTCAGCGACAGGGATTTCGACGGCTACAAGGAGAGCGCCGACGTGCTCCGCTTCATCGTGGGGAACCGGCGCAGGAAATTCCTTTATCTGTTCAATACGGACCAGTATCCCTACGAAGGCTCCGCCACTTACAATGTGGGCGAATTCATGCACCAGGACACCCTGGCCATGACGGGCGCCGTGTCTCTGGCACACAAATTGGGGATGAATGTATGTTACGTGCGCTGGCGTTCGCTGGAAGGCGGCAGGTACACCGTGGAATTCGTCCCCCTGTGCAGCGGCGGTTCCGGCGAAACTCCCGAGCATCTGATGGACATGTTCTATGCGGAGCTCGAAAAGGATTTGAATGCCCAGCCATGGAATTATTTATGGACTCATAAAAGATGGAAATGAAAAAGATATTTGTAATAATCGCCTGCCTGTGCTCCTCCCTGGGGCTGAAGGCCCAGAGCAGCAGCGTAAGTTATGCGCTGCCGCAGACAGTGCTGGTCTTCGATGTCGAAGCGCGGAAGGAAAGTTTCTTCGCGGGGCCCTACGCCCAGTACGCCCTCAAGTATCTGGGAATCAAGGCTGAAACTCAGAACCGCGTGAGCTACAGCATCACTTCGGTGCATCTCACCCCTGAAGTCGAGGCCGACCAGAGCGTACGCTACAGTTTCCTTTCTTCCCCCCAGATACAGAGCATCTACCTCCAGCTTACCAGCCAGGGACTCATCTCCGGACCTTCAGGATCCTACACCGCCGAAAAGGGCTGGCACTATCCGGTAGGCAAATCCGACAACTTCTCCTCCAAGGGCATTCCCGCCAACCTCGCCGAACGGACCAGCACCCTCTATGAATCGGGCAACCGCACGGTCCAGCAGAGCGTGATAGTGGAAAAGAGCGACGAGGCCAAGGCCAAGGAGGTTGCCGACAAAATTTTCGAGATTCGCGAAAACAGGTACAAGATTCTTGTCGGGGATACCGACGCCACCTACAGCGGCGAGGCGATGAAGACGACGCTCGAAGCCCTCGACAAACTCGAGAAGGACTATATCACCCTGTTCACCGGATACAGCGAATACGACACCCAGAAAGCATCCTTCGAACTTATTCCCGTGAAGAAGGAGTCCCAGATGTACATAGCCTTCCGCCTCTCCGACGAGGAAGGCCTGGTGCCTGCCGACAATGTGTCCGGAAAACCCTACATAGTTGAACTCGGAGTGGAGGAGATAGCCGCCATGCCCGAGCCCGAAACCAAGGGGAAGAATTCTCCGGTACAGATGATACAATACCGTATCCCTGCAGTATGCAGCGTGCGTCTCAGCGATGGTGTAAGCACCCTCCTGCAGACCAGGGTGCCCGTTTACCAGCTCGGCGTCGTGGCCGGATTCCCAGTTTATAAAACCAAATAACACAAATAATTATGTCAACCATCAAAGAACTCAAACCGTCAGCTGTCTGGAACAATTTCTACCTTCTTACCCGTCAGCCGCGTCCTTCCAAGCACGAGGAAAAAGTGCGCGCTTTCCTGCTTGAATGGGGCAGGGAGCATGGCGTGGAAACTTATGCCGACGCTACGGGCAATGTTATAATGAAAGTTCCCGCCACTCCCGGGTATGAAGACCGCAAGACCGTGATACTTCAGGGACACATGGACATGGTCCCCCAGAAGAATCCGGACGTGGTGCACGATTTCGAAAAGGATCCCATCGAAACCTGGATAGACGGCGATTGGGTGAAGGCAAAAGGTACCACCCTCGGCGCCGACGACGGCATGGGCATAGCCATGGCCATGGCTGTCGCGGAAGACAAGACTTTGAAGCACGGCCCCATCGAGGTGCTCGTCACTTACGACGAGGAGACCGGAATGACGGGGGCGAGCAAACTGAATCACGGAGACCTTGCCGGAGATATACTTATAAATATAGACTCTGAAACCGAGGGCGAGCTCTATGTCGGCTGCGCCGGAGGGCTGGATGCCGAGGTGAGCGGAAAATATACTCCCGTCAGGCGTCCCGCCGGCTATGAGTCCTATTCGCTCAAGGTCAAGGGCTGCCAGGGAGGTCACTCCGGAATGGACATCATACTTTGCCGTGCCAATGCCAACAAGGTTGCCGCAAGGCTTGTTTACAACCTTCTGCACAAGGCCGATGTCAAGCTGGTGAGCTTTACCGGAGGGAACATGCGCAACTCCATCCCGCGCGACGCTGAAGTGCAGCTTTACGTGAAAGACGCCGCAAAGGCTGCGAGGATAGTGAAGGCTGTCGGCAGGCAGATTCTCGACGAGTTCGCCCAGACCGATCCCGACATGTCCATAATCTTCGAATATGCTCCCTGCATGAAGGGATATGTTCCCGAAGACAGGGCTGTCGCCTATGTCAATGCCTTGCTTGCATGCCCCGACGGAGTGGAGCGCATGTCGCAGACCATGCCGGGGACAGTGGAGACATCCAACAATCTTGCAATAGTAAGGATTGCGGAAGGGAAGGTAGGCATCTTCACCCTGATGCGCAGCTTCGTCGACAGCGCCAAACTGGCTCTCTCCCAGAAACTTGCTTCAGTAATGGAGCTTGCCGGCCTGCGCACCCGTTTCATTGGAAAATACTCCGGATGGGCTCCGGACGACAAGAGCGTCATACTCGAAGTTATGAAGAAAACCTACAGGAAACTCTATGGCAAGGATCCGGAAGTTATGGCTATCCACGCCGGACTGGAGTGCGGCATAATCGGCGGCATCTATCCCGGACTCGACATGATTTCTTTCGGCCCTACCCTCAAGAGCCCCCATTCCCCCGACGAGCGCTGCTACATTCCTTCGGTCCAGAAGGCCTGGGATTTTTTGGTGGCTGTCCTCGAGGCCATACCCTCGAAATAACAACACCTGAAACACGATTGTTAGTTTCGTGTTGATAACTTTTGTATGGGATGCACTGAAAAGTGCATCCTATTTTGTTAACTTTGTTAGCGAAAAACGGTGAAAATTCCATACGGATTGTGGATACAGTCCGAAATTTTTTGCCCCTAATTAAAGAAAATTAGAATATTAAAACCTTATAACCTATTGATATTATGGATGTTAGGAAAACGAACGGAAGTGTTGAAGAATTCGACCTCGAGAAGCTGAAGAAAGGCATACGCCAGACATACAAAGCCACGGGACAGCGCTGCCCCGAGGAGGTCGTCGTTTCCATTACCGACAACCTTTACATCTACGACAAGATGACGAGCCAGGAGATCCGCCGCCAGGTGGTGGATTCGCTCATGTCCATCAACAAGAAGGCCGCGCTGGAGTATATCCAGAAGTTCGACGACGGCAAGGACCTCCGCAAGAAGCGCGACTTCATCAAGGATTACATCAAGGCCTCCAACGCCGCGACCGGATCCAAGTTCGACTCCAACGCCAACGTCACCCGCAAGAATATCGTTACCCTCGGCCAGGAGCTTTACAAGGAAAACAATATCAAGCAGAACCGCTACATCATGCAGGACAAGATCAAGAACCTCTATGGACATGAACTTGCCGAGCAGTATGTGAAGGACCTGGAGTCCCATGTGCTTTACAAGCACGACGAGAGCGGCACCCCCGGCTATCCCTATTGCGTGGCCATCACCATGTATCCCTTCCTTGTAAGCGGACTGCGCGAACTCGGGGGAGTGTCCGTCGCGCCCACCGACCTGAAGAGTTTCTGCGGGGAGTTCATCAATCTTGTCTATTCCATTTCGTCGCAGTTCATGGGGGCGGTCGCTACTCCTGAATTCCTGATGTACATGGATTATTTCATCCGCAAGGACTATGGCGACGATTATATCGACCGCCTGGACGAGGTCGTGGAGAGCAACCGCAAGCAGCGCACCCTGTTGAAGGTTATAGACAACTGCTTCCAGCAGGTGGTGCATTCGATGAACATGCCGGCGGGCAACCGCGGCTACCAGACCGTGTTCTGGAACATAGGCTACTTCGACAAGCCCTATTTCGAAGGAGTGTTCAGCGACTTCCGCTTCCCCGACGGCACCGCACCCAGGTGGGAGACGCTTTCCTGGCTGCAGAAGCATTTCATGCAGTGGTTCAACGAGGAACGCAACCATTATATCCTGACCTTCCCCGTGGAGACCATGGCCCTGCTGACTACAGAGGACCGCACCGACTTCGTGGACAAGGAGTACGCCGATTTCACCGCCGAAATGTGGAGCAAGGGACACAGCTTCTTCTGCTATCTCTCCAACAGCCCCGACAGCCTCAGCAGCTGCTGCCGCCTCCGCAACTCCCTCAAGGACCTCGACGGATCCGACGAAGGGCACAACCATACCACTCACCAGTACTCCATGGGTACGGCATCGGTTTCCACCGGATCCAAGTCTGTTATGACCATCAATCTCAACCGTCTCATCCAGGATGCGGCTCGCGAGTATTTCAAGGAAAACGGCGTGGATCTCGAGCCCGGCAAGCCGCTGGAGGCGGGATCCTGTGACAAGGCTGCGCTCTATGCACGGATTTCCGAAGCCATCACCGTCGAGACCGAACGCGTGCACAAGTACCAGATAGCCTTCAACGAAATAATCAAGGACTTCCTCAAGGCAGACATGCTCGACGTTTACAGGGCGGGATTCATCGACATGAAGCGCCAGTACCTCACCGTGGGCGTGAACGGCCTCACCGACGCCGCCGAATTCCTCGGACTTGAGATTTCGCCCAATGATGAATACAAGGAGTTCGTGAACACCATACTCGAGACCATCAACAAGTCTAACCGTGCCGACCGCACCAAGGAGGCCATGTTCAACACCGAGTTCGTTCCCGGCGAGAACCTTTCCGGCAAGAACTACAACTGGGACCGCAAGGACGGCTATTTCGTGTCGCCTAAGCACAATATGTATTCCTCCTATTTCTACAATCCGGAAGACGAAAGCCTGAGCATAATCGACAAGTTCAAGCTTCACGGCGAGGACTACGTACAGTATCTCGACGGCGGCAGCGCCCTCCACATGAACATTGCGGAGCACCTCAGCAAGGAGCAGTACCGCGAGCTGCTGAACACCGCCTCCCACTACGGGACCAACTACTTCACCTTCAACTGCCGCAACACCGTATGCAACGACTGCGGATACATCAGCAAGGATACGCTTTCCGTCTGCCCCAGGTGCGGCAGCTCGAATCTGGACTATCTCACCCGTGTGATAGGATATCTCAAGAGGGTGTCTTCCTTCAGCGAGATGCGCCAGGAGGAGGCCCATCAGAGATATTACGCGGAAAAGTGATAAAGTACGTTCCGAAAATGACATCCGTGGTCCTGGAGGAGATTCCGGACCGTGTTTCCCTGGCGGTTGATATCAGCAACTGCCGGGGAAATTGCGTAGGATGCCATTCCCCGTTCCTCAAGCTTGATGTAGGCGAGGAACTGACACCGGCAGTGATTGATGCGTTGATAGCCGATAATTTCGGGGTGAACTGCTTCCTGTTCCTGGGGGAGGGAAAGGACCCGGAGGCCCTGCTGGCCCTTGCGGCGCATATTCGATACGCGCATCCTGCGATGGAGATTGCGCTGTACTCCGGGCGCGAGGAAGTCGAACCGGAAATCCAGGCAGCCTTCGACTACGTTAAGGTCGGCCCCTACCGCCCCGAATGCGGACCGCTGAACAATCCCGGCACCAACCAGCGGCTTTATCATCACAAGGAAGACATCACTTCAAGATTCTGGAGGAAAGGACTGGAACCGTTGCAAAAACCGAAATAAATTCCTATATTTGCAGCCCTTTTGGAAAGTTCCATAAGGGCTTTATTTATAACTAATTTATTATCAAAATGTTAAAACAGTACGAAACCGTTTTCATTGCAACTCCCGTTTTGTCTGATGCCCAGATGAAGGAAGCGGTTGCCAAGTACACCGGATTCATCACCGCAAACGGCGGCGAAATCGTGTACGAAGAAGATTGGGGCCTGAGGCAGCTCGCCTACCCTATCCAGCACAAGACATCAGGATTTTACTACCTGATCGAATTCAAGGCCGAGCCTGAATTCGTGGCAAATCTCGAAATCCAGTACAAGCGTGACGAACGTATCATCCGCTTCCTCACCGTCGCTCTCGACAAGGATGCAGTCGCTTATGCGGAGCATCGCCGCGAGATGAAGGCCAAGGGAAAGACCAACGTGGTTCCCGAAGGCGTGGTTGAAGAAGTCGAGGTCGAAGAAGAAGTCACCGACTATGATGTTGAACCTGTAGAAGAAAACACGGAGGAATAATATTATGGCACAGAATGACAATGTCCGCTATCTGAACCCTCCTACCGTGGAGGTTCGCAAGAAGAAATACTGCCGCTTCAAGAAAGCCGGTATCAAGTATGTGGATTACAAGGATCCCGAATTCCTCAAGAAGTTCCTGAATGAGCAGGGCAAGATTCTTCCCCGCCGCATCACCGGTACTTCCCTCAAGTTCCAGCGCAAGGTTGCAAAGGCCGTCAAGCGCGCCCGCAGCCTCGCCCTTCTTCCTTATGTTACTGACCTCCTTAAATAATCCTGCCCTATGAAGATTATTCTCAAGAAAGAAGTTGCAGGTCTCGGAGAGGCCGGTGAACTCGTGGAAGTAAAGAGCGGATATGCTCTCAATTATCTGATTCCCCAGGGATACGCATCGCTCGGAACCAAGTCTGCCATCAAGCAGTATGAGGAGACCGTACGCCAGCGCGCCCACAAGGAGGCCAAGCTTGTAGCCGATGCGGAAGCACGTGCAGCCAAAATTGCGGCCACTCCCGTGAAGATCAGCGTCAAGGTCGCCGAGAGCGGCAAGCTCTACGGAGCAGTTACCGCCGCAATGGTGGCCGAGGCTCTCACCGCCGCAGGTGTCGAGGTCGACAAGAAAGATGTCACCGTTCCCGAAATCAAGGAAGTCGGCACTTTCGAAGGAAACGTCAAGGTCTACAAGAAGATCTTCGGAACCGTCAACATCGAGGTTGTCGCCGAAAGCGCAGAGTAATCCTTGAATACAGTGTATGATGAAGGCCGGTTGAAAAACCGGTCTTTTTTTTGGCATGACGTTTGAGAAGATATACATTTGTACTAAAAACTATCTTACTATGAAAGCAAAGTTATTATTTTCCATTCTGATTGCGTCCGTGGCTTTGATGTCATGCGAGAAAGACAATCCTGCCCGGAATGACGAAAACGACGTAAGCGACGATAGCGGAACGGTTGTGACCGATGACAATGCCGGCAGCAGCATAGCGACCGACGACAAGGACGATTACATTTCAAACACCACCTTCGCCCGTACCGTGAGCGTGGTATATTCCGAAAGCGGGGCGCAGGTGAGCGGAGCCGACGGACTGACCGTGGATGTCTCCGGCAACGACGTCACCATTACCAACAATGGCTCGGAAGTCATAATGTATGAGCTCAGCGGAAGCGCTTCCGACGGATTCTTCAAGCTTTACAGTTCCAAGAAGCAGGGGCTTACCCTTAACGGCCTGAACCTTACCAATCCTGCGGGAGCGGCAATCAACAACCAGAGCCACAAGCGTACCTTCGTGGTGCTCAAGGGCGAGAGCAAACTTGCCGACGGCAGCAGCTATACCGATGCTGTCGATACCGAAGACATGAAAGCCGCTTTCTTCAGCGAAGCCCAGCTTATTTTCAGCGGTGACGGCAGCCTTAGCGTGACCGCCACCGGAAAGGCGGGCATCACCAGCGACGACTATGTCCGCTTCATCGATGACGCCACCACGGTCAAGGTTTCTTCTACCGCGGGCCACGGCATACGCGGAAAGGATGCCATAATAGTGTCGGCGGGCAATATAGACGTGAACGTTTCCGCCACCGGCAAGAAGGGCTTCAGCACCGACACCCTCATCTACTTCGGAGGGGGAGTGACCAATATCACAAGTACGGCTTCCGCAGGCATCGTGGACGATGAACTCACCGGCGCGGCCGGCATCAAGGCCGATTACCGTTTCGAGATGGACGGAGGAAAAGTGACTGTCAACTGTTCCGGAACGGGTGCCAAGGGTATCAGCGGCGACAATGTCGCATATTTCAACGGGGGAGAGCTGTACGTTACCGTGACCGGCAGCAATTACGGGAGCAGTTCCTCCGGTGGTGGAATGCCCGGGATGGGCGGCCCCGGAGGCGGCTTTGGCGGCAACTCTTCATCTTCTTCCGACGATGACACCAGCAAGGCCGCCAAAGGTATCAAGTTCGACGGGAATGCTTATTTCAACGAAGGATGCTATGTTGTCGTGAATGCCACCAATCACGAGGCGATAGAGGCCAAGGGCAAGCTGGAGATATCCGGAGGAACGGTATACGCTTATTCGAGGTCGGATGACGCCATAAATGCCGGAGGCGACCTTACCATCAACGGTGGATATGTCTACGGACGTTCCGCAGGGAATGACGGCATAGACGCCAATGGGAACATGTATATTAACGGCGGACTGGTATATGCTTCAAGCGCAACTTCCCCCGAAGTCGGCCTCGATGCAAATACCGAGGGCGGATACAAGCTCTATATCAAAGGCGGGACCGTGATAGCCTTCGGCGGAATAGAGCGCGGTTCCGTTATTTCCGTGCCTTATGTGACAACGAACTATACCAAGTCGAGCGCCTATGCACTCTGCGACGGTAACGATGCCCTCTTCTGTTTCTACGCTCCGGAATCAGGCGGTTCGGGAATGTATATCTTCAGCGATCAGCTGAAAAAGAAGGGTGAGTACACTCTCCTGAAGGGGCCCTCCTTCAGCGGAGGCACCAAACTGTTCGCAGGGCAGCTGGTAGAAGGGGCCGGCGTATCCGGTGGCACCGCTACTAAACTGACTGCAAACTGATATTATTCGCCGCAGGGCCTTCCATTCGTCACAACCCCCTCCCTAAAGGGCACCCTCCCCCTAAGCCGGGGGTGGCAGGTTGAACGAATGGAAGGCCCTGCGGCGGAAGTATTATTGTTTTTTGTTTTTGTAGAGAAAACGGCGGATCTTCTGGGTCGCCGTTTTCTCGAACGGCTCCTTCATCGCATTCACCTCGCTCACCTGCGAATTCTTCCCCAGAAGCTTGTTCACCCTCTCTTTCAGGGACGCCGTCCTTGCCTCCAGATTCTCGTAGAACTTCTCCTCCCCCTCGAAATTCCAGTCCAGCACATTGTCCTCGAACTTCACCAGGGCCACCAGCTTGCCGTCGCGCTCCACCACCAGGCTCTCGCTCACACCCTCTTCACTGTTGATAAGCTGCTCAATCTCCTCCGGATAGATATTCTCTCCGGAAGCACCGAGGATAGTGTTGTTGAGCCGGCCCCTGATGTAGTAATTGCCGTTCTTGTCCATGCTGGCGATGTCGTTCGTATGAAACCAGCCTTCGTCGTCAATCACTCCCATAGTGCGCTCGGGATCCTTGTAGTAGCCCAGCATCACGTTGTCGCCACGGCAGACAATCTCGCCTTCGCCGGTTTTCGGATTCACGTCTATCAGGCGTACATCCACGCCGAAGGCGGGAATGCCAATAGACCCGACCGAGGTCCGTCCGACCATGGCATTGCACACCAGGGGAGCGCATTCGGTAAGTCCGTAACCGATGGCGTAGGGGAAGCGGCATTTCTTGAGAAAATCTTCCACGACAGGATCAAGCTTGCTTCCTCCTATGCCGAAGAAATGCAGCTTGCCGCCGAAACTCTTGTAAAGACGCTGCCCTACGAGCTTGTGGAAAATATACGGCATTTTCCTGCTCATCCAGGTAAGGGTGCGGCTGTTCTCCACTGTCGGAACTATGCTTCTCTTGTAGACCTTCTCTATGATGAGGGGTACCGAGCACATTACCGTCGGACGCAGCTCCTTCATGGTCGCCGACAGCACTGAGGGAGTGGGGGCCTTCTTGATATAATAAACGCACGCTCCCACATAGAAGGGATACAGGCAGCCTATAGCCAGTTCATAGGTGTGGCCCATGGAAAGGAAGCGGTCTTTGGAACTGCATTTCTCAGCCTTGTGCGAGGCCATGATGTTGTGGCAGAAGTTGCGGTGGCTGAGCATCACGCCTTTGGCATTGCCGGTGGTGCCGGAAGTGTAGATTATGGCTGCAAGTTCGTCGGCTGTGGGAGCCTTTACCAGTCCGTCGCACTGGAATGCCTCCTCGTCCTTCTTTATGGGTTTCAAGGTCTCAATGTCAATCACGAGGGTGAGCTTGTCTATACATTCCCTGCTGAGTTTCGGCAGGAGCTTCTGCGAAATGTATATTACCTTGCTCTCGGAGTGCCTGAGTATGTTGGTGACTTCGTTTTCGGAAGAGTCGGGGAGTATGGGGATGGCTACGCGCCCGAAGGCGGTGGCGGCAAAAAACGCCAGAGTCCAGTTGGGCATGTTCTGCGCGAAGATGGCGACTTTGTCGCCTGAACTGATGCCATAACGCGACAGACGCAGGGATTCACGGTCGCAGACTTCGTGGAAACGGGCGTAAGTGTATTCCTGGGAACCGTCGGTAAAACGCCCCGACAGGCATTTGGAGTATTTTTTCGTCGAGGTCTCGAACAAATCCCTGAGGGTATCGGGATACCTGTCACCTCTCCTCATTCGGTATGGGTGTTTTCTCATGTCAGGTTCAGGTCGATGATTTGTTATTTCGTTATGTACCGCTCTTTGTGCTTACCGGTAAGATGCAGGGACTCGTAGTAATTCTGAACCATGTCAAGGTCGGCCTTTATGTCTCCGCTCAGCTGGAGTTTCTCCCCGCATCCTATATGCTTCGTACCCCAGTCGAAATATCCTGCATAGACGGGAACTCCGGTTTCGGCGGCTATCTTCAGGGCGCCGGCTTTCCAGCGGCGGACCGGCTTCCTGGTCCCTTCGGGGGCGATTGCAAGCTTGAAGACCTCGTCCTGCTCCATCTCCTCAATCAGGCTGCGCACCAGGGAACCGGCATTGGAACGGTCTACGGGTATACAGCCGCAGGCGCGGAGTATGGGACCGAGAGGCCAGAAGAACAGTTCTTTCTTGATCATCACGTGGGCGACTTCCCCGAAACTGGTATAAAACAGGTATGACACCACGAAATCCCAGAAGGAAGTATGGGGCACTCCGAGCACTATCGCCTTGTTCTCTGGCATGGGACCGCCGTCGGCAGTCCATCCCATAAGATGCAGCAGGCGTCCGCAGAAGCGCGCCCAACCCTTGCTGTAATGGTTTTTGTTCTTTTTCTTCTTTTTTGCCATCAGCTGATGTCGATGTCTTCGAGCTCTTTTTCGCTCTTGAGGTTGCGGCGTATGAAATTCTGGCGCTCTATAGTGTTGTCTCCCATATAGAACTCCATTATTTCAGCTATGGATTCTTCGTCGGCGAGTATGACTTCGTCGAGCCTCATGTCTTCGCCTATGAAGTCGGCGAATTCATCGGAGGAAATCTCTCCGAGGCCTTTGAAGCGGGTGATTTCGACCTTGTTCCTGAGGGCGGCGACAGCCTCCTCCTTCTCCTCTATGGAGTAGCAGTAACGGTTCTCCTGCTTGTTTCTCACGCGGAAGAGGGGAGTCTGGAGTATCTGCACGTGCCCGCGGCGGATAAGGTCGGGATAGTACTTCATGAAGAATGTGCAGACCAGCATTCGTATGTGCATGCCGTCGTTATCGGCATCGGTGGCTACGATGATATTGTTGTAGCGGAGGTTTTCGAGGTCGTCCTCCACCCCGAGGGCGGATATCAGAAGATTCAGCTCTTCATTCTCTGCGACTTTCTTGCGGCTCTCCTTGTAGGAGTTGATGGGCTTTCCGCGCAGGCTGAACACCGCCTGGTAGTCCGCGTTGCGGGCCTTGGTGATGGTTCCGCTTGCGGAGTCTCCCTCGGTGATGAAGATGCTGGAACGCTCGATGTTGGCAGCGTTCTTCTCGTTGACCTTGTCGTTGTAGTGGAAGCGGCAGTCGCGCAGCTTGCGGTTGTAGACATTGGCCTTCTTGTTGCGCTCGCGCGTTTTTTTCTGTATTCCGGAAATCTCCTCGCGCTCCTGCTGGGAGGATTTTATCTTGTCCTCGATTATGGGGACTATCTCCTTGTGGATGCGCAGGTAGTTGTCGAGCTGCTTGCCCACGAAATCGTTGACATAGCTGCGTATGGTGGGGCCGGTGTCCAGCTTGAGGGTGCCGTGCTCGTCGTGGGTCTGCTTTTCCCACATGTAATTGGATCCGAGCTTGGTCTTGGTCTGGCCTTCGAAGTTCGGTTCCTGAATCTGTATGCTGATGGCTCCCACTATGCCCTGGCGGCAGTCTTCGGGAGCATAGTTCTTCTTGAAGAACTCCTTGAGCGTCTTTGCGATGGCTTCACGGTAGGCCGCGAGGTGCGTGCCTCCGTCGCGGGTGTTCTGCCCGTTGACGAAGGAGGATATGTTCTCGCCGTAGGCGTTCCCGTGGCTGAGCACTATCTCGATGTCCTCGCCTTCGAGGTGTATGGGGGGATAGAGCGGGGCTTCGGAGAGATTCTCGTTCACGAGGTCCAGCAGGCCGTTCTCGCTCTTGTACGCGGTGCCGTTGAGGTTCAGGGTGAGGCCTTTCTTGAGATAGGAATAGTTCTTCATCATGGTCTCGACGTAATCGAGATTGTAGTCGAACTTTCCGAACATCATCGGGTCGGGGTAGAAACTTACCATGGTGCCGTTCTTCTCCTTGGTGGCACCCTTCCCGCTGTCCTTGAGCTCTCCGCGTTCGAAACTGGCCCAGGAGCATTCCCCGTCACGGAAGGAGCAGACGTAGAACGATTCCGAAAGGGCGTTCACCGCCTTGGTTCCCACGCCGTTGAGGCCGACGCTCTTCTTGAAGACCTTGTCGTCGAATTTTCCTCCGGTGTTGAGGATGCTTACGGCCTTCACCACCGAGTCGAGGGGGATTCCGCGGCCGAAGTCGCGAACGGAGACGCGGTTGTCCTGTATTTCAACATTGATCTGCCTGCCGAAGCCCATGGCGAACTCGTCCACCGAGTTGTCGATGATTTCCTTCAGCAGCACATAGATTCCGTCACCAGGGTTGTTGCCGTTGCCAAGGCGCCCAATATACATTCCGGGGCGCAAACGCACGTGCTGCACGCCTTCAAGGGTGCGGATATTGTCGTCAGTATAGTTCAGATTTTCCGGCATCTGACAAAGATAATGAATTTTCAGCTATTTTACCACCCCTTTCAGGTGCAGCACCACGGGTTTTTTGACATCGGACAGGTATACCCTTATGGTTTTGTCGAAGGGGTAGGGGCCCTCCTCGTTGGCATAGGTCGCTTCTATCGTTCCCTTGTCGCCTTTCCCGAGGGTGGTGCGTGTCCAGCGGACGTCGGTGCATCCGCAGGAGGATATTGCGGAAAGTATGGTGAGCGGCTCGTCGCCGGTGTTCGTGACGGTGAAAACGCATTTCTGCGGGCCTGCATCCCTGGAGATGGTTCCGAAATCGCACACGGTACGGTCGAACTCGGCCCGTCCCCCCACAAGTACTGAAAGTAGAATCAAAAGCAGTTTCATATTGCAAAATTACTACAAATATCTTACCTTTGCCGCAGATATCAGTTTTATTTAAAAGTATGGCATACAAAATTTCACCTGACAGCTGCGTGGCTTGTGGAACCTGTCAGGGCGAGTGCCCCACCGGGGCTATCCACGAGGGAGATGTTTACACTATCGATCCTGAGGTCTGCATCAGCTGCGGAACCTGCGCAGGAGCTTGCCCCATGGGAGCAATCAGCGAAGAGTAAAAGTCCCTTTTCAAGCGATAATTACAAGGCACCTGCGGCGTTTCTGCGCCGACAGGTGTTTTTTTTTATGTCATCCCAGAGGCCCCGGGCGATTACCAGGAAGCCGTAATCTCGTAGGGAACTCCGTTCAGGACTTCGGTATTTCCCGAATATTTGAAATAGCGGCCGAGATTTTTGCTTTTGTCGATGACGGTTTCAGTGGCGGTCACGCTTGTGGCGCAGCGCACGGTGACATACCAGAGCCCTTTTTCGAGGGGACCTGTGGTGATGGTCTGGCTGTTGCCTCCGGCCGAGGATGAATAGTCGGGCGCATTGTCGGGGAAGGCGAAGGCGTCCTTCTTCAGATACAGTTCCAGGTCGAAGCCTTTGCGGCCGTAAAGGTCGAGGGTGAGCTTCTTTACGGACTTGGGAAGATAAATCACGAAATGATGGCACTGGAGGTCGCCGATGCAGGTATGCCGGGGATCGTTGTCGGCGGTGCCCCTGGTCATGTGCAAAGTCTCTCCGTTTTTCAGGACGCCCTTGACTTTGGCGATTCCGCTGCCGTCCCTGGCATAGCCGAACATGCTTGCGGTCATGTCAAGTATGTCTCCCGACGGGGCGTCTTCGGGATGGGAACCGGTCACCACCAGCCGGCCGGTTTCGGGACTTTCCTTGTATGCCCATATCGCAGGCTGTCCGTAGAATCCTGAGGAAGAAGAATTCTTGCCTTTCTGATTCAGGTAGCGGGCCAGGATTTCGGTGCCTTCCGGAGTCCTGTCCACATCCAGGTATCCGCCGCCGTTGTGCCTTGCACCGGTAACCATCGTGTTGGTTTCGGGGCCGTAATAATCGTGGAAAACATCGGAGAGGATTTCCATGTCTATGCTTGAATTGCTGACTCCTGTCGCCTTCATATTGCCCCCCTTCAGGATGTTGTAATATGTCAATGCCCTGCCGCTTGCATATTGGCCTGCCAGATATGCCCCTGCGCAGGAACCGACGTAGGATCCGCCGTTGGAGTAGAAGCTGTTCACATTGGCCCGACCGGCCTCGCCGAGGGTTTCTCCGTGGGGCCCAGAATGCCCTCCGAAAGAGTAGAACATCCTGAAACGGGGCTCACCGTCGGGGTAGAGCAGCACTCCGTTCACGTCTTCGGCGGTGCCGGAAAATATCCTGGTCTGCAGGCTCTTGTCGCTCGGCAGATAGCCGTTGTCGACATCGTTTATGGTGGAGAGGAAATATTCGGCTTCGCCTATTCCGGCCTTTTCAAGGGCATAGGGGAGGCGCCCGTTGATAACGGCCCCGTTTTCCTTGATTCCGGGGTTGAGTTCGCACCCTCCGTCAAGAAAAATATCCTTGTAATATGCTGTGTTGACGGTGGTTCTGTCTACGAGGCGAAGGACGGCATCGTCGCTGAGTTCTTCTCCTGCGTCCCCGCCGTTATCTTCTTTTACACAGGAAGTTGCAGCCATGGTAAGGGCGGCTGCAAGTATAAGGATAGAAAAGTGGCTTTTGCTGTACATGGTCCAAAGGTAATGAATTGCTCCCTTAAATGAAATAATTTTTGTGGGAATTATGTTTGCTAAAGTCCATAAAATGACTATATTTGTCCTACATAATCGATAACCTGTCATATTATCATGAGAAGTAAATCCTTTCTTATGCCACTTGCGGCCTGCTTGCTGATGCTTCTGCAGGGCGCGGATGTTATGGCCCAGAACCGAAACCTGAAGGTTTCGGGACGTGTCGTCGATACCAAAGGCGAGGCGGTGCCGGGGGCCACTGTATTTGTTCAGGGAGGCAACAACGGCACCATGACCGCTCTTGACGGAACATACACCCTGAACAGCGTTCCCGCCAAAGGGGTGCTCGTCGCTTCCTTCATGGGTTACCAGGAAGAAGCGGTTCCCGTAAACGGACAGACACAGATTGATTTCGTCCTGAAAGATGATTCAACCATGCTGGAGGAATCGGTCGCAATCGGATACGGTACCCAGCGCAAAGTGACGCTCACGGGTTCCGTCACCACCACCTCGGGCGACGCCCTTGTAAAGAACTCTTCGGTCAACCTGTCGCAGGGTCTTGCAGGACGTGTCTCCGGCGTCATCGTGAACAACCGTTCCGGCGAGCCCGGACGCGACGATGCGGTGATGTACATCCGCGGACGGTCCACCCTCGGCAACAACAGTCCTCTGATTATAATCGACGGAGTTCCCGGCCGTGGCGATGAGTTCAGCCGTCTCACCGGTGAGGAAATCGAGAGCGTGAACGTGCTGAAGGACGCATCCGCAGCCATCTACGGCGCCCGTTCCGCAAACGGCGTTATTCTCGTGACAACCAAGCGCGGCCGCGCCGACGGAACTCCGCACGTGACCTTCACCTACGATTACGGTATGCAGCAGCCTACCAGGCTCTTGGAGATGGCCGACGCGGTGACCTTCGCGGAGGCCTACAACGCCGCCCGCGCGATCACCGGCGCCTCCCCGATCTACACGGAGGAGCAGATACAGCACTACAGGGACGGCGACGACCTTATCAACTACCCGAACACCAACTGGTTCAAGGAGATCATCAAGCCCTTCTCCAACCAGCACAAGTACGGGGTGAGCCTTGAGGGCGGTGCCGACAAGGTAAGCTACTTCGTGCAGTTCAACGGACAGTACCAGGACGGTATCTATGTGAAATCCGCCACCAACTACAACCAGTACAACGTGCGCTCCAACATCGACATCAAGGTCACCGAAGACTTCAAGATCGGAATCGACCTCAATGTCCGCCAGCAGCACAAGAACTACTCGGCATATCCTTCCGATTCATACGGTATTTTCTACATCACCACCAGGCGCTATGCTTCGAGCGCACCTTACTATCCCAACGGTTACCTCCGTTCCGGAGCCAACCCCGCCGCGCTCGTCCAGGACCTGACCGGTTATGACAATACCACCTACAACACCATCAACACCACTTTCCGCGCGAGCTACGACTTCCGCAAACTTACTCCCGGCCTCTCCGCGAACGCCGTGCTGGCCTATGACGTCCACGCCAACTTCCACAAGAACTGGTCTAAGAACTGGCCCTGCTATTCCTACGACGAGATTACTGAAATCTACCGCGAGAGGGACAGCGGCGTGTTCACCACCCCTACCCTGAACGAGAGCCAGAACAACTATCACACCACCACGCTGAACGTAAATGTCAATTATGACAGGGATTTCAACGGCCACCATGTGACCGCGCTGGCAGGTATGGAGCAGAGTAACTATCGCAGGGATTACTTCAGCGCAAATATCGAGAAGTACGATTCCGACATACTCGATGAATTCTTCGCCGGAAATGCCGACAAGTCATATTACAAGATAAACGGCTATGCAAACGAAACCGCCCGCCGTTCGTTCTTCACCCGTGTGGGATACGACTACAAGAGCAAATATCTCTTCCAGGCGCTTGTGCGCTGGGACGGCTCCGAAAACTTCCCCGCCGACAAGCGCTGGGGTGTCTTCCCCGGAGTTTCCGTAGGCTGGCGCATTTCGGAAGAAGCTTTCATCAAGGACAACATTCCCTGGCTCACCAACCTGAAGATCCGTGCTTCCTACGGAGCGCAGGGCAACGACCAGGTGGCTGCATTCCAATATCTTACGACCTATGCATATTCCACCAGCACATCTTACCGTGCCCTGTACGGAGGGAAGGAGGTGAACTATATTATCCCCGACGGAGTCCCCAATACGCAGATTACCTGGGAACGCGCAAATACCTATAACCTCGGCCTTGACGGATCCATAAAGAACGGCCTGTTCGGATGGGAGTTCGAGCTCTTCAAGACCCGCCGTTCCAACATTCTCTGCACCCGCAACGCTTCTGTGCCCTACTACACCGGACTTACCACCAACCTGCCCGATGAAAACATAGGAATCGTGTCCAACAAGGGATTCGAACTCCAGCTGAACCACGAGAACAAGGTCGGCAAGGATTTCCTCTACCATGTGACGGGCAACTTCATGTATGCCAGGAATATCATAGAATACATGGATGAGACGCCCTATGACGAAGACCACCAGTACATGAACCGTACCGGCCATCCCATGGGAGCTTCCCTGATTTACCAGGTGGAGGGAATCAACCGCAGCTTTGAAGATCTGGAGAAATATCCCCAGATGGCGGGTGCCGGCCTTGGCGACTTCTATTTCAAGGATCTGGACGGTGACGGCAAGATCAACTCCAACGACCGTCTGCGTTCCGACCTCACGGCGGTTCCCCAGATAGTGTTCGGCTTGAACGGCGACCTGCAGTGGAAGAACTTCGACCTTTCCCTGCTCCTCCAGGGACAGGCAGCAGCCCGCTACTACTACGCGCCCCTGACCGACCCCGTTTCCGGAAACATTGAAATGGACGCCGCGAAGAATGCATGGACGCTTGACAATCCGGATACGGATCATCCTCGTATCGCTTCCAATATCGGCAACGGCGGCGTATACCGTTCATCGTACTACTACCGCAATGCCGCCTTCCTGCGCCTGAAGAACCTCGAATTAGGTTACAACCTCCCCGGCCGCGTACTGGGACATCAGGTTGGAATCAAGAACACGCGTGTCTATCTTGCAGGTTACAACCTCCTTACCTTCTCCGGACTCAAGAATGTCGACCCTGAGACCAGCGATGAAGGATACCAGACCTATCCTCAGGTCAAGATTTACAACATTGGCGTCAAAGTAAGCTTCTAAACAGATCAGGCAATGAAAAAGATACTCTATATTTTTGCAGCCGCGGCCATTCTCGCCTCCTGCAATGACGGTTTCCTTGACAAGAAACCTTTGGACAAACTTTCCGAGGAGGCCGTTTTCAACAGCGACGCCCTTGCAGAAAGTTTCATCAACGCCCTCTACACGGTCCTGCCCGACCCCTTCACCGAGGGCAATATCGGATGTATCACCGATGAAGGATTTTTCCGTTACGGCGGCACGTCCACCCGTTACATCGCCGACGGCTCCATGACGCCGAGCAATATCATCGACCAGAACCATGGCGGCCCTGCGCATGCCACGCGTACCACTTTCCTGAACATCTGGGACCGTGCGTACGAGTATATTTACAGCATGAATTACTTCATCCGCTATGTCGAGGAGAAGGGCAGCGCAATGAGCGAAAGTGCCAAAAACCGTCTCCTGGGCGAGGCCTACTTCCTTCGCGCCTGGGCCTACACCAACCTGATTCAGCGCTACGGCGGCGTGGTGATAGTCAAGACTCCCCACGATGACATCGGCGCCGATTTCGACGAAACACGTGCCGATTTCGACGACTGCGTGGATTTTATAAAGGAAGACCTCGACCTGGCTTACAGTCTCCTGCCCGAAAAGGAGGCGACACCGCTTGGCCGTATCCACAGGGATTGCGTGCTTGCACTCCGCTGCCGCCTTACCCTGATTGCCGCATCCCCTCTGTTCAACGACCCCAACTTCCCTACGGGAGGAGTGTTCCGCGGACAGTATTCCGCTGACAAGTGGGAGGATGCTTACAAGGCGGCCAAGGCTATCTGCGACCGTGCCGACGTCGACGGAGTCTATGCTCTCGACGATACCTACGACGGGTTCTGGGTGGACGAGAATTCCCCTGAAATCATCTGGGGCAAGTATTTCGTGCAGAGCAGCGGTCAGCCCCACAAAGCCCAGCTCTTCTATGGCATGATGGACTTCGGCGGAGGCGGATGGGAGAGCTTCAATCCCACCCAGGCGATGTGGCTCGATTACGAGATGAAGAACGGCAAGAAAATATTTGAAGAGGGCTCCGGCTACGATCCCCTCCATCCTTTCAGAGGCCGCGATCCCCGCTTCGAGCATTGCATAGTCTATCCTACCAAGATATACAAATGGACCGACAAGGACGGCGGCTACAACGAAACTCCCCTGCAGCTCTACCTGCTTTACGAAAACAAGGAGATAGCCGACTTCGACAAGGGTAAACCCGAGCCTGCAACCTCCAAGAAGGCCAGCGACCAGATCGACCTTACCAACACCGGCGGAAGCGGACTTACCAAATGGTATCTGCCCAACAAGTATATTTCCGAATCCATGATAGGCAATGTGGTATATCCCTGGTTCCGTATGGGTGAAATGTACCTGAATATGGCTGAGGCCGCTTATCATGTGGGCAAGGAGCAGGAGTGCCGCGACTACATCAACAAGGTCCGCAGCCGCGCCGACGTGATGATGCCCGATGTTACCGAAAGCGGAGACGACCTCTACGACCGTCTCGTAAACGAACGCCGCATCGAACTTGCGTTCGAGGCATTCCGCTACTTCGACACCCGACGTCTCAAAATTGCAACCACCTACGAGAGTGTTCCTTTCGCCGGCACGCGCACCATGCTCCTCCAGAAAGGTTCCAAGTCGGATACCCTCTACCGTTGCGTACAGCCCGCCAACCTGGCGAACAAGAATCGCAATTACTATTGGGAGAACACCGCAGAGCGGACGGCCTACATCGAAACCAACAACGGCAACGACGTCGCCTACCTCGTGAATTACGTCTGGAAGGGCAAGACCTACACCGTCGACTACGGCGAGGCCTGCCTGACCATCTCGCCTACCCAGAAGTGGTTCCCGAATGTTTCGCGCAACAACAGGCCGCAGGCCGGCGTGCTGACATGCAGCAACAAGCCCGGGGTGGAGAATCCGGAAGACTATCCGAATTACCTGATGCCAATTCCCCAGACCGAAATCGACAAAACCAAGAAGAGGATAGTTCAGAATCCCGGATATGTATATTAATAAAAGGGTATACATCATAGTCGCAGCCATGAGCCTCCTCGGCATCCTTTCCGGATGCCGGGGAGAACGGCTGTTGATGAGTTACTCTTCGGCCGACATCTCCACGACAGAGGACGAGCACGTGGTACTGGCAGGTTTCGCCGCAAGAAACGGCCTCTCCGACGGCATCCACCAGCATCTGTACACCCATTGTCTCGTGCTGTCGGACGGAACGCAGAAGGTCTGCATCATATCCAACGACCTGATGGAGATATCCCCGTCCATCGCCGATACCATACGTACGATGATTTCGGAAAAATCCGGTCTCGCGATGGACAATATCCTGATGCACAACATCCATACGCATTCGGCGCCGCGTTCAGGCGGAGCGTCCAACCGTCCGGGAGGCAGCAACCGCGCCTGGAGGGACAGGATGTTCGCCACGGTGGTGGACAACGCAGTCGCCGCCATCAATGCGAAGGGCCGGCCTTTCACCCTTGAGGCGGGCAGGGGAGAAACTTTAATCAACGGCAATCGCTGCGAGAAGGAAGGCCCCGTGGACCACGATGTTTATGTGGCCCGTTTCCTGCAGAAGGGAAAGCCTGTGGTATCCATAGTGAACCTGGCCTGCCATCCCGTCTGCATGGGCCCCGGAAGTTATCTGCTTTCGTCGGATTATCCCGGAGTCAATGCCCGTTATCTCTCCGAAGCCTGGGGCGGGGAAGTGTTCCAGCTTACCGGCGCCGCCGGCAATATGGATCCTGCAGAAGGTCCCAGGAAAGTGGACTATGCTGAACAGTGCGGCAGGGAACTCTCGGAAGCGCTGAAAGACATTGAATTCAAGGCCGTTCCGTCCAAAGGGGTGCTCAGGCTCGTGAACTCTTGTGTGGACCTGCCCTACCGTATAGACGAAGTGACTCCCGAGGCGGTGCGCCATCATGCAGACTCGCTCGTGGAGTCTGCAAAGACGGTTTTCCCGCGTTTCGCAGATGATGTCCGCGGATGGGAGGAGGAGATACTTGCGCGTTTCGAGGAAGGCCCCGTGGCGTCGAAGCTGCGCTATCATCTGCACTGCGTGAACGTGGAAGGCGTAATCTTCTTCTTCAGCGACGGAGAGCCTTTCTGCGAATACCAGATGGAAGCCCGCGCCGCTTTCCCCGAGGAGACAATTTTCTTCGCCGGATATACCAACGGGCAGAATTCCTATCTGCCTTCCGCCCGTGCATACGAAGTGCGCAAGGGCTATGAATATGAAGTGGATCAGATGCATGTTTACATCAAGGCTCCGTATCCGCTCTCAGAGCGTATGCCTTCGGTTTATCGCGAGGGCGTGATAAAGACTATCAGTGAAACGATAGCAGCAGAATAATGAAGAGATTGATTCTTATATTGTCGGTAGTGCTTGCTGGAGTCCTTGCTTCCGCGGCACCCCGCTACAATATCGTCCCTGCTCCCAAGCATCTGACCGAGGCTGAAGGATACTTCCGTCTCGACAAAAATACGGCCCTCGTGGTGGAAGATGCCGCCTTCGAGGAGATCGCGGCCGATTTCAAGGATCAGGTGAAACACGCCTCTTCCCTGGACGGAAGCAAAACCAGGATAGTGCTCCGCAAGCGCCCCGGATTCGGCAAAGAAGCCTACCGTCTTACGGTCACCCCTTCCGAGGTCCTGATTGAGGCATCCGAAGTGAACGGGGCATTCTATGGCCTCCAGACTTTCAAGCAGCTTCTGCCCCCGGCCATCTATGCACAGGCACTCAAGAAACCAGTGAAGTTCCTTGCTCCCTGCTGCATCATCGACGATGAACCCGAGTTCCGGTATCGCGGACTGCTCTTCGACTGCGGCCGCTTCTTCTTCAGCAAGGAAGAGATAATGAAGTTCATCGACCTGATGGCGATGTATAAGCAGAACATGTTCCACTGGCATCTCACCGAAGACCAGGGCTGGCGCATCCAGATTGACAAATACCCCAAACTTACCGAGGTGGGCGCCTGGCGTAAGGAAACAGCCTGGCACAGCGGGATAGGCAACGGCATTCCCCACGGTGGATACTATACCAAGGACGACATTCGCGAGGTTGTGGAATATGCCCGGAGGCGCTGCGTCACCGTAATCCCTGAAGTCGAGATTCCCGGGCACAGCACTGCGGCCATTGCCGCCTATCCCGAACTCAGTTGCTTCCCCGACCGCCACTACGAGGTGGAAACCAAATGGGGCATACACAAGAATCTCTACGCTCCGACCGCAAGCACCTTCCGTTTCCTGGAAGATGTGTTCACCGAACTATTCGAGCTCTTCCCTTCGCCCATATACCATATAGGCGGAGACGAGGCGCCGAAAGATGTATATAAAGAAAGCCAGTACTGCCAGGACCTTATGACAGTGCTCGGAATCGACAACGAAGAGGAACTCCAGACCTTCTTCGTCAAGAGGATGGGGGACTTCCTCCGCAGGAACGGCAAGACCGTGATAGGCTGGGATGAGATTCTGGACGGAGGCGACCTGGAGGATCCCATCGCAATGTCCTACCGCGGACATGCACCCGCAGTCAAGGGCATCAAGCGCGGCATCCGCGTGATCCTTACCCCCAACCGCTGGTGCTATCTCGATAACAAGCAGGAAGATATGGCCGACAACATCGACCAGAATCTGTTCATGCCCCTCAAGAAAGTATACAACTACTATCCTGCAGTGGATTCGCTCGCAGACCTCAGCAAGAAGTATATCGTAGGTTACGAAACCTGCCTCTGGACCGAATATATATGGGACGACGGCATGGCCGAATATCAGGCCTTCCCCCGCAACGTGGCCGCAGCTGAAGTGGGCTGGACCTCCCGCGAAAACAAGGACTGGGAGTCTTTCCGCGAGCGCATGCCCAAGGTGCTTTCCACTCTGGACATGAAAGGAATCCGGTACTGTCCGGTATATTATGACGTGATATTCGACTACGACCGCAACATCGCCTTCCCCAAGGCGATGAATCTCGAGATTGAAGACCCCACCGCTGTCATCCGCTACACGCTGGACGGCAGCGTTCCTACCTCGAAATCGCCCGTCTATGACGGCAGGCCTTTCATGGTGGACAGGGGCAGCGTAATCAAGGCCAGGGGCTTCCGTAACGGAAAGGCCATAGGAAAAGTTGTAACCAAGGAATTTGCAAAATGATGAAACGTCTCGCATACCTGCTTTCCGCAGTTCTGCTGCTTGCCGCCTGCACCGCTAAGGAACAGGCTCCTGCAGAAGTCAGCATCATTCCCCGTCCGGCCTTCTTCCAGCAGGGGGAAGGTGTTTTCAGCATAGACAGGAAAGTGCCCGTATATGTGGATTCCAACGATCCCGAACTGCTGCGCAGCGTGGCTTTCCTGAACGAAAGGCTGGAGAAGGCGGCAGGTTTCACCCTCGACGTGATTCAGGACGATCCTCTGCAGCACGGGCAGGAAAAGGCCGTCTTCATACTCAATGCGGGATGGAAGAAGGAATCCTACAACCTGAATGTCACGCCTGACCGGCTGCTGATAGAATATGTTGACGGGGCCGGACTCTTCTATGCGGTCCAGACCATTTTCCAGCTTCTCCCCGATGACATCTTCGCCGACAGCGTCCGGAAAGGGGTAAAGTGGGATGTTCCCTGCTGCGTGATTGAAGACAGCCCTGCTTTCCCTTACCGCGGAATGCACCTGGACTGCTGCCTGCACTTCTACAGCGTCGACTTCCTGAAGAAATACATCGACATAATGGCGATGCACAAGGTCAACCGTTTCCACTGGCATCTTACCGAAGACCAGGGCTGGCGCCTTGAGATAAAGAAATATCCACTGCTTACCGAGAAGGGGCAGTGGCGCAAGGAGACGGTGATAGGTTCCCTCCATTCCGGATTCTACGACGGAACTCCCTATGGAGGCTATTACACCCAGGACGAAGTGCGCGAACTCGTGCAGTATGCCGCCGAGCGTTACGTGACGATAATCCCCGAGATTGAACTTCCGGGGCATGCCCTTGCCGCTATCGCCTGCTATCCCGAGCTCAGCTGCGGCCTCGAAGACCATTACGAGACCGCCACCAAATGGGGAATCTTCAAGCAGGTTTATTGCCCCAAGGAGGAGACTTTCAAGTTCCTGGAGGATGTTTTCGACGAAGTGTTCGAACTCTTCCCTTCGGAACTCATACATATAGGCGGCGACGAGTGCCCCAAGGCAAGCTGGAAGCAGTGCCCTCACTGCCAGGCGCTTATCAGGCACGAAGGACTCAAGGATGAATATGAGCTCCAGAGCTGGTTCATCCGTCGCATGGAGAAATACATAAACAGCAAGGGCCGCCAGATAATAGGCTGGGACGAGATTCTCGAAGGCGGCCTCGCTCCCAATGCCAAGGTGATGTCCTGGCTCGGAGAGGAGGGCGGCATCAAATCCGCCCAGCAGCATCACGAGGTCGTGATGGCTCCTTATCCCAAGTATTACCTCGACTACTGGCAGGCGGATCCCGACAGCGAACCCCTTGCGATGGGCGGTCCGACAACCCTGCGGACCATGTATGAATACAATCCCGTTCCCGAGGTGCTGACACCGGAGGAACGCAGGTATATTATAGGCGTGGAAGGATGCGTGTGGACTGAATACATGCCCACCCCCGAGAGAGTGGAGTACATGGCATGGCCGCGTATGTGCGCTATCGCCGAGGCAGGATGGAGCCCCTGTGAAAAGGACTGGGATTATTTCACCCGCAGGCTCGAAACCCATCTCGGAAGGCTGGACAGGCTGGGCGTAGGCTATTGCAGGGCCTTCTACGAGCCTTTCATTGAACTGCACAAAGACACTACATACAGCAAGATAGTGACGATGAGCGTGGACGCGCCCGATGCCGAGATACGCTATACCCTCGACGGAAGCGAACCCGACGCCTCATCCGAACTTTATGTCCGGCCCTTCGCGATAAACCGCAACCAGGTGGTGAACGCCGTGGCGATACGCGACGGCAAGCCTCTGGGCCGCGCGCGTACGAAAAGATTCATCAATTAAATCAAAACAATACTATGGCATTAAGACTCACGGAGCAACCTTCGCTCTACGATCATCTCGAAACAAAGTCGGTGGCTGAACTGCTGCGCGACATCAACACTGAAGACAAGAAAGTGGCCCTCGCAGTCGAGGCGGTGCTTCCTGACATCGAAAAACTTGTGAACGCCGCCGAGGCCCGGCTTCGTGCCGGCGGACGCTTCTTCTGGCTCGGAGCCGGAACTGGCGGCAAGATCGCGGTCCTGGACGTGCTTGAAGTGCCCAATACCTACGGTGTTGATCCCGAAATCTGGCAGGCCGTGCTTGCAGGAGGAAACGAGAATCTGGTGCTCGACCTGGAAGAGGCCGAAGATGACGTGGAGGAAGGATGGAGGACTTTGAGCGGGAAGCATCACGTGACTCCCAAGGATATAGTGGTGGGCATCTCCGCCAGCGGAAACACTCCTTTCGTACTGGCTGCAATGAAGGCCTGCAAGGAGCACGGAATCCCCTGCGGAAGTATATGCAACAATCCCGGTTCGCCCATTTCGCAATATGTGGACTACCCTGTGGAGGTGGTCATGGGGCCTGAATTCATCACCGGCAGCACGCGCATGAAATCCGGCACTTCCCAGAAACTCTTCTGCGACATGGTTAGCACCACGCTGATGGTGCGCCTCGGCCGTGTGGAAGGCAACCGTATGGTGTGTGCCAACCTAATCAACAACAAGGTCGTGGACCGTCTTACCCGTACCATGGTGGAACGCAATCCCCAGCTCAGCTATGAGTACTGCGAAGAGGTAATCAAGAAGACCGGCGGACTCAAGAAAGCCGAAAATTATCTGAAGGAACAAGGTGTTATATAATAAGCATGAAAACGTTTAAACTGATTCTGTTAACCCCCGCCTGCCTGCTTTTCCTGCTTTCATGCGACAAAAAGCAAGCGGAAACGGAAACCGTGAATTACCTGGTGATAAACGAAGTGGCTGCACACGAAGAGACCGGTGAAGTCGACAGCTGGGTGGAGATAGCAAATACCGGCACCGAGACCGTATCCCTCGAGGGCATGGGACTTTACATCACCGACAAATACCTGAAGGGCCAGAAGATTGCGGACCTTTCGGGCAGCCTGGAAGCAGGGGCCCGTCTGGTGGTTTCCACCTCCGACAACAGCCTTGTGACCGGTATAGCGTCGGATACTCCCTTCACCCTCGTGCTCGGCACTTCGGCTTCCGACGTGGCCGACACTTTCTCCCTTGAAGAGGAAGCGCCTTCGCTCGGATATTTCGGAAGTTACCAGAGGATACCCGATCTCAGCGGAGACTGGCGACTCGTGACTTATTCCAGCCCCGGCAGGGAGAATGCCCTCTTCGACATCTCGAATTACAAGCCTACGGCAGTCTGGACCTGGGGAGCGCACCTTGCCGACCTTACTGCAAATGACGGTGCGAAACTGCGCGAAATCAAGAATAAGGGCTACGACCATATCCTGCTGAATTTCGCGGGATTCGAAACCGCCGGTTATCACAGCAACGCATTGAAATTCATACGTATCTGCGACGAGATTGACCTCGTCCCCCACGTATGGATGCAGTGTTTCTATGAAGGCGGCAAGTGGATAAGCCCCATCGACGACGAGAACGTGACATACAAGGAAGATGTTTACGAGCGTATCCGAAACGATGCGGATCGTTATATCAGGACCTGGGGCGTAAAAGGCGTGCATCTCGATTATATACGTTTCGGCGGCACGGCTTCCAAGCACGACCATAACAGGGAAGTCAATTCCGTGGGGGCGGTGAACCGCTGCTGCCGCGAGATACGCGAAACCACCGACAGCTTCGACGAGGGACTGGTTACATCCGCCGCCCTTATGCCCGAGCCCAATTCCACGGCAACCTACGGACAGTCCCCGAACATGATGGCAGAGTATATACACATACTGATGCCCATGATTTACCGTTACGGCTCATACAATTTCTCCGATGATACTTTCCAGAGCAGGTCCAATTATTTCGCGGACCAGGCTGCAAAGAAGGGAGGAGTGTCATGGTCGGGCATACAGACCTACAATGCCTCGAACCAGGGGATGACGGCCACGCAGCTCCGCAGGGACATCGACCTGATGGCCGATACCCGCGCCGCCGGCGTGGTGCTGTTCCGGTACCAGCTTGGGGAATTCCCCGATATCAATGATTTATGGAAATAAAACCAAAAACCTGAATATTATTAACCAATTAACCAATCAAAAAACACAGCTTTATGAAAAAATTTCGTTTTTTTCTGATGGCATTTGCTTCTGTGGCAGTGTTGTTCACTGGTTGTAACAACAGTAAGGAAGAACCTGAACCTCAACCTTCAGGCTCTGTTACCGTTACCCTTGCAGAAGTTGTAGATGCCGCTTCCGCTGCGTACGCAGCTTGGGAAGAAAATGAGAAATTGCCCGAGACTTTCAAAGTCGGCACCCGTGATTTCTCAACTCCTGAGTACCAGTTCGCCATTTGCAAGGCCCTGGTCAACATCAATGCCGGAGACAAGGGCGACATCACCGTCGTCACTTACAAACCGGCCTCCAGTCCCGACAAGGACAGCTATGACAGAGAGACCATGGCAGTTGCGAACGGTCCCAAGAACGGCGATGAAACCGAAGACCTGGTGAACGTTGCAACCAGGATGCTTGCACGTATGGCTTCGGACCTCCAGGTTCCCAACCAGACCAACTTCACCCGCAACAACACCGCAATCGCCTTCTCGACCAACCGCGCCACGCTTGCGATTACCCGCGAGCTCGCCAGCTACAAGAAAAACGGCAAGCTCGACAGCGAGGTTTCCGTAGGTTACCAGGGCTCGGGCAATTCCATCAAGGCCTTCGCACAGGAATATGTGAAGGTCATCGACGAATGGGAGAAGAATGTCGGCACTCTTGACAGGCTTTCCAACTGGGAACTTGCCGAAGACGAAGATAAAGATATCGTTGAGAACGCCCACTATGTACCCAACGATTTCGTGATTTCGTTCGGTGACAAAGTGCTTTCCACCGGCGACATGCTCGAGATTGCCCTCCGCAGCTACCTGCTCCTCCGCGGTTACGACGGCAATGACACCGACGGTGTCGGTTACGGCACATTCCCCGATGTGACTCCGGTCAAGATGAGCGCCATCGCTCCCGAATCCCACGGATTCGGATGGAACATGCCGTTGATAGAGACCAGCAACGGCGGCTATCTCTACAAGAAGGTGGACGGATTGGAGGTTTACGGACAGGTTGACCCCATTATACTTGACAACTGGGCCCAGCGTGCCCTGAACTACTCGTTCGGCAACGACATGAAGTTCTCCAACTTCTGCACCTATCCCCGCGATCCCATCAACAACTACGGCGGATGCTTCAGCTCGGGCCGTGCCCTGCTGACCTATGCATTCTTCTTCAAGTACATGCTGGACAACAATCTCGACAGCGCAGCAGAGCTTGACGAAACCGTAGCCATCCGTTCCGAACTCTTCGGACTCGATACCGCAAACAACGACAAGGACATCCAGGTCAAGACCGAAGAACTTGAATTCGACTGTGCGGCTGATGAAAAGGAAGCCGTCTTCGTTGCCAAGGCTGCGTGGACTGCAGAGACCAGCGACAGCTGGATTACCGTAAATCCCGCTTCCGGCGAAGCCGGCACCATCTCCGTGAAGGTCAGCGTTGCCGAGAACAAGGGAGATGCCCGCGAAGGCAAGGTTCTCATCAAGGGCGGCAACGTCACCGACGGAGCTGAAATCCTGGTGAAGCAGGCTGAATGGGTAGAGCCCAACAAGGCTACCATCAAGGAATTTGCTCAGGAATATGTAAAGATTCTCGACGTCTGGGCCACCACCACCGGCACCATCGACATGGTGAATGGCGAAAAATATGAGGGCGGCAGCAACAATGTCGAGAACGCCCACTACGTTCCTTCCACCACCACCATCACCGTAGGTACCAGGGAGTACAATACCGCTGACATGCTCGAGCTTGCCCTCCGCAGCTACCTGCTCGTCCGCGGCTATGACGGCCTCGACACCAAGAACTATGGCGCAGGCAAGATCGCCACGCTTACCGACGGTGCAAAGGCAATGAGCGAGACCACCGTTCCTGAGGCTCACGGATACACCTGGGGCGCTAATCCTTTCAACGAGTCCGGTTCCTACAACGCAACAACCGGTGCAAATACCGGAAACGGCGGCCACCTGTTCAAGTGGGACGGCACCAAGGAGATTCACTGCCAGGTTGATCCTCTCATCCTCGACAACTGGGCCCAGCGTTCGCTGAACTACAGTGGCGGCAAGCCTATCACCAACCTCTGCGGCTATCCCCGTGATCCTTTCAACAACTATTACGGCTGCTTCAGCTCACAGCGTGCCCTCATCACCTACGCGTTCTTCTTCAAGTACATGCTGGACAACAATCTTGACAAGGCCGACGGCCTCGGCGCGGACGTCATCATCCAGTCCGAGCTCTTCGGCGACGAGGAAGGCAGCAAGATCGAAACTCCGTCCACCATCAAGGACTTCGCAGAGGAATACGTGAAGATTCTCGATATCTGGGAGAATACTACCGGAACCATCGACATGCTCAAGGGTGAGAACTACAGCGGCGGCGACTGGAATGTTAAGAATGCACACTATGTGCCTTCCACCACGACCATCAAGGTAGGCGACAAGACCTACAATACCGCCGATATGCTCGAAACCGCCCTGCGCAGCTATCTGCTTGTGCGTGGTTACGACGGCAATTATACCGCCAGCAATGGTGCGAACAGCCACCCCGCCCTCACTGGAGGCGCAGTCGCCATGAGTGAAACGAAAGTTCCCGCTACCCATGACTACAAGTGGGGTACGAGCCCTTACAATGAGACAACCGGCAACGGCGGCCACTTCGTAATGGGAACCAAGGACAACAACGAACCTTGCCAGGTTAAGGTCGACGCTCTTGACAACTGGTCTATGCGCAGCCTCAACTATCCTATCAAGAATGGGGCCATCAGCAACCTTTGTGGTTATACCGGCGGACAGCTTGCCGGATATTACGGCTGCTTCTGCGCACAGCGTGCCCTCATTACCTACGCATTCTTCTTCAAGTACATGCTGGACAACAAGCTCGAAAAGGCTGACGCCCTGAAGGACGAGATTCTACGCACCGAACTCTTCGGCGACGAAGGCAAGGTCACTCCTTTCAAGGCTGAGTGGGAGTTCTCTGCAGATGCAATGAAGGCCTATAAGGACAATTTCGGAGGAACTGACGGTATTAAGGACAAAACAGCCGGAGACGGCGGACTCTTTATCGATTCCAATGTTAGCGAAGGTGGCAAGATAACCTATGTTCAGGTTGACAAGACTTCTTTGGACACCGGTAACAATGCCAGACGTCTTGTAGGCGGTACCGGACATCCTTTTGTGTACGGTCCCTGGACCGGTGACTACTGGCTTTTCTCCCTCTCGAATGGCAAGGTACAGCCTGCCGGTGCAAAAGTTCACATCAAGTATATTACCCGCGTATCCAAGAGCGGTCCCCGTTATTGGGTAGTCGAGTATCTTGACGGCAGCGATTGGAAGCCGGCTATGGAACTCTCCACTGCAGAGGAAGATACCAGTCTCCAGTACAATGTGAAGATGGCTGACGATGGTTCCACCAACGTCACTGTCGATGCAACATTCACCACCACCGCGGCCATGACTACGATGCAGGTACGCATGCGTTGCGCCGGCACATATCGTGCCGATAACGGCAAGGCTTTGACTGCTGTCAACGGAGGCACATGCCGTATCGCAGGAGCAGCCGCCGAGGAGGGCAAAGACACTACCAGCCCCATATTCGAAGTTGTCGAATAATTGCTGATCTTTTGACCGTGGGGGCCTGACCGCCCCCGCGGTTCCCGGAAAACAACATTTGTAGCCATGAAGAAATTTATCTTTTGTGCAATGGCCTTCAGCCTGATTGCCGCAGCCTGCGCCTGCAATAAAAACAACAACGAAGAACCCGAACCGGAAGTGGAACCGGAAGTGGACGTGAACAAGGAATTCACCGCCAGCCACTTCAACGGTTATTTCGTCGAGGAGCTTGCGAAAGCCTATGAAACGTTCGTGGAAACCGATGCGCTTCCCGCCTCGGTGAAGGTTGAAGGCGTATCCTATGGCAGGGGCCAGTACATGGCCGCCGCATGCCTGCTGCTCAAGAAGATACAGGAAGATCCCGAGAACTGGGAGCTGGAGGAGATTGACATGCCTGTACGAATGGGCTGGGGGAGCAGCAAGGCCAACAATACTTTCGAGCAGGACAGCATTTCCCTCGAAGCGCTTACCTGGGCCATCGACAAAGCCTATGCTTACGGCGAAAAGAACGGAGCCATGCCCAACTATGTGAATTTCGGTACTATAACCTGCCCTTCCCGCGGCGCGGACAGCACTTTCACTTACAGCTACGACACTCCTTTCAAGGACGGAGTCAAGTATATAGGCAATCTTATCTCGGCCGACTACGGCGCAGCGCTCTGCCGCGTATTCCATTATTACAAGCATAATTCCAGCTTCCCCGACAAGGTCTGCACCTGGGGATCGGACTATCTGCGCAAGGTCAACTACTGCGAAACGGACAATGCCGAGGTGATTGCAGCTAAGGATGCGGCCCTTTCCGGACTTCCGGAGAACGCCACCCAGTACCAGAAAGTCAAAGCGATTTTCGAGTATGCCCGCAATGAATGGGAATGGGAGGATTATTCCAATACGCGCAAGGGATCGGTCAAGACCATCCAGGCCAAAGGCGGAAATTGCTGCGACCTCACCCACGCCACGCTCGCAATGTGCCGCGCCGCAGGCATCCCCGCCCGCTATATGCACGGCCAGTGCTATTTCAGCAGCGGAGTCATAGGTCATGTGATTCCCGAAATCTGGGACGGAACCCGCTGGTGGGTTTGCGACCCTTCCAACAACAGCGCCACCATGGGCAATCCTGTATGGAAGGGAATGCAGAAATTCAACGGACGCTACAACGAACTTCCTTTCTGACGATAATACAATCCAGCAAATATGAAAAAGTTTTTCGCCGCAATTCTCCTCGCTGCAGCCCTCGTTTCCTGCAAGCAGGCTCCTGTCAACACCAACGGCATCTGGCTCTGGTCGAAATTCATGAATGAAGTGGATCTCGATGAACTCCATTCAAAGGCCATAGACAATATCATACTTCACGAGGTTGCCTTCGAGCGCCATGGCATGGACTCCACCCTTGCCTTCATCCATGAGGCCCAGGGCAGGGGAATGAAGGTTCATATCTGGTTCCAGGCCTTCTACAAGGAAGGGAAATGGATAAATCCCGTGGACGATTCGCTCAACCGTTACAAGCAGGAGTATTTCGACGAGGTCATAGAAAGGGCCGTGCGGTATGTGAACTACGGCGTGGACGGCATACATCTCGACTATATCCGTTTCGGAGGCACCGCCCACAAGCACAATCCTTCCGAAGAGATTACAGCTACAGGCTGCGTCACCGAGTTCTGCCGCCAGATAAATGTTGCCACCAAGGCGGTGAATCCGAAAATCATACTTTCCGCGGCACTGATGCCCGAACCCGACAGCGAATACTACTACGGACAGGATCCCGCCCAGATGGGGCAGTATCTCGACATACTGATGCCCATGATTTACTTCCACTGCGACTCCTACCGCAAGGGCGGAGCCGAATGGGGGAAGATGGTGGCCGACCACTTCGCCGCCAAGGGCGCTCCCGCCAAGGTCTGGGCAGGCCTCACGACCTATGTCGATACCGACGAGCAGAAAGTGGTGCCCATGGATGCGGAAGGCATCTACACCGACTGCGAGATGATGATGAAGGAAACCAACGCCGAGGGCGTAGTGCTTTTCCGTTACGGCCTCGGGGAACTTCCCGACCTGAACCCGTTAAGTGAATACAGCAAAGAAAAATAACAGATGATACTGATTGCAGACAGCGGCGCTACCAAGACCGAATGGGCCTGCGTGAGCAGGGACGGAGCTGAGCGCATATCATTTTTCAGCCAGGGCTACAATCCCAACTATATTTCCGGCCCGCAGATAGTGGCCGATATCAGGGAGAACCTTCCTGCAGCCCTCGACCCGCTGCAGGTCAGCGAGATATATTTCTACGGGGCGGGCGTGACCGAGATGCAGTATCCTTTCATGGAGGGCGTGCTGCGCGAGGTGTTCACCGCAGCGGAGAAGGTCTTCATAGCTATGGATACCCTGGCATCGTGCAGGGCGCTGCTGCAGCGCGAGCCCGGCTTTGCCGCCATTCTCGGCACCGGGGCCAACAGCTGCCTGTACGACGGTTGCAACGAGGGCCTGAACGTTGATTCCTGCGGCTTCATACTCGGGGACGAGGGTTCCGGCGGAAACCTCGGCAAACGCATGATTACCGATTTCATCAGGCACAATATGCCTGACAATGTTTATGCGCTTGTGGCCGGAGAGCTTGGCATGAGCAACGAAGAGCTCATAGACACCATCTACACCAAGCCCTTCCCCAACCGCTTCTGCGCCAAGTATGCCAAATTTATCAACGAGCATCTCGACTTCGACCCCTACTTCCCTGAACTGGTGACCGACGCCTTCCGTCAGTTCTTCCTGCTGATAGTGACGCATTATCCTGATTATCAGAAATATACCTTCAACGCTGTGGGATCCGTCGCATACTATTTCAAGCCCCTGCTGCAGAATGTGGTGGAAGAGTTCGGAATGAAGATGGGAACCATACTCCAGGCTCCGATGGAAGGTCTTGTCAAATATCACACCGAAAACTGAAATGGCCCGCAACAAATACATAGTTCCCCTTGCCTTCATAGGGATGATGTTCTTCACCGTGGGATTCGCCACGGGAATCAACGGCTACTTCGTGCCGTTCCTCGAAAACAACCTTAACCTGAACTCCGCCCAGAGCTATCTGGTGATTGCCGCCACTTTCCTGGCCTTCCTGGTGTTCAGCTTCCCTGCATCTTCCATAATCAACAGGATAGGGTACAAGCACACCATGTCGCTGTCGTTCTTCATGTTCGCACTGGCATTCGCGCTGTTCATCCCCGCGGCAAGGCTCGAGAGCTTCGCCCTTTACCTTCTGGCCTGCTTCATCAGCGGCACGGCCAATACTGTCCTGCAGGCGGCCATCAACCCCTATGTAACCATACTCGGCCCCATCGACAGCGCCGCACGGCGAATCAGCATAATGGGAATATGCAACTCCCTGGCCCTGTCCCTCCCTTCCATCTTCATTGCGGCGGTAACTCGCAAGCCCATCGAGGCCGTGGGACTGGGAGACCTGGACCTGCCCCTAATGATTATCATAGGCGTGGTGGTGCTGCTGGGCATAGTCACCTTCTTCGCCCCGCTCGAAGAGATCAAGGCGGAAGGGGAGGAAAACGAGGAGGACTGCCCCTATGCGGCCGGCAAGACCTCTATATGGCAGTTCCCCCACCTCGTGCTCGGCGCCCTCGCACTCTTCGTTTATGTGGGCGTGGAGAACCTCGCCCTGCTCACCGTGCTCGATTACGCGCAGGACATAGGCCTCTCCAATCCCGAACGCTACACCGTATGGCCCGGAATCGGAATGGCCTGCGGCTACATCATAGGAATCATCTGCATCCCCCGCATCATTTCGCAGGTCCAGGCCCTTCGTATCTGCACCTGGGTGGCAGTTGTGGATTCACTGCTCATCGTGCTCACGCCTCCGCAGGTATCGGTCTGGTGCGTGGCCCTGCTGAGTTTCGCATGCTCTCTGATGTATCCCGCCATCTGGCCCCTTGCCATAGTGGACCTCGGCAAATTCACCAAGAAGGGATCCTCCCTGCTGGTGGCTTCGATAGGCGGCGGCGCCCTGATTCCCCTGCTCTTCGGAGCGATGAAAGACTGGGTGGGAAGCCAGAATGCATATTGGATCTGCCTGCCTTTCTATCTTCTGATAATGTTCTATGCATACTACGGGTACAAGATCAGGAAGTAGGCTCTTCGCCGCTTTGTCGCTGGTGCTGACGCTGTGTTCAGTGCAGGCTTTCTGCTGCACCACCGCGATAGTGTCGGCCGAAGCCAGCGGCACGGGAAGGCCAATGATCTGGAAGCAGCGCGACGCTTCCAACCCGTACAACTGCATAGCCCACATAAAGGGGGAGCGCTACGCATATACCGCGCTTTTCCCCACTTCCGACAAGGCCCGCCGGAATGCCTATGCCGGCATAAACGAGGCCGGCTTCGCGATCAGCAACAACCTTTCCTACAACATTCGTCCGGAATCTTCCGGCACAGCCACGCGCAACGGCGAATTCATGTCGCAGGCTCTCGGCTGCTGCCGCACGCTGGACGATTTCGTGGCTCTTATCGACAACAGGCCCCGTCCCATGGAACTCAGTTCCAATTTCGCGGTGATAGACGCCTGCGGCGGGGCGGCGTATTTCGAGGTATCGGATAGCGCCTATGTGCGTTACGACGTGCCGGAGGGAGGGTACCTCTTCCGCACCAACTTCTCCCTTTCAGGAGAGGAGGGCCGCGGACGCGGATTCGCCCGTTATGCCTCGATGGAAGAGATAATGTCGGGGCCCAAGGCCTTCAGGCCGGAGTTCTTCCTCGAAGCGGGCCGTTCCTTCGTCAATGTGCTGGACGGTGGCGACGCCCTGCGCGGCAGGCGGGACGGGTATATTTACCAGCACGACTTCATCCCCCGCATGAGCACTACCTGTTCCATTGTGATAGAAGGAGTGGCGGAAGGGGAGAGGGCCGACTCGGGGATGATGTGGGTGGCCCCCGGTTTCACCCCTTGCAGCTATGCCGTTCCCGTCTGGGTGGCGGCCGGAGACGAGATAGCAGGAATCCTTATCGGGGATGCTCCCGCAAATCTTTCCGCTGTGGATCTGAGTTCGGCCCTCCGGACCATTGACTGGGATGCCAGATATCTGGAAGTCAAGCCGTTGAAGCGTATAATGAAAGAAGTGCGCAAGGCGGAGAAAGAGGAACTCCGCGAAGGGCGCAGGCTCGACCGCAGCCTGCGTGCCTCAGGCATGGATGTTGCGGCGGTGAAGGAATACAACGAGGCCGCCTGCAGGCGCTTCGACGGTTTTAAAACTGTTGTCAAGTTATGAATTTCACCCCATGGACGCTTCTGGTTGACGCAGGCATTATCTCCCTGCTTCTTTTGCTTGGCAAGTATCTGCGTACCAGGGTGCGGGTGATTCAGCGCCTTTTCATACCCCCGAGCCTGATAGCCGGTTTCCTTGGACTCGTCTTCGGCCCCGAGCTGTTGGGCTGGCTGCCTTTGTCGGACAATATGAGCACCTATGCGAGCATACTCATCGCATTGGTTTTCAGCTGCATACCCCTTACCTCCTCTGGCCGGCGATCCAATGACGGAACCTCGCGCATAGGAAGGATGTGGGCTTATTCCCAGTCCGGAATGTTGCTGCAGTGGGCCCTCGGCGGCGCCCTCGGGCTATGGGTGCTCGGGAAGTTCTGGCCCCTCGACGCGTCCTTCGGCCTTTCTATGCCCGCCGGATTCTGCGGCGGCCACGGAACGGCGGCGGCCATAGGCGAGGCCTTCGCCGGTTATGGCGTGGAGGAGATGCAGTCCCTGGCAATGACTGCGGCCACGGTAGGCATAATCGCATCCGTAATCATCGGAATGTGGATTATCTCCTGGGGAGCCAACCACGGAAAGACAGCTTTTCTCCAGAAGTTCGAAAATCTCCCTCCGGAACTGCGCACCGGCATTCTTCCCAAGGACAGGCGCAGCAGCATGGGAGAAGCGTCCTTTTCCGCCATCTCCCTCGACTCCATGACCTTCAATTTCGCCATCGTCGCCATCACCGCCCTCGGAGGCTATGGAATCAGCAAGCTGATAGCGCATTTCTGGCCTGTGCTGATGCTGCCGGTGTTCAGCTGCGCCTTCATAACAGGGCTGCTGGTAAGATGGCTGATAAGCAGGATAAAGGTCGAAGAACATGTCTCCAAGCCTATTATAGGGCATCTCAGCGGCGCTTTCACCGATTACCTTGTGGCCTTCGGCGTAGCCTCCATCAAACTCCAGGTCGTGGGCAGGTATATAGTTCCGCTGCTGATTCTGCTTACCGTAGGACTGGTCTGCACCCTGCTCTACGTCTTCATGGTGGGCCGCCGTATGCATGCAAGCTATCCATTCGAGAAGTCCATTTTCACCTGGGGATGGTTTACCGGAACCATGGCAATGGGAATAGCCCTGCTGCGTATATGCGACCCCGATTCCAAAAGCGGATGCCTCGACGACTATGCGATAGCCTATCTCTACATGGCCCCTGTCGAGATTTCCCTTGTTACCTTTTCCCCTCTTGCCTTCGCTTATGGCAAGGGAGGGCTTTTTATCGCTTTGTGCGCCCTGCTCGGTGCCGGAATAATGCTAATCTCGCATTTCAAGGGCTGGTTCACTAAACCCGCCCGATGAACAGCCGTATGAAAAAGTTCCTGATATCCTTTTTGACGCTCGCCCTGCTGGCCGCTCCCGCGTTTTCCGCAAATTCCAGGAAGGCGGCGAAGCTTGCCGGAGTCGGGGTGAATTACCTCGACGGGAATTTCCGTCTGTACGATTCCCTGCAGAAAAATATATTCAATTATGCCGAAACCGCCTACAAGGAGTTCCGCAGCGCAGAGCAGTGGATGTCTTTCCTCGAAAGCCAGGGCTTCCGGGTGGAGAGGCAGGCGGGGGGTATCCCGACCGCGTTCGTCGCGAGCTATGGCAGCGGGAGTCCCGTAATAGGGATGATGGCGGAGTATGATGCCATCGCCGGAATGAGCCAGGATACCGTGGCTTACCGAAAGGCCCTGGTGCAGGGTGCCGCCGGCCATGCCTGCGGGCACAACCTTCTCGGGACGGGTTCCGTCGCAGGGGCGGTCGCGGTAGCCAAATGGCTTGAAGCTTCCGGTCATGCGGGAACGGTGAAACTTTTCGGCTGCCCTGCCGAGGAAGGCGGTGGCGGGAAGGCATACATGATGCGTGAGGGCGTGTTCGACGGCCTCGATGCCATGCTCGACTGGCATCCCGACACCCGCAATACCGTGAACAGGACTCCCGGCCTTGCCAATGTGCAGGTTCTCTTCACTTTCAAGGGGAAATCCTCCCATGCATCCGGAGCCCCCGATGCCGGCCGTTCCGCCCTCGATGCGGTGGAAGCGTTCGACTATATGATGAACATGATGCGGGAGCATGTCCCCCAGACTTCCCGTATCCATTATGTGATTACCGACGGCGGCAAGGCGCCAAACGTGGTGCCGGACCGTGCGAGCGTGAAGTATTTCTTCCGCAGTCCTTCGCGCGAGGTGGTGCAGGACATACTCGACCGTGCGCTGAAGGCTGCCGAGGGTGCAGCGATGGGCACGGGGACGAGTTTCGAGTATGAGATACTCTCCGGCAACTATGAGAGGCTCCCGAATGACGCTATGGCAGATCTAGTGGGGCGTTCCCTGTCGAAGGTCGGAGGCCTGAAACTGGATGCCCGCGAGATGGAATTCGCCCGTGCGATAGCCGCCGAGTCGGGCGCGGACGCTTCGCTCATTGACAAGCTTTCCATAGTGGTGCCCCCTTCGGAAGAGGGCTACGAAGCCTATGTGTCGAGCGATGTGGGGAATGTCACCTGGGCCGTTCCTACAGGGAGTTTCCGCTATGCGTGTTTCGCTCCCGGAGGAGTGGGGCACAGCTGGCAGCAGGTGGCGGGCGGAGGAACTACTATAGGAACCAAAGGCGCCCTCGGCGCCGCGAAGGTGTTGTACTGGTCTGCGATTGAACTCTATACCGATCCCAAACTGCTGGAAAGCGTTCGGTCGGAATTCCTGGAACGCAGGGGAGAGGATTTTGAATTCAGGCCCATGATGGGAAACAGGCGTCCGCCATATCTCCCCGCGGCAAGCCTTGATCCGGCCCTCCCGTCATCTTTCGGATATCCTGAACCTTCCGCACATGATGCCGAGGGCATAGGATCCCTTGTGCCTACGGTTTACAGGACTGCGGACACCACGGGAACCGACATTTTCCTGCGGGCGTCTACGATAACGGACCAGGCCCGTTCCGGAAGATGCTGGTTCTTCTCCACTGCAAACGTGCTCAGGGGAGAGCATGAGTTCTCTGCGGTCTACAATTATTACTGGGATCTGCTTGAAAAATCCAATCTTTTCCTGACAGAAGCATGGGAGCACCGCAAGGAACCGGTGGACAGCCGTTTCAACGAGGCTCTTTTCGACAGGCCTATATGGGACGGAGGCCAGTTTATGACAGCCGTCTATCTTATTGAAAAATACGGGCTTGTGCCGTCCGAGGCAATGCCTGAAACTCCCGATTCGCAGAATTCCGTACTGCTGCGAAGGAAACTCAGGCATATACTCCGTGCCTACGGGCTCCGAATGAGGGAAACCACGGACCCCGAGGCTGTCCGCAGCGCCGCCCTCGCGGATGTGCAGAAACTGCTCGCCCTTTCCCTCGGCACTCCTCCCTCAGAGTTTGAATACGAAGGCCGCCGTTACACTCCGGCATCTTTCAGGGATGCTTTCGTAACACCCGGCCTCGCAGCCGCCTATGTCGTCCTGATGAATGACCCGCGCCTGCCCTACAACAAGCTGTTCAGGGTTGAAGCTTCGCGCAGCGCCGCCGACGCGCCTGAATGGACCTTCCTGAATCTTCCTGCCGAAAAACTGGAAAGCATAGGACTCGCGTCGCTTCGCGGTGGAGACAAATTCTATTTCACGGCCGATACATATCAGGATGAACTTGAAGATGAAGGCGTCTATGATTCTTCCCTGTTCCCCCTTGAAGCCATGCTCGGGATAGATGCGGAAATGACCAAGGCCGAACTTCTCGATACCAGGGACATGTCCTCGGTACATGCGATAACCATGTGCGGTGCGCGTCTGGACGGCAACGGAGAAGTGTCGGAATGGATAGTCGAGAATTCCTTCGGCACCGGCCGCGGCAAGGGAGGTTATGTGCAGATGACGGCAGGGTGGTGGCGCCGCTTCATGCTCCGTATGGCGGTGAAACGCGAGTATCTGCCGGAGGAACTTCTTCCCTGCCTGGACATGACGCCGGAAGTCCTCCCTTACTGGAATGTATATTGATTCGGGGCCTTTATTCCACCAGCCTTAAATCCCATCCGGAGATAATGTCTCCGTAGACTATCAGCAGTAGGTCGAGAGTCTTGCCGCTGGCTGCGTCCGTCACCCTGTAGGTGCGAAGGCGGTCGTTTTCGAATACAAGTTCGTATTCCCCGAGTTCAAGTGCGGGATAAGTTACCGAAAGGTCGTCCTTTATCATTCCGTTAACGCTGCGCTCATGTATCGCTCCGTTTGCAATCATGCGCTGCATGTTGCGTTCTATCACTGCCATCAGCGTGGGATTTTCAAACGGGTCGAGTGAAGGCGCGACTGCAGGGGCTTCGGGGAGTTTTCCTGCAGCACGCACTGCGCGGAGGCTGTCTGCATACAATTTGAAACGGGCGCGGAGTCCGGCCGGGTCGAGACCTTCTATAGTGTAGAGCGAGATGCCCTGTGCACCTGCCCTGAAGGCTGCGTCCATCTTGTCGAAAATATCCTCCGGATCTCCTCCGAGTTCGGTGTCCACTCCGCACATCAGCGTGGTCTTTCCGCCCTTTCCGAGATAGTTGCTCAAGGTAGCGTCATAGGCGAAGGATGCGTCCATGGTGTAGAAATCGGTGTAGGCCATAGGGTGCACCATGTCGAGGTCCCATTTCGCGAAGTCCTGGTATACCATGAATTTGTCGAGACCTATGGCGGCGAAGGGGGAGGCGGTAACCTTCTTTCCAGCCTTGTGGGCCACGTCGCACATTATGTTGGCAACTTCGGTCACCTGTTCGCAGCGGAATTCGCGCCAGTTCCCGTCGCGGCTGGGGTCATCCAGTTCCCGAGGGTCGTAACCGTACTGCTGCATGAATTTCTCAATCATGGCGGGATGGTATCCGAAATCGTATTCGGGGAACACCTCGGTGTCCTGCGTCAGTTTGTAATTGTATGCAAGCGAGATGGGAAGGACGCAGTCAATCAGGCGGCAATAGTCGAGGCAGATGCCTTCCACTCCGTCCACGTCGCAGATGGCCTGCACCTTGTCCCTCAGGTATTCCCTCACTTCGGGAAGGGCGGGGCAGAGGAACTTGTAGGAATTTACATAGGCCTTGAAGTCCACCACGCTCTGCCCGAGCCGGTTCACGCTGAACCAGTCGGGATGCTCCTCCAGCATCTGCGCCCTCTCCTGGCGGGGAGGATTCAGCGTCCATACCCAGGCATAGACCTTGATGCCGTGCCGACGGGCTATCTCAACATCCTTCTCATAGTCTTCAATGGAGGCTGCATGCAGCATCACCGCGTCGAGCCCTGCCTCTTCCATGTGGGTGAAGGCGCTTTCCATGTCAATGTCCGGAAGGTCTTCGAGCCAGGTCCAGAACATGGGATAAGTCTCAGTTTTCTTTCCGCAGGATAGAAATACGACAGCTGTGACGGCAAGTGCCAGTGCCTTGATAGTATGTTTCATGTCAATGATGATTATAACGGTACAAATATAGTTTATTTATCCCGTTTTTATTATATTTGGGAAAAGCTGAACCTCATGAATTCTTTACGATCCTTCGCCATTGTCGCCACCGCCCTTGCGCTTGCAGCCTGCAGCGGACGGGAACAGACCCGAAATATCGCCCTGCACAGGGCTGCATATCATTCCTCGGCAGCCGATTACAATTATACGGCCCAGCTGGTGACGGACGGAATTGTGGACGATGCGCTTCCTTCCGGATATGAAGTCTTGGAAAACGGCGTGCGCGCTCCCAGGCATCGCAAGGAAAGTATCTTTTCAGGGCGCAGGGCCGTGCATTTCAAGGAACCGGGGCCGCACTGCGAAATAGACATACTCGAGCGCCGTTTTCATCAGGATGTGGATGCGGTGAAGCTGAATGTGGCGGCGGAATTCAAGGACGGGGTGTCGGGCAAGGCCGATATAAGGATTCTCGCCACTTCCGACGGAGGTTCCTGTTGGAAGGTGGTAGCGGAGGAACGGGGCATGGTCTTGAAGGATAAAGTGGAAACCAAGCTCTCCCTGGATTTCTCCCCCGATTGTGCCCGGAACGGCTACCGCCTGGTACTGGATGGGGATGAAGTGCAGCAGTGGACCATACTTGCCTGGGATTTCTATTGCAATGGAGAGAGAATCAACGTGCTCGGAAATGAACGCTTCCAAAGCATCTGGTGTGCGGAGGACTGCGGCCCGCAGTGGCTGCGCATCGACCTCGGCGCCAAATCGAAACTCTCAGGGGCGGTATTCCATTGGAACAACCGTCCTCCGTCCGGTGCCGTTTTTGTTTCGGATGACTGTGTGAAATGGAAGGAGGCCGGCCGCTTCGGCCCTTCCGGCAGCACTGCATGCAAAGACACTGTCAGGCTTCGCGGCAGGGGGCGTTTCGTGAAAGTTGAAATGGACGCTACTGAAAATGGCATGCCTGCCGTGCTCAGTGAGCTGGAGATATCAGGAAGCAACAGGATCCGTCTTCCGGAAAGCAATTGGAAACTTGCCCGTGCAAGCGAGGCTTCCGACCCGTCCGCCTGGATTCCGGCGGAAGTCCCGGGGACAGTGCTGTCATCTTTCACCGCAATCGGTGCAGTGCCGGACATCTCCTACGGAAAAGACCAGGAATATATTTCCGATTCCTATTTCAATTCCGATTTCATCTATCGCGGCGTACTTCCTTTCGCAGGCCCTGCCGGCCGCAGGGTATGGCTCGATTTCGGAGGCGTGAACTGGAAGGCGGAGGTGAGCATGAACGGCGTGGAGCTGGGGAAGGTGGACGGAGCCTTCACCCGCGCATCCTTCGACGTGACGGATGTAGTCCGCGAAGGCGACAACGAGCTGGAGGTGCTGGTTCGCCGTCCCGCAAATCCGGGGGCGGCCAAGGGCTTCACCCTCAAGCGCATCCCGCCGAACGGAGGTATACTGGGCGCGGACAATCCCACGTTCCACGCATCCGTAGGCTGGGACTGGATCCCCACGGTACGCGGCCGCAACACAGGTATATGGAGGGAGGTGGCATTCCGCACCTGCGGGGATGTAAGCGTATCCGACCCGCTGGTGCAGACGGTTTTGAATCTGCCTGATACCACCAGTGCGGAAGTAAGCCTGGAGGCCTTGCTGCAGAACCATTCGTCCGAAACGCGAAATATACTCTGGGAAGGGAGTCTGGGCCCGGTAGCCTTTGCCGAGCCGCTGACGCTGGCCCCGGGTGAATCCAGGGCCGTGCGTACCCTGCTCATAATTGACAATCCCCGCCTTTGGTGGCCCAACGGTTACGGCGAGGCTTATCTGTACGATGCGTGCATGAGGGTGAGGGATGACTCCTGCATCCTGGATTCCCTGTCCTTCAAGGCGGGACTGCGGCAGATGACTTATTCCACCGAAGGAGGGCGCCTGACCGCTTTTGTGAACGGACGTAGGGTGTCCGGACGCGGTGGCAACTGGGGCTTCAGCGAACTCAACCTGCGATATACCGCGCGCGAGTACGACATCGCAGCAGGCTATCACAGGCAAATGAACTTCAACATGATACGCAACTGGGTGGGACAGACTGCCGATGAAGAATTCTACGAGGCCTGCGACCGCCACGGCATAATGGTGTGGCAGGACTTCTGGCTGGCGAACCCTACCGACGGCCCCGATCCCGATGACGACGCCATGTTCATGGCAAATGCGGAGGATTATGTCCGGAATATACGTCGCCATCCCAGCGTCGTGCTCTACTGCGGCCGGAACGAGGGTATGCCTCCGGCATCACTGGATGCTTCCCTGCGTTCCCTGGTAGCCCGGCTGCACGGGGATATCTGTTATATTCCGAATTCCGCGGCCGACCTTGTAAGCGGGCTCGGACCCTACAACCGCCTGCCTTCTTCACGCTATTTCTCCCTCTGGGGGCAGGATAGGATGCACTCGGAAAGGGGAGCAACAAATTTTCCGAATTACGAAAGCATAGTCCGTTTCATTCCCGAAGATGCGCTATGGCCCATGAACGATTTATGGGGAATCCACGATTTTGCGTTTGAAAATGCCCAGAAATGCGGGCTTTTCAACGAGGCCGTGGTTTCAAGGTTCGGAGAGCCTTCCGGCCTGGAAGAGTATTGCCGGCTCGCCCAGTGGGTGAATTACGATGAATTCCGTGCCGTTTTCGAGTCGAGAAGCGCATGCAGGAGGGGTTTACTGCTCTGGATGAGCCATACCGCCTGGCCTTCCCTTGTATGGAGCCCTTACGATTATTATTTCGATCCGGATGCGTCGTTCTTTGCGTGCAAGCACGCTTGCGAAGCGATTCATATCCAATACAATGCGGCGACTTCATGCGTTGAGGTGGTGAACATGAGCGCCGGCGACAGGACCGGACTTTCCGCTTCGGCCGTGCTGACAGATATGTACGGCCGTGAACTCAGGCGTTTTGATTTTGCCTTGGACAGCCCTGAAGATTCCACTGTCGGGGGACCGTCCGTGCTGATTCCGGAAGGTGGTGTAAGTTATCTGCAGCTGTGCCTGAAAAATTCCGAAGACGGGGTGCTGTCGGAAAATTTCTATGTTCTGGGCAGCCCGGAGGATGATTTGCGGGCCCTGAACAATTTGCCGGAGGCAAGCGTGGACTGCCGTTGGAAATTGATCGAAACCGAAGATGAATATGTAGTCCGCGCCGAACTCGAAAATACCTCGGACGTGCCTGCGCTTATGATCCGCTTGTCGCTGCTGAATTCCTCGCCGGTGAATTCCGGCCCCGTGCCCGCGGGGCTATGCACTTCATCGGTTCCGGCAGATGATTACCGCATTCTCCCTGCGGATTATACCGACAATTACTTTCACCTGATGCCGGGCGAATCCCGCAAACTGACCATTCGCGTTGCAAAGAGGCATTTCGACATGCCCCTCCGCCCCCGTCTTGCCGTAAGCGGCTTCAATCTCCGGTGAGCAGGAAGGAAGATTTTTCATTATATTTGCGTCATGCTTGAAGACAACAGAATCAAAGTCTTTCTGACCGTGCTGGAATGCGGCAATTTCAGCGCCGCCGCGGTAAAGCTGGGAATCAGCCAGCCGGCGGTCAGCCAGAATATAGCAGAGCTGGAACGCCTTCTTGGCGTGCAGCTTATGGAGCGCGGCAGGGGAGAGGTCTCCCTGACCGAGCAGGGGCGCCTGTTCGAAGGATACGCCAGGCAGATTGCGCACTGGTACGCCGTGACTGACAGGGCCTTCCATCCGGATCCCCTTGCCCTGAACCCCCAGGCTCCGAGGCCGGTCTCCCTCAAGCTCGAAAACGGACGGGAGGCCGATATCTGGGTCTCCGGCGACGATATCCATATTTCGGTTAAATAAACTACCGGCAGGCTGTCCCTTCCGGCAGACCTGCCACCCCCGGCTAGGGGGAGGGGCCCGCTTGCGGGAGGGGGTTGTCCGGAAGGGACAGCCTGTCGGTGGCCTGATGAATGAAAAGAGGCCGGCATTATCGCCGGCCTCCTGTCATGAAATTCGCCCGGAATTATTTTCCGGCGAGTCGCTTGTAAGTTTCGAGGCGTACCTTGGCAAACTCCTCGGTCTTCTGCAGCAGTTCTTCCGCACGTTCGGGGAAGAGTTTGTACAGCGAAGCGAAACGTACCTCACCCTTGAGGAAGTCCTGGAACTTGCTCCAGTCGGGCTCCTTGCTGTCGAGGCTGAAAGGATTCTTGTCGGTGCCTTCGAGAGCGGGATTGTAGCGGTACAGATGCCAGTATCCGCAATCCACGGCGAGCTTCTCCTCCTTCTGGCTCAGTCCCATGCCGGCCTTGAGGCCATGGTTGATACAGGGAGCGTATGCAATGATGAGTGAAGGTCCGTCGTAGGCTTCGGCTTCCTTGATGGCATTCATGTACTGTACGGGGCTGGCTCCCATTGCCACCTGGGCAACGTAGACATAGCCGTAGCTGATAGCCATCATTCCGAGATCCTTCTTGCGAATCTTCTTGCCGCTCGCGGCGAACTTGGCGATTGCACCCGCCGGAGTCGCCTTGGAGGACTGACCGCCGGTGTTGGAGTAAACCTCGGTGTCGAGCACGAGTATGTTCACATTCTCGCCGGAGGCAAGCACGTGGTCCAGTCCGCCGTAACCGATATCGTAGGAAGCACCGTCACCGCCGAAGATCCACTGGCTGCGGGAAGGAATATAGTGCTTGAGCGCGAGCAGCTGCTTGCTGATGTCGCAGCCGCACTTCTCCATGAGGGGAACGAGCTTGTCGGCAACCTCGCGGGTGACCTTGTAGTCGTTGCGGTTGTCGAGCCAGCTGCGGTAGAGGGCCTTCATCTCGTCGGAGCACTTGCTGCATTCGAGTCCCTGCTCCATCAGGGATGCAACGGTCTCGCGTATGCGGTCGGAACCGAGATGCATGCCCAGACCGAACTCGCAGAAGTCCTCGAACAGGGAGTTGGCCCATGCGGGACCGTGGCCCTGTGCGTTGGTGCAGTAGGGCGAAGCGGGGAACGAGGCTCCGTAGATGGAGGAACATCCGGTAGCGTTCGCAATCATCATGTGGTCGCCGAAGAGCTGGGTGATATTCTTGATGTAGGGGGTCTCGCCGCAGCCTGCGCAGGCGCCGGAGAACTCGAACAGAGGCTGGCTGAACTGGGCGGCCTTCAGATTGCTCTTAGGATCGAGAGGAGTCTTGTAACCGACCTTGGCGTTGAGATAATCGTAGCCGGCCTGCTCGTCGGCATGGTCGACGTAGGGAACCATGGTGAGGCTCTTTTCGGGCTTGGTGGGGCAGACGTCGACGCAGTTGCCGCATCCGGTACAGTCGGCCACAGAAACGCTCATCGTGAACTTGAAGTCCTTAAGGTTGGCCTTGCCTTCCGCAACTTTCACTCCGGCAGCTTCCGCACCGGCCACCTCGTCGGCGTTCAGCAGGAAGGGACGGATAGCGGCGTGAGGGCAGACGAAAGCACAGTTGTTGCACTGGATACAGCTCTCGGGATTCCACTCGGGAACCTCCACTGCGACGCCGCGCTTCTCATAAGCCGAAGTACCGGCCGGCATGGTGCCGTCGGCATAGGGGAGGAATGCGCTTACGGGCAGGGAATCTCCCTCCTGGGCATTCACCACGTCGGCAATCTCCTTTACGAAAGGAGGAGCAAGACGGTTCTTGCCCGGATTCTCGAACTTGGCGCTGATGCTTGCCCATTCCTCGGGAACCTGCACCTCGACATACTCTCCGCCGCGGTCGATGGCGGCGTAGTTCATGTTCACCACGTTCTCGCCCTTCTTGCCGTAGCTCTTCAGGGCTGCGTCCTTCATGTACTTCACTGCATCCTCTGCGGGGATAATGCCGGTGATGCGGAAGAAGGCGCTCTGGAGTATGGTGTTGGTGCGTCCGCCGAGACCTATCTCAGCCGCGATCTTGGTGGCGTTGATGATATAGAGTTTGATGTGCTTCTTGCCGATGATGCTCTTTACGTTGTCGGGGATGCGCTCGAGGGTTTCCTTCTCGTCCCAGAGGGAGTTGAGCAGGAGGCTGCCGCCTTCCTTGATACCCTTGAGTATGTCGTACTTCTCAAGATAGGAAGGCACGTGGCATGCCACGAAGTCGGGAGTGGATACCAGGTAGGGAGCATGGATGGGCTGGGTTCCGAAGCGCAGGTGGCTGCAGGTGTAGCCGCCGGACTTCTTGGAATCGTAGTCGAAGTATGCCTGTGAATAGAGCTCGGTGTGGGAACCGATGATCTTGATGGTGTTTTTGTTGGCGCCCACGGTACCGTCGGATCCGAGGCCGTAGAACTTGCACTCGGTGGTGCCGGGCTTCACGATCGAAACCTCTCCCTTGGTGGGAAGGCTCTTGAAGGTGACGTCGTCCACTATGCCTATGGTGAAGTCGTTCTTGGGGCTGCGCAGTTCGAGGTTGTCGTAAACCGCGATGATCTGTGCGGGGGTGGTATCCTTGCTGGAGAGGCCGTAGCGTCCGCCCACGATGAGGGGTGCGTCTGCTACTCCCTGGTATGCGGCCTTGATGTCGAGGTAGAGGGGTTCTCCCAGCGAACCGGGTTCCTTGGTGCGGTCGAGCACGGCGATCTTCTTCACCGTTGCGGGAATGGCCTTGAACAGGTATTTGGTGCTGAAAGGACGGTAGAGATGTACGGATACGAGGCCGTACTTGCGTCCCTGTGCGTTGAGGTAGTCGATGGTCTCGCGTATGGTTTCGGTGACGGATCCCATGGCGATGATGATTTTCTCGGCCTTGGGGTCGCCGTAGTAGTCGAAGGGACGGTAGATGCGTCCGGTGGCTTCGCCTATCTCGCCCATGTAGCGGGCTACCACGTCGGGAACCTCATCGTAAACCTTGTTGCGGGATTCCACGGCCTGGAAGTAGACGTCGCCGTTCTGGGCTGTGCCGCGGGTAACGGGCGCGTCGGGATTGAGAGCCCTGTCGCGGAACTGCTGCAGGGCCTTGGTGCTGACCATCTTGCGGAGGTCGTCCTCGTCGATGGCCTCAATCTTCTGAATCTCGTGCGAAGTGCGGAAACCGTCGAAGAAGTGCAGGAAAGGAACGCTGCTCTTTATGGCGGAGAGATGTGCGACGGCCGCCATGTCCTGGGCTTCCTGGACGGATCCGGATGCCAGCATTGCGAAACCGGTCTGGCGGCAGGCCATCACGTCCTGGTGGTCGCCGAAGATGGAGAGTGCGTGTGATGCGAGCGCGCGGGCCGAAACGTGGAAGACGGCGGGAAGCATTTCACCCGCGATCTTGTACATGTTCGGAATCATCAGCAAAAGACCCTGGGAAGCGGTGTAGGTGGTGGTGAGGGCACCCGCCTGAAGGGAACCGTGCACTGTTCCCGAAGCGCCTGCCTCGCTCTGAAGTTCGGTCACCTTGACCGTTTCGCCCCAAAGGTTCTTTTTCCCGTGGGCGGCCCATTCGTCGATGTTTTCCGCCATGGGGGAAGAAGGTGTGATGGGATAGATTGCCGCGTGCTCGCTGAAGAGATATGCGATGCCGGCCACGGCGGTGTTCCCGTCACAGGTAATGAATTTCTTTTCTTTAGCCATATTTTTATCGATAAAAAATAATTTGTTTCAGTGTCAAACTTCCAAAGATAGTCATTTTATGACAATCCCGATATGGCAATTTCCATGCCTTCGGATCCGCCGATGCGTTTTACCAGGCCCTGAAGCACAGTCCCGGGGCCTATCTCGGTGAAATCCGTGGCTCCGTCGGCGAGCATAGCCTTCACGCTCTGTGTCCAGCGCACGGGGCTTGTAAGCTGTTTCAGGAGGTTTTCCTTGATGCGGACGGGGTCGGTTTCGGGCCCTGCGCTCACGTTCTGGTAGATGGGGCAGGAGGGAGTCCTGACCTCGGTGGCCTCTATGGCTTTTGCGAGCTCGGCGCGGGCGGGTTCCATGAGCGGGGAGTGGAAGGCTCCGCTCACCGCGAGGGGAAGGGCGCGTTTTGCGCCGGCCTGCTTGCAGGCGTCGCACGCGGCGAGCACCGCTTCTTTTTCGCCGGAAATTACTATCTGTCCGTCGCAGTTGTAGTTCGCGGGGATTACTATGCCGGGGGTGGAGGCGCAAATCTCCTCTATCTTTTCTGCAGGGAGGCCGATTATCGCGGCCATGATGCCGGGCACCTTTTCGCAGCATTTCTGCATCTCTGAAGCACGCACGGCCACGAGCCTGAGGCCGTCTTCAAAGCTGACGGCGCCCGAGGCTGCAAGTGCGGAGAATTCCCCGAGGGAATGTCCTCCTACCATGTCGGGCTTCGCAAGGCCCGGGGTGCAGACGGCGAGTACTGTCGAGTGTATGAAGATGGCGGGCTGGGTAACCCTGGTGGCGCGGAGTTCTTCCTCCGTGCCGCTGAACATTATGTCGGTAATCCTGAATCCGAGAATATCATTTGCCTCTTCCATCAAGGCTTTGGCCCGGGGACTGCTTTCGCAGAGCTCTTTTCCCATACCCGGGAATTGAGCCCCCTGGCCCGGAAATACATAAGCGAGTTTCATAATTTAGTTTGTGAGTTTTCGGTTTATCGGTACTGAATACAAAAGTAATCAATCTTTTTGGGATTTCATGTAAAATGTGGTATTTTTGCAAAGATGCACACTGAAACTGTTTCAGAGAGAATCCATAACGGAGAAAGGGAGGCTTTCAATGAGTTGTTCTACACTCATTGGCAGTCTCTCGTAAGCTATTCAGGGCTGATAATCGGCGACAATACCGACGCCCAGGACGTGGTGCAGACGGTCTTCCTCAATCTATGGACTGACAGGTCCAGGCTCAGGCCGGACACTAATATCGACGCCTGGCTGATGCGCTCGGTATATAACCGCAGCCTTAACCGTCTCCGTTCCAACATGGTGAGGCACCGTTACAATTCGTGGTATTCCGCCCAGATAAACAGAGAACTTTCAGTATGCTATGACCCCGACAGGAACGATGTGATAGCAAGGCTTTTCGGGGAAGAGTCCAGGCAGGCCGTCGACGAAGCCATCTCCTCCCTTCCCGAGAAGTGCAGGGAAGTTTTCATTCTGCGTTACTGCGAATCGCTTTCGGCAAAGGAAACCGCGGACAGGCTGGGCCTCAGCGTATCTACGGTCAACAATCAGGTATTCAAGGCCCTGGGCCTTCTGCGCGAAAAGCTGGGTTACCTGAAAGCGGCGCTTCTTTTCATGTCCATATATTTTTTCGATTAAATAAATAGGCAGTTTTCTTCGCAAGCGTGTTATTATAATGTTAAATTGTAATAACATGAACGATGACCTTTTGATTTCTTATCTTGCAGGAGAATGTTCGCAGGAGCAGGAAAAACAGATTCTTGAGTGGATAAGGGAGGATGAGGCGAACCGCAGGCATCTTGCGGAACTCAGCGCTTTGTGGCATGCGGTCAGGCGTCCCGAAGAAGGGGAGGCCATGTCCTCGCTGCTTTCCGGCTTTGCCGGCGTCGACAGCAGAATCAATCTCCAGGAGGCACGCAAAGGTTCTTTGCGCAAATGGCTGTCCTGTGCGGCGGGCATTGCCGCAGTGCTGGTAGGCGGAATCCTGCTTGCGGGCCATTTCTTAGGCAAGGGCCAGGCCGCGCCTTCGGACAGTTACGTCTGGTTCAATCCCGACAGCTCCGCGATGCAGATAACCCTGCCCGACAAGTCGCAGGTGTGGCTCGGGAGCAATACTTCGCTCAGCTACTGTTCCGGTGAATCCGGAAGAACAGCATCCTTGAAGGGCGAGGCTTTCTTCGATGTAGCCAAAGATCCGTCGAAGGCCTTTATAGTCAAGACTTCCGACCTCAGGATAAAGGTTTACGGAACCAGGTTCAATGTCAGGAGCATACCTTCCGAAACATACTCTGAAGTTTCGCTGGTGGAAGGTTCCGTTTCGCTCGCCGACAACAGCGAGCGCAATATAATTTTCCTTACTCCGGGGCAGCAGGCCAAGTACGTGGCGGAAGAAGATTACCTTCAGGTTTCGGAAGTGCCAGCGGACAACATCCTGCTTGTGCGCTATGGTGTCGAAAGCCTCAAGGACATGACTCTCCAGGAGATTGTGTCCGCCCTGTCGCTGAGTTTCGGCAGGGAACTGAGAATCAGTTCATGCGCCGACGTCAACGAGCGCTACACTGTTAATTACCCCAAGGATGCGTCCCTGGAGGATGTCATCTGGACGGTCGAGGTGCTTTCGGGCAGCAGGATTGAAATTGTAAATCAGGATAATAAATAATGAATATTGCGAAAATCAGGGCTGTGGTGCTCGCAGTGCTGCTCTTTTCGGGCGGCACCCTGTGTGCATGGTCGCAGCAGCGTTATGATGTCAGCATCGACGCCGCCAATGTGACGGTGGCGGAGGTGACAGGGCAGATAACTGAGCAGACCGGCCAGCTGTTCTCTTTCAGCAAGGCTATAGGAGACAGGAAACTTGAAAAAGTCCAGGTGGCGAAAAGCGGTGCCGGAATGGATGAGATACTGGCGGAGGTATTCGGCCCGTCCAGCGGAATCGACTGGAGAATCAACGGCAGCATGGTAGTGCTGATGCCCGCGGAAATCCCTGCGGCCAGGCAGGAGAAAAAGAATGAGGAGGCAGTGCCGGAGGAGCCTGTAAAGGAGAACATCGATCCGCTGTCTTCCGTATCCCGTAAAATACGGGTCAGCGGTGTAGTGACCGAGCCGGACGGGAATCCCGTGATAAATGCCGGAGTGCTTGCAGTCAGTTCAGGAACCGGCGTGGTGACCGATCTGGACGGCCGTTATGAAATTGAAGTTGCCCCCGGGGACATACTTTCGTTCGAAGCCCTGGGCTATGCCAATGTGCGCGAGAACGTAAAAGGGCGCAGGCGCATCGACGTGGTGATGAAGGCCGACGACCTCGTGCTGGAGGCTTCTGTCGTGGTGGGCTACGGTACCCAGCGCAAGGAGAGCGTTGTGGGTGCCGTCGTTCAGATAGACAACGACGCCATAGTGGGTGCCGGACAGTCGAATGTGACTCAGGCCATCGCCGGAAAGCTTTCGGGCGTGCTTACAATGCAGAATTCCGGTATGCCGGGTTCCGACGACGCCACTATTCTCGTCAGGGGCGTGTCGTCCTGGAACGGCAGTGCACCCCTCGTGATGGTGGATGGCGTGGAGAGGGAATTCTCCGACCTGGATCCCAACGAAATCGCTTCGCTGTCGGTACTCAAGGATGCATCCGCCACCGCAGTGTTCGGCGCCAAGGGCGCAAACGGCGTCATCCTGGTGACTACCCGCCAGGGCGAGAAGGGCAAGCCCAACATGAAGTTCACCCTTTCGCAGAGCTTCAATTTCCCTACCGGAATACCTGAGCATATAGGCGCTTATGAGACCGCACAGGCCTTCAATGTTGCGCTGAAGAACAACGGACAGTTCTCCGCCCTCTATTCAGACGCCGCCCTCGAGCAATACCGCAATCCTTCATCCGAACTCAATGCCATCAGGTATCCGGATGTCGACTGGTACAGGCTGCTGCTGAAGAAATGCTCTCCCGAAACTTCCGCCAACTGGAATTTCTCCGGCGGAACCGATATGGTAAAGTATTTCTTCTCACTGGGTTACAAGAATGAGGGTTCCATTTTCAAAGAATTCAAGGACGGGGCAAAATATTCCTACGACCGCATCAACTACAGGGCCAACCTCGACTTCGACATTACCAAGTCGACCATACTGACCTTCAAGTTCGGCGGTTCGCTCGGAGTGCAGCAGAGCCCTTCCAGCCCTATATCGGCAATGTATTCCACATCCACGATAGCCTTCCCCGCATACTATCCCGCGTGGGTGCTGGACGAAATTCCCGATCCGGACTATCCGGACGCTTCGAGCCTGAGAAGGGTAAATGCCGCATTCTTCCAGTCGACCTACGGCAATCCTTACAACAACCTTTCCCTTGCAACATACAACCAGTATACGGAATCCCGCCTGTTCACCGACTTCCTGCTTACCCAGAAGCTCGACAAACTGGTTCCGGGCCTTTCCCTGAAGGGCAAGTTCTCATTCAGTACCTATATGAGGAGGCTTTCGGAGTCGGTCAGCAACTCCCTCTCCGCCTTCGCCCTGGACTGGGACGCCGTCGACACCGGCATAGGAAATCCCTGGGTGCCCAGCCAGAGCACCACTATAGTGATAGAGGAACCTCCGTATTCCGCGACGCAGGGGAGCGTTACCAATTATAATTATACCTTGTACTGGGAGACTTCGCTGAACTACAACCAGTCCTGGAACAACCACCACGTCACCGCCCTTGCGCTCTTCCAGCAGAAAGAGTATGTGTCCAGGGTAGCATTCCCTTACCATAATGAAGGCCTTGTTGGAAGGCTGACCTACGATTACAAGCACAAGTACCTGCTCGAAGGCAACGTGGGCTACACCGGCAGCGAGCAGTTCGCCCCCTCCAACCGTTTCGGCTTATTCCCTTCGGTCGCAGTGGGATACGTGCTTTCCAACGAAAAGTTCTGGAAGGATGCGATGCCCTGGTGGAGCAAGATGAAGATACGTTACTCCGACGGCCTTGTGGGAAGTGACAATACCGATTCCCGCTGGCTGTACTTCAGTACCTTCAACAGCACCTCCACGGGTTATATCTACGAATCCGAATCCGCCAATGACAATGCCCGCTGGGAGACCGCCCGCAAGCGCGACCTCGGCATAGAGATGGGCTGGATGAAGAACAGGCTGACCATGGAGGTGGATCTCTTCGACGAGTACCGCAGCGGAATGCTCGTGTCCCCGGTGATTACCCTGCTTGTGGGAACCGGATCCAAGGAGGTCAACCGCGGTTCGATGAAGAAGCACGGATTCGAGACCGAAATGCATTGGACGGACAAGCTTTCCAACGGATTCAGGTATCACATCGATGCAATGTTTTCCTTCAACGAAAACCGTATCATCGAAAAGGCCGACGCACCCTACACTCCCGAATACCAGAAGGAGGCGGGGAAACCCCATGCCGGCCAGTCTTATGGAGAAACCCTGGTGGACAGCGGCTACTTCACTTCGGTGGACGACATACATAATTACATAGGCTATACTTCCAGCTGGGATCTCATCCCCGTTGGTGCCTACAAATACCTCGACTACTGTGCCGACGGCCGCATCGACACCAACGACATGCACGCCGTGCACGGCAGCCGCTATCCTTCCACGCTCTTCTCCTTCGGCGGAGGATTTACCTGGAAGAGGTTCGATTTCAGTTTCCTCTTCTACGGCAACATCGACAAGTGGGTGAATTTCAACGGAGCCTACGAAATGGACTTCACCAAGAGTGAAATCCGTCTCAGCCAGTCGCAGCGCGACTACTGGCGTCCCGACAATCCTGACGCGACGCATGCCACCATGGTCTTCCGCGGCGCCTCCGGCCATCCCATGTATACCTGGGCGGGCATCACCTCCGCCGAAACCGCTGACATGGGGCTCGTGGGACGTACCTGGAGAAGATCGGACTACATCAACCTGCGCGACCTGCGCCTGGGCTATACCTTCGATTCCAGGAAGCTCAACGCAACGCTCGGCATCAAGAGCCTGAACGTGTATGTGAATGCTAACAACCTCTTCTATTTCACCTCGCTGATCGAAGGCAATCCCGAGGCGTCGTCATTCGTTTCCGGTACCTATCCCCTGATGCGTACCGTTCAGTTCGGTTTAAAACTCGGAATATGATGAAAAAGTTATATATAGCAATATTGTCCGTATTCTGCCTCGCTTCGTGCAGCTATCTTGATATCTCGCCCGAACTGGGAATGACCGAGGATGAGGTTTTCAGCAACTACAACAACTTCAAGAATTACCTCTTCAGCACTTACCACGGAGGTACGCAGCTGGACTTCCAGGTCGCAGGGAACCTCTTCAGGGCTTATGCGCCCATAGGGCTCAACTGCACCACCAACCGCTTCACCTTCAATACCATCACCGACATCTCGGATTCCGGACGCCCGCTGCGTTCCCATGTGATGAAGGGCGGGCTCTGCGGCGACGACAACGCCAGCATCTTCATCAACGGCAAGGCTCCCATCTTCGCCACCATGTGGATAGTGAACCGGACGGCCAACCGCTGCATAGAGAATATAGACCGGCTGGTCGGGGTGTCCGACGAAGACAAGTATGACCTGCTCGCCCAGGCTTACTTTCTGAGGGCGCTGGCGCATTTCACCCTCTGCAATTATTTCGGGGGCATGCCCTACATCGACCATTCCCTCTCAGGCGACGACAGTTTCGACCTTCCGCGCCTCAGCTCCCGCGAGACCTACGAAAGGGCGGCGGAAGACGCATATACCGCCTATACCTACTTCGAGAAGGCCGGACTCGTACGCCGCGATCCCATGCCGGGAGAGGCCGGAAACCTGCTGCACAGCGAAATGAACCACGCTGCCGGCATCGCAGCCCTCGCCCTCCGTTCCCGCGCCCTTCTCTTCGCGGCCAGTCCCCTGAGCAATCCCGAAGGAGACACGAGTGCATGGGTGGCTGCCGCAGAAGCATCTTCCTTTGCACTGGACGTGGCCCTCGAGCACGGCTTCTATCTCCTTCCTTTTGAAGAATGGGAAAACAACTGGAAGTATGTGAAATATACCAACGAACAGCTTTGGGCCTGGGATGCCGGATCGCTCACCGACGCACACGACTTCATAGTCAGCTACAACTCCTATCCCATCACCAACAACAAGAACGGAGGAGCCGTCTGCCCCACACAGAATGCAATCGACATGTACGAGACTGCATGGGGAGACCCGCTCAACACCGAGGCCGACCGCGAAGCCGCGGCAAAACTGGGACATTACAACGAGCAGAATCCCTATGAGAACCGCGATCCCCGTTTCTACAAGCTTGTGATTTACGACGGAGCATCTTCCGACGGTGCTTCCGTGATAAATATACACTACGATCCCAACACAGGTACATGGCCTCCCACGACGCTCAGCGGCAAGTCGCGCTATTTCGGCTACACCTGGGGATCCCAGACCGGAATGGGCGTGACCAACACCGGCTACTACAGCCGCAAATTCTGGGACGGCAAATATACTTCCACCAAATTCTATGTCACTGATCCTCTTTTCCGCCTGGCGGAGCTCTATCTGAATTATGCGGAGGCGGCAAACGAGGCCTGGGGCCCCAACGGAGCCGTTCCCGGACAGATTACGGCGCTGGAGGCGGTGAACATAATACGCGAAAGGGCACTGATGCCCGAGGTGCAGGCGCGTTACACCACATCCAAGGAATTGTTCCGCGAGCGCATCTACAACGAACGCACCATAGAATTCATGGACGAAGGGAATCACTATTACCTGGACGAACGCCGCTGGAAGGTGGCTCCGCAGAGGATGAAGCAGACCCTGTACGGGATGTACATCGAGTCCTGCCCTGTGAGCGCCGAGCATCCTGTAGGAAGGAACTTCATCCGCACTCCTCTCTCGGCCGACCGCCAGAGCACATGGAAGGACGAGATGTATTATTTCTATCTCCCCGCGGAGGAAGCCAACAAGTTCAGCGTATTTGAAAACAACCCCAGCTGGTAGGAGAAGCAATTATGAAAAACAAATATCTGACCATATTACTGACACTTGCCTGCACGGCGGCCTACGCCCAGCTCCCGAATACCTGGGACGGGCTCTATACTGGCAGTTCCAGCACACAGGGCAATTCCGTGCTGCAGTCTTATCCTACCCTGGATCTGATGAACAGTTTCACGGGAGTGATTCCGGGCCTGTGGGTTACGGAGAATACGGGAGCCACAGGAGTCCGCTACCATACCCAGAACTGCAGCCTCAACATACGCGGATTCGCAGGTGCAAAATACATCATTGACGGGATAGTCCTTTCGGAGCCCGAGCAGTTCCAGCTCGACCCCGAGGACATAGAATCCGTAACCGTTATCTCCGACATTGTGGACAAGGCCCGTTTCGGCCCTGAAGCATCCCGCGGTGCGGTTTATATCCGTACGGTCAGGGGCCTTCCCAAAGGGCGCGAGATCAAGTTCAACGTGGAGAAAGGCGTGGACGTGGTGGACAGGATGCCGGAATGGCTCGGTGCGGTGGATTACGCCCGCCTGAACAATGCCGCCCGCATTGCGGCAGGGTATCCAAGGCTTTACGACGACAAGGCTGTCGAGGCTTTCGGCAACGGGGATCTTTTCGACCTGAACTATCCCGCCGTCGACTGGCAGGGACTGATGCTTCACAATACGAGGAACATCACCAAGGCGGGCTTCCTCGTGCGCGGCGGCGGAAACAATGTCTCCTATAGTTCGCACATAGGCTGGGGCAACCACAGCGACATCTATGCCATGGGGCCGGTTTCGGATTTCAACCGCTTCAACGCTGACATGTCGATAGACGTGAGGCTGAACCACCGCCTGCGTGCAGAAGTGAACTTCATCGCCATCTACACTTTGCGCCGCACTCCGCTGTCGGGGACGGGAACGAGCAATCCTTACGAATTCCCCCAGTTCATGAGCCTTATACACAGCGTGCCGCAGACGGCATATCCCCTCTATCTCGACAGGGATGCCGATACGGGGGAATACAACTGGACGGTTTCGGCCCGCTATCCGAACAACCCCTATGCAACCCTCTACGACAGCGGTTTCTACACCGAAACCGGCCGTACCGGCCTGACCGACGCAACCCTGCACTACGACCTTTCGGGGCTCGTCCCCGGCCTGCGCAGCGAAACGCGTTTCGGACTTAACCTCTACTATTCCACCAGAATAGGTATGGAAGAGGATTATATGGGATATATCTACGATCCGGTTTCCGACACCCGTTCGCCAAGTTCCCATACCGGCATTTCCGCCACCGACAAGTCGCAGTTCCTCGCGGGATATCTTCAGGGAATGGAGATAAACCAGCGTTTCGTATTCGACAGGTATTTCGGTGTAAACAGGGTGAACGCTTCACTGACATATCACTGGTCCAAGCTTGCCTACTCCATCGAAGGAGGCTACCACCAGCAGCAGAGCGGCATACTCGATTTCGGATGGAGCCATGCCGGCAAGTTCAGGATTGAGGGAGTGGTAAATTATGCCGGCACCTCGGCCCGCAAGAAGGGATACCGTTACGAATTCTTCCCGAGCCTCGGGGTATCGTACCGCCCCCTCGACCAGGTGAAACTCCGTGCGCAGGCCGGCATACTCGGATATGAGCCTTACGGCGGCCAGTACTACTGGCAGAGCAAGTACACCAAGAGCAGCGCCTTCACCTACGGCCCTTATTCCGCGGGACAGTGGTTCGGCAGCACTTCTTCCATAAACGCTTATTACACGACCTTGTCGCGCTATGAAAACGATGACCTCGGCTGGGAAAAGAACAAGGAGATCGAGGCCGGAGCCGACTTCAGCATAGGGAAGAACTTCACTGCCGGAATTACCTACTACCATGTTCTGCAGGACGGCATAGTGGTGGACATTTCCAGCGTGCAGCCTTCCTTCTACGGCCCCGGAGCAATCTACGACAACTACAATTCCAACATTTACGACGGCGTGGACTTCAATGCCATGTGGTCGGGAACTGTGGGAAAGCTGAAATACAGCGTAGGCGGTTTCGCCACCGTGTCGGTGGCGCGTTACGGTAAGGTCAACGAGATTTATTCCGACGAATGGCAGAACCGTTCAGGAAAGAGGACGGGAAGCATCTGGGGGCAGGAATGCATAGGCAAGTTCGAGTCCGACGCCGACATCGCAGCCTCGCCCCTGCAGAGTTTCGACCCCCAGGTTTATCCGGGCGACCTCAAGTACCGCGATTACAACGGCGACAATGTGATTGACAGCCATGACGTACATGTCATAGGCAACAGCTCCCCGCTGCTGCGCTATGCCCTGAACTTCAATCTTGCCTACAGGCGCTTCGACTTCACGATTGTGGGAACCGGAAAGGCATTCTTCGATTCGGTACTGAGCAACGAGTGGTTCTGGAACGGCTGGGGCGACGGCAACTATTCCGCCTTCGTGCGCGACAATCTCGGAGGAGCTTATCCGAGAATTTCGTACCAGAAGTCCGAGAACAACTTCAGGGTTTCCGATTTCTGGGTGCGCAGGGGCGACTTCTTCAAGATTCAGAGCGTTGAGGCGGGGCTGCGTTTCGGCGTGACGCGTTTCTTCGTGCGCGGAGCCAACCTGCTCACGATTTCCGGCATCAAGGATGTCGATCCCGAAGCCCTGTCCGCAGGCGTGAGCGATTATCCCCTGTTCCGTACGTTTACCGGTGGTTTCTCACTTTCATTCTGATCTGTCCGTTATGAAGAGATATATCAAAACATTGTCATTCCTTTCGGCAGGGGCCCTGCTTGCGGCATCCTGCAGCGGCGCCCTCGATCCCATGCGCAGCGGCGACTACACCGAGGAAAACTATCAGGATTATCCCACCATCATCCGGGGTTTCGTGGACAGGGCTTTCACCCTGCTTCCCACCGCCTATACCGGCAACGAATTCATCTACCTGGACTGCGCCACCGACAACGCCGTAGCCACGTCCTCGTCAAATTCCTGCCGCCGCTATGCCCTCGGCACCATTCAGCCTTCGGACGACCCGTTCAGCTCATGGTGGTCCCGCGACTACAACGGCATAGCGTACGTGAACATGTTCCTGAAGGACGACCTGGGCATCAGCACCCAGTATCTGCTCGACCATGAACAGGATTCCCTGCTCCGGAGGAACTATCAGGGCGACGCCTATGCGCTACGTGCCTGGTTCGGCTACGACCTTCTCCGCAAGTTCGGAGGCAGGAGCAAGGGCGGGGAACTGCTCGGCTATCCCATCGTGGGAGTCGACTTCGACAGGAGCAACGCCACGGTGGGCGATTATCCGAGGGCGTCTTTCGACGACTGCGTCAAATCCATACTGGCCGACTGCGATTCCGCAATGGTGTATCTGCCCTATGCGAACCGTTCATGGTATGCCGAGAACTCCACGGTGCAGGGATCCGCGCGCTGGGCACGCTTCGACCAGGTGTCGGTGACTGCACTCAGGTCGCTCGTGTACCTGCTATGGGCCTCCGACGCCTTCAACCCTTCGGGGGATGTGAGCAGGTGGGAGAAGGCCGCACAGTATGCCGCTGAAGCCATGCGCTTCAAGCTGGAAGATGACGGCGCCCACGGATTCAGCCCGTACAATGCTTTTTACTGGACTGATCCGAACAGCCGCGAAATCTTCTGGTGCTCGCGTTACAGCAGCAAGTCCTCCGCAATAGAAGAAACCGTGTATCCTTCCGGATTCATGGGGAACGGTGCCATAGGACCCACCCAGGAACTTGCGGACGCCTTTCCCATGGCGAACGGCTATCCCATCACGGACATACGCAGCGGCTACAACCCTGCAAAGCCTTTCGAAGGCAGGGACCCCCGCTTTTATTCCACCCTGTTCTACCACGGATCGGACGTGCTCCGTTCCAACAGGACAGGCAACGTAATGTATACCTTCGACGTCAGCGAGACCGGTGCCGACAGGCCCGGGCTCCCCGGCAATACCCTTACGGGCTATTATGTCAAGAAGTTCGTCTGCCTCGACTGGAACGGCTTCGACCTCACCCAGCAGTCCGCACCCCATGCAGTGTTCTTCATAGGCTGGAGGGATGTCTGCCTCGCGTTCGCGGAAGCCGCCAACAGGGCGTACGGCCCCCTGGGCAATTCCCTGGGATACTCCGCAAAGGAGGCCCTCGGATATCTCCGCGCCCGCACTACCTCCGACGGCAAGACCGGCCTCGGGCGGACTTCCGACCCTTACCTTGACGAATGTGCGGCAGGCTCCCGAGAGGATTTCGAGAAGCTCGTGCGCAACGAAAGGCGCATTGAAACCTGCTTCGAGGGCGAGCGTCTCTACGACCTTGTCCGCTGGGCCGTTCCGATGAATGAGAGGAACGTCCAGGTGCATGCGTTCAACGTGTCCGCCGAAGGCAAGTACAGCACTTCGGCCGTATATACCATCAATCATGTTTCGCCCTACATCATGGTGCCTTATCACGAAACCGTGCGCTCGAACGCAATCGAGCAGAACGAGGGCTGGGAAAACTGGAAATAAAAGACAGCTGCGATGAAAAGATTATTTGCAATACTATCCCTCTGCGTACTGACGGTCTCCTGTTACGACGAATATGTGAAGGACTATGACTATTCGGCGGTTTCCGTCGCCTATCAGTACGACCTTCGCACCCTCGTGGTCGGAGAGGGAATGAAATTCGACTTCGGAACCATGCTTTCCGGAGTCATCAGCAACGAGCGCGACCGCGTAGTGCGCTACTCCGTGGACAATTCGCTGATTGACGACGAGGCTTTTGCCATTATGGCGGGTACTTCCATCGCGGGAAGCGTCAGCCAGCCCTACGTTACGGCGGCAATCACTTCCGCGGGAATCAAAAGGCTCACTCCCGTTCCTGAGAATTACTACACCCTTTCTTCTCCCGGAGAGATGACCATAGAAAAAGGAAGGCACACTGCTACGGTGACCTTCAAGGCCGACTCCGCGGCAATGCTTGCGGACGCCAGCGTGAAGCCGTCGCCGTACTATGCTTTCGCTTACCGCATCGAGGAGGCCGATGCCGACAAGGTGCTCGAGAAAAAGAATTTCGGGGTGATAGCCCTGAGGATAGAAAACCGTTTCTTCGGCAACTGGTACCACGGCGGCTACACCGTGGTCCGCAACGACATGACCTCCGAAATAGTTTCGGAGCAATACTACAGCGGCGAGGTTCCCCAGCCCGATACCAGAATCTACACCCTCAGCAGCACCGGCCCCTTCTCGCTGCGCAGCAACCGCATAGGCAACGCCAACGGCACCCTTGACTTCACTTTCGACGGCGACGCGATTACGCTGAGCGCCCCGTCCAGGGAGATTGAGCCCTGGGGAGAGGGCAGCCGTTTCAATGGAGCGAAGCTGCTGCAGGACAGGAAACTTTTCCTCAGCTACAAGTACTCCAACGGCAACGGCACCACCACATACATACGCGACACGCTCAGTTTCCGCAACCGTATGCGCGACGGAGTGAACGAGTGGCAGGACCCCGACCCTTCACATTATAACGATTAAGGCGATGGTAAGACGTTCAATAGTTTATGCAATTATCGCACTGGCGGCGGCTTCGATCCTTCCGTCGTGCTACAAGGCCGATCCGGTGCCTGAAAAGCCTTACGAGGCAAATATGAAGCTCTCGGCGGAAGGGCATCCGAGGGTAATTATAAACGGGGAGGACCTGGAGCTTATCCGGACTTCCATGGGAAGCAATCCCTATGTAAAAAAGTTCAGCGACAGAATCGTCGCAAGGGCCGATGCATATCTCGGCGCTTCCGAGCTCGCCTATGTGCTTGAAGGAAAAAGGCTGCTTGCTGTTTCGCAGGATGCCGCCAACCGCCTGGTCGCCCTTTCCTATGCCTACAGGATGACCGGAGACAGGAAATATCTCGAGAGGGCGGAACGCGACATTACCGCGGTATGCAGCTTCCCCGACTGGAACGGCCCAAACCACTTTCTGGACGTAGGAGAGATGTGCTATGCGGTGGGAGTGGCCTACGACTGGCTGTATTCCGATCTTTCGGACAAATGCAAGGATTTGATAGTCAGTTCTGTCCGCGGCTTCGCCTTCGACTGCGTGTTCAAGAAGAAATATTCGCAGAATTTCTACGAAAGCAGCAATAACTGGAACCAGGTCTGCACCGGCGGGCTTATCGTCGCAGCACTTGCGATTTATGAAAACTGCCCTGAAGATGCCGACCGCATCATCGCCGACGGCATCGCGGGCAACCGTGCCATGATGGAAAGCATTTACGGCGAAGACGGCAACAGCAGGGAAGGATATGGCTACTGGAACTACGGTACCATGTACGAGGTCGCAATGATGGCTGCGCTTGAAAGCGCCCTCGGCTCAGACAGGGGCCTTTCGGAAGTGCCCGGAATGAGAAAAACTGGAAAATGGATGCTGTTCATGGAAGGAATGAACCGCCGCATGTTCTCTTTCAGCGACGGAGGCATAGTATCCGTCTGTCAGACGCCCCTGTGGTATCTTGCATGGAAATTCGACGACCCTTCAATACTTTACTATGAACTGATGAAGGTGGAAGCTGGCATGTATGACACATTGTCCCAGACCAAGGACATGCCCCTTATGGTACTCTCCGCCGCGAGGATTGACGTGGACGGCGTGAAGGCCCCCGAAGAGAAACTCTGGGCCGGCCAGGGCCAGAATCCCGTGGTTCTCGTGCATGGCGACTGGACTTTCAGCGACAGCGACAAATTCCTCGGAATCAAGGCAGGCGCAGGGAACCGCAGCCACGCCCATCTGGACATGGGATCTTTTGTGTATGACGCATTCGGCACGAGATGGTCGGCGGACATGGGTTCCCAGGACTACTATGCGGCGGAAACTTATTTCGCGCCCAACAGTATCTGGAATTACGACCAGAACAGCGTCCGCTGGAAGATGTTCCGCTACAACAATTACAACCACAGCACCATTACAGTGAACGACCTGCTCTACAATCCCCAGATCATGGTTCCCCTTACCGAAGTGATTGACACTCCGGATCGCAAAGGGGGAGTGATCGACATGACTCCGTGCCTGAGGGGAGCAGTGCAGAAGGCTACCCGCACAATAACCCTCGAAGGGGATAACCTGGTGGTGAAGGACGAGATAAACACTTACGGGAACATAGACGCAAAAGTCCGCTGGAACATGGTGACGACCGCGGTTCCCGAGGTCCAGGACGGCTTCATCCTGCTCAGGGGCGCTAAGAAGAACATGAAACTCAGCGTCAGCGGCAACGCCGCGGAAGTAAGCTACAAGACCTGGAGCACCAAGGGAGAGGAATATGACGCCGACAATACCGGTTACTATGAGGCCGGATTCGAAGTCACCGTTCCCGCGGGTAAAAAAGATACATTCACTACTGTTTTGCAACCATTATAATAACATTAAATAATTTATGATGAAACATTTCAGAATTTCAAGCATTGCACTTGTGATTGCGGGCGGACTGCTCGCGGCAAGTTGTGAATCCTACGATGATTCCGCACTCCAGTCGAGGGTGAAGAATCTCGAGGACAAGTATGCTGCACTTGAAAGCAAGTGCCAGACTCTCAACGACAATGTCACTGCAATCCAGACAGCCGTTTCGAAGATAGGCTCGTCCGTGTATGTAAGCAGCGTCGTTCCCGGAGAAGGCTTTGTTACCATCAACTTCAGCGACGGTACAAGCGCCACCATCAAGGATGGGAAGGACGGTCAGGACGGCGTCGGTGAAAAGGGCGACAAGGGTGATCCCGGCGCCGCTCCCGTAATCAGCGTAAAGGCCGACACCGACGGAGTTTTCTACTGGACCGCCAACGGGGAGTGGATACTCGATTCCGGCGGCAAGAAAGTTCCCGTGGATTCAGGAAAGGCCGTCAGCCCCAAATTCAAAGTTGAGGAAGGCTGGTGGTGGATTTCGGTCTATGGCGACGGCAACTGGGAAAAGATTGAAGGCTCCCAGACAGGGGACGCAATCACTGTCAGCGAAACCGAAGACGCCGTCTATCTTACCATAGGTGGCAATATGATTACCCTTCCCAAGGCAGCTGGAACCGGATTCAAGATTGTACTTGAGAAGTACGGCAGCCAGAACATCGCCGCAGGGGGCACTTTCGAGGTAAACTACACCATCACCAAGGGCGACGAAAGCACCGTGGTGGTCACCGAATGCTCCGGATACACCGCAGAGGTGATACCTAATGGAAATGACAAGGGCAAGGTCGTCATCACCGCTCCTTCGGTAATTCCCACAAGCGGCTACGTAATCGTTAAGGCCGTGAAGAATTCTTCTGCCGAAATTTCCGCGCAGATCGTGACCTTCGAAGCCGGCATTCTCAACCTGCTTGCCGCAGCGGTGGAAGTAGGAGAGGACGGCGGAGATGTCGAATTCAAGGTAAGCTCCAATGTCAACTGGACCGTAAGCATTCCCGAGGAGGCTTCTTCATGGATCACCGCCTGGAATACCAAGGCCCTGACCGAGACCACGGTAGTCCTTACCGTTGCCAGAAACAAGGGCGCCGCACGTACTGCAGCCATTACCGTCAGCGATACCGACGGACTGTCACTCTCCCGCACCATCGTGGTCAACCAGGCCAAGTCCAGCGTCGAAACTGTGGAAATCAGCGCTGCGGCCGACGCCAAGAAGATATTCTATTCCGACGCGGTGATTACCTGGACTGACGTTGAGGGCATCGAGAATTACAACATCCTGCTCGACAGCGTAAAGGTCGCTACGGTTGCGGCCGGTGTCCAGACCTACAAGCTGACAGGACTTTCCTGCGACAAGGACTATGTAGTCAATGTGGCAGTAGACGAAAACAAGAAGGAAGGCATTAGCGGAAACATCGCCATCCATACCAAGGCCATCAGGAAGAATACCGACAACGTGGGACCTACCCATCTGAGTTTCTCCCTCGACGATATCTCCGGAGGCAGCACTTCCGCCACCGCATCCACGCCCAACAACCGCGGCTACCATTACCAGCTTTCCACCACCAAGGACGAATCCGGTTGCGTTTACAATATCTATGGATTCGACGGCAGTGCCTCCATCGCAGGATCACCGTACAGCACTTCTTCCTGGCTCGGCAAGTCTTCCAACAAGAACCTCGCCATACCTGTGGCAATCTCCTTCGGCGACCTGAAGGCCAACACCACTTACTATTTCCGTGCAAAGACCGAGGAGGTAACGATGAAGTCTTATTTCGACAATAAGACCTCCGATGTCACCATCAAGGCTACCAACGGAGAAAGCGAATGGTCGGAGTGGATTGAGGCAAGTACGGAGCCCGCCCATGTTCCCGCCGCCAACGAAGTCATCTATGGAGGCTTTGATGCCCTCAGCATCAGCATCGACCTTGTCAATGAGTCCTGCGGAACCTATCCCTACGTTGAAGGAATGGCCATGAACAAGGCGACGGAAACCGACCTTCGTGCCGACCTCAAATATCCCTGGACCGGAGAATGGAGGGTTTGCATGTTCGCAAATCCTATCAAGGTATGTGGCTGGAATTTCGCAGACGAGGCCGTTTATCTTGACGGAAGCGAGACTGTCGGTACAATAAGAAATCTCAAGTTCAATCAATATGCCGGAGATATGCAGGGCTGGTTCTGCTCCGACGACTTCTGCCCCGGCATGGGCGTCCTGTTCAACCGCACCGGCACTTTGGAAGGACATTTTGTCGCGACTCCCGCACTGAATTCCGCCCTGCTTTCGAGCACTCCAAAGACATGTACCCTTAAATTCAAGGCCTGCATGGCAGTCACGGCGTATATCAGTACAAACCAGGATCTGAATATCAAGGTATGTCGTGACAATAACCTGATCGATGCTACGACAGTTTCTATTCCCAATAACATTTACAAGCCTGAAGCTCCCACTACCCAGAACTGCGCAGTAGATTACAAGTTCACGGAATTCAGCGTAGATGTCGATCTAAAGGCAGGGGATTCAGTGATGATAGCTGGTGCATCGGGCACACGTTTCGCCATCGACGATATCCAGATTTTAGTGAAGTAATTGTTTATTCTTTGTCCGGACATTTGATATGAAGAGAATATTGTTTTCATGCATTTTTACCTGCCTGTTCCTGACTGCAGGCTGTGTGGAAAAACCCAAGGATGCGGATGTGGCATCCCTGGTATATGTCTCATTCCAGGATTTCTCATGCGAAGGCGGCGAATTCGTGGCTGTAATCAACACGAATATGGAGCTGCAGACCAATATTGCGGATTCCTGGGTCACTTGTCTGGACAATCCGACCATAGGAGTATCCGGTGGCAAAGCCGCCAACCGGATACTCCAATTTTCGGTCGGACCCTGGGATGCCACCGGCGACAGGACGCGCGAAACCCAGGTTAGCATAACTGCCGGGAAATCAGAGAAATTCCGTTTCACAGTACGTCAGGCTTCGGCAAAGGCTTCGTCGTATTCGTACGACGGAAACAAGATTTCCCTTACTCCGGGGGAAAGCCCGGAAAACAATTTCAGGGTTTCCTATATCGACATACCCGGAATCGGTTCATTCAACGGCAAGTCGGGGCAGGGATTCACCGCTTACGGTAAAACCGGCTTCTTCTTCTACGATACCGGACTATGCCGTACCCTCGACCTTGAAAACCATAAAATCATAGCGGAATTCGCCCTTCCCGAGCCCGTCTGCAACAAAGACAACCATGCGGGGCAGGCGAATTTCGGCAGCGAGCGTTTCGACCCCGACGACGAATTCCCGCTGCTCTACCTGTCGTCCTACAAGGAAAATGTCTGCTATGTGCTTCGCGTGACAAAAACCGATGCCACTCTGGTGCAGCGCATCTACCTTACCGACGGCAGCAAGACCGACGGAAAATACAATCTGCTCGACGCCCAGGCCTTCTTCCCCGACGGGGAAAAGATGGTGATAAAGATGGGCGGGGTGGATCCGGACGGCAACAAATACAAGTACTGGGAGGTTTACGAGATGCCCTTGCTGAAGCAGGGCGCCGAGTATTATCTCTTCAGCGAAAAGAAAAGCGGACATTTCTATGTGCGCACCGTTGCGGGAGAGTCTGACAGCGGAAGGAATTATTACAATGCCGGATGTGCCCAGGACGGTAAAATCTATGTCCTGGCGGGCTTTACCGGAGAACTGCAGCGCCTTCTCGTGATAGACTACCGCGAGGCCAGGGTGGTGAACGACATAAAGTGGACGGAGAAGGCCATGGTCTCGAAGGAACAGGAGCAGTGCACCATTCTCGACGGAGCCCTGCTCATAAATTACAACGGAGCCGATTACCTCGCACGCGTTGAATTCTATTGAAAATGAAATCGAAGTCCTGCCTTTTTCTTCTGGCCGCGATGCTGATGATTCCGGCCTGCCGCGACGCGCGTGAGATTCTGATTGAAGCCGAAGCTTTCTCCGATACCGGAGGCTGGGTGACAGACCAGCAGGCCGTTGACGTGCTGGGATCTCCCTATCTGCTCGCCCATGGTTACGGGCGTCCCGTACAGGATGCCGTGACAGTCGTCGATCTGGAAGCGGGGGAGTATTACGCCTATGTGCGTACCTATAACTGGACCTCTCCCTGGCATGAAGGGGAGGGCCCCGGACGCTTTGCGCTGATTGCCGCCGGCGATACCCTTAATGCAAGCCTTGGCATCAGGGGAGACCGCTGGGAATGGCAGGAGGCTTCGTCGTTCAGGCACGGGGGCGGCCCCTGCGAACTGCGACTTGCCGACCTTGGCGGACTTGACGGACGATGCGATGCAATTTATCTGAGCTCCGTGAAACGCCCCGTCTCCAAACTGCCCGCCTCGCCTGAAGCCATGCATGCTTTCCGTCTGCGCTGCAATCCCCTGTACGATACACCGGTGGTGCTGGACAGCGCCGATTTCGTGGTCGTCGGGGGCGGAGTGTCGGGAATGTGCGCTGCTGTCGCTGCTGCGCGCAGGGGCCTGAAGGTGATACTGGTGCACGACAGGCCTGTGCTCGGCGGGAACAATTCCGCCGAAGTCAGGGTGCATCTCGGCGGAAGGATAGAACTCGACCCGTATCCGCAGCTCGGCAACCTTATCAAGGAGTTCGGACATGCGCAATGCGCCAATGCCAGCCCTGCGGAATGCTTTGAAGATGACAGGAAAGCCGATTTCATCGCCGCTGAACAGGGAATTACCCTCTATGCGCCCTATCATGCGGAGCGCAGCGACGTTCAGGACGGAAAGATACTCAGGGTGTATGCACGCAATATCGCCAGCGGTGAGCTGGTGTGCGTGAGCGCCCCCCTGTTCGCAGACTGCACCGGCGACGGCAGCCTCGGTTTCATGTCCGGAGCCGACTGGACTCAGGGACGCGAGGCCAGGAGTGAATTCGGCGAGCCCATGGCTCCTGAAGTGGCGGACAGACGCCAGAGCGGAGCATCTGTGCTCTGGTATTCGGAAGATACAGGGGCGGCATGCTGCTTCCCCGAGTTCAATTACGGTATCAGCCTCAACGAAGAAAGTGTTGCAAGGATGGAGCGCAGCAACTGGACCTGGGAGACAGGCATGGGGCTGGACATGATGAACGACATAGAGCAGATACGCGACTACGCCCTGCTTGCGATATATTCCAACTGGTCCTATCTCAAGAATCATCCCGAGGAATATCCGGAATTCGTTGACAGGCAGCTGGAATGGGTGGCCTACATAGCCGGGAAGCGCGAATCGCGCAGGCTGCTCGGCGACCATATCCTCACCGAAAACGACCTCGTCACCCCAGTGATATATCCCGACGGGACGGCCAGCGCCTCGTGGTCTATAGACCTGCATTATCCCGACCCTGCCAACAGCCGCTTCTTCCCGGGGGCGGAATACCGTTCGCTTGCCGAACACGAATATATCCAGCCCTATCCCATTCCTTTCCGCTGCCTGTATTCCCGAAATATCCACAATCTCATGATGGCCGGAAGGGACGTGAGCGCAACCCGCATCGCCCTCGGTTCCGTGCGCGTGCTGCGTACCTGCGGCATGATGGGCGAAGTGGTAGGGCTTGCGGCAAGCGTGTGCAGGCAGAACTCCATCTTACCCTCGGACGTGTACCCTGACCATTGGGACGAGCTCGATGCGCTGATGCGCGAAGGCGCAGGGCAGCAGGGCCTTCCCAACAACCAGAATTTCTGCATCCACGGATGCTATCCTCCTGTAAAATAAACAGATAATGGACAGACGACAATTCATTTCCGCATCATCCATGCTTGCCGCCGCCGGCGCGGTCTCCACGGCCCTTCCTTCATGTTCCGCTACCGGGGGCAAATCCCTTGAAAAACTCGCCAGGCACTCGTACAGGGCACGCCTGCTCGTGGTCGGAGGAGGTCCTTCGGGGGTGTGTGCGGCAGTCAGCGCCGCCAGGCTCGGCATCGAAACCATGATTGTCGACAACGGCAACTGCCTTGGAGGCATGGGAACCAAGGCGCTTGTAGGTCCGTTCATGACCTGCTACGACGCTTCAGGGCAGGAAATGATAATACGCGGCCTTTTCGAGGAGGTCGTGGAAAGGCTCATCGCAAAAGGCGGGGCCATCCATCCTTCGAAGATACACCAGGGCACGGAATTCACCGCCTGGATAAGCGAAGGACACGAGCACTGCACTCCTTTCGACCCCGAACTGCTCAAGATAGTTTATGAGCAGATGTGCTTCGAGGCAGGCGTAAAGGTGCTTTACCACGCCAACTTCCTGGAACCTGTAATGAAGGGGGATACTGTCAGGGGCGCGCTCCTGCTGACTCCTTCGGGAGTGGAGCAGGTGGATGCGGACATGGTGATAGATGCCACCGGAGACGGAACGGTCGCCTTCCGTGCAGGCGCTCCCTATGTATTCGGCGATCCCGAATCGGGAAGGGTGCAGCCGTCCTCGCTGTTTTTCCGTATGAACAACATAGACACCGACGCCCTGATTGCCGAGGTGGTTCCCCATCTTCCGGAATTCCGTCGCGTGAACGGAGTGAGCTACCGCTGCCTGCACTGGAGAGTCGCCGAAGCCGAGGCGGCAGGGGAGTGGGATCTCGACCGCAAGTCGGTGAATATATGGCGCAGCGTGGAGAAGGACCAGTGGGTGGCGAACTGCACCCGCATCCACAATGTCGATGCGACAAATGCCGAAAGCCTCAGCGCCTCGGAGGTGGAAGGCCGCCGTCAGGTGCAGGAACTCATGCATTTCTTCCACAAATACGTCCCCGGCTGCGAACATGCCACGCTGATGGGCACCGGTTCCACAATGGGCATACGCGAGTCGCGTCATATACTCGGCGATTTCGTGCTGCCGGTGCAGGACCTGATTGACGGAAAGATTCCGGAAGACACCATACTCCTCTCAGCCAATTCAATAGATGTCCATGGGGCGATGGGAGGCCCTGCAGGAGGACTTTACATGCCTATAAAGAAGGATATGTACGGAGTCCCTTACCGCTGCCTCATTCCGGGGAAAATCCGCGGCCTGCTGCTTACGGGGCGCTGCATCAGCGCCGAATCCGCCGCGGCCGGAGCAATCAGGGTGATGCCCCCTGCAATGGCCCTCGGACAGGCTGCAGGTACCGCCGCCGCGCTCTGCCTCAGGAATGGCGTAGATCCGGTGTCGCTGGATTACGGCGACCTTCGCGCCGAACTTCTGCGCGGCAAGGCATTTTTGGGCTGAAATATATAAGACCTGTCCGAAATTTTATTAAATTTGCGGCACTTTCCGCCCCTGTAGTTTAATGGATAGAATTTCGGATTCCGGTTCCGACGATAGGCGTTCGATTCGCCTCGGGGGTACTTCTCAGCGTTTTTTCGCTTCTTTTACCAACTCCCTGAAGTATGACAGCGCCGCATCCATGTCCATATAATCCGATGCGTAAGGGTCGCCGTTCAGACATTTGTCTATGGCCCCTTCGGGGTGGAACTGTACGCCTATGCAGAACGTCCTGTCCGGCCTTTCCACGGCTTCTATTATTTCCACGCCCTGTGTAAGGGTGACTCCGCTGACCTTGAGCGGGGTTCCTTCAACGCTTTCCACACATTGATGGTGCCAGGACGGAACAGCCCGTAAAGTATCGCAGCCGCAGATGCGGTAGAATACCGATTCCCTGTCCGTCACTATTACATCGTGCGGAGCGTAGTCGCGTTTTACTCCGGGAAACTTCGCCTGCCGGTGAAGATATCCATAACTGTTTCCGGTGCAGTTTTCTATATATTCAGGAATGTCCTGTATCATATCGGCTCCGGAAACCACCGATAGCATCTGCATCCCGCGGCAGATGCAGAGGGTGGGAATATCCTCTCCGAGGCAGTATGCGAGTGTGAGATACTCCGAAACGTCGCGCGCCGCATCGTATGCACCTTCATCTTCCAGTCCGTGCCAGGGCTCCGGATTCCTGTAGAGGGTGGGGGAGATGTCTTCTCCTCCGGTGAAAACCACCGCACGCACCCTGCCCACGGCTTCGGCCACGTTCGAACTGTCTGCAGGAAGGGCCTTGACGCGGTCGGCGAAGGGCTGAAGAAGCACCCCCTGCCCGTCGGTATAGCTATCCGGAAGTTTGGTCCCTTCGTATTCGAAGGCTTCGGGCTTCACCTGCCCGAGTATTACGGGCGTGCCTCCGGCTTCGCGTATGGCATTGATGATTTTTGTGTAGTAAGCGGGATTATCACCATAGCGCCAGGCTATGCCTATCTCCACTTTCCTGCTGCCGCAGGAGCAGAGCAGGGCAAGCACCGGGGCAATGATTATGAACCTGAATCTGCCGGCCAATTCTATTCCGGTTTGTAGGAATCCTTCAGCGAAACCGTTTTGTTGAAGACGGGATCTTCAGGGGTGGAATCCTTGTCTGCAATGTAATAACCCGTCCTTTCGAACTGCACTGCAATTCCGGATTTGTCCTCAAGCAGGGCGGGCTCTGCAAAAGCCTTGGCGACCACGAGCGAATCAGGGTTGAGGAAATCCTTGTAGTCCTTGTCTTCGGGGACCTGGCTCATGTCGGCGAGGGTGAAGAGGCGGTCGTAGTTCCGCAGGGTGATTTCCTTCGCGTATTCCGTGCTCACCCAGTGTATAGTTCCCTTGACGGAGCGCCATTCTCCGGCCCCCGGCCTTGTAGAAGGATCGTAGCTGCACTTGAGTTCGACAATGTTGCCTTCGGCATCCTTCACAACCTCTTCGCACTTGATGATGTAGGTGTACTTCAGGCGCACTTCTCCGTCCGGCTTGAGGCGGAAGAACTTCTTGGGGGCGTCCTCCATGAAATCGGCGCGCTCGATGTAGAGCTCGCGGGTGAAGGGAACCTTGCGGGAAGCTCCTTCGGGTTCTGCGGGATTCAGGGGGCAGTCGAACCATTCCACCTGTCCTTCGGGATAGTTGGTGATGGTGAGCTTCACTGGATCCTGCACTACCATATAGCGGTTTGCGCGGGCGTTGAGGTCCTGCCTTACGCACCATTCGAGGAGCTGTATGTCCATCAGCTGGTCGCGCTTGGAGACGCCTATCCTGTCGCAGAACATCTTGAGGGCTTCGGCGGTATAGCCGCGGCGGCGCACTCCGCAGAGCGTAGGCATGCGGGGGTCGTCCCATCCTGCCACGAAGCCTTTCTGCACGAGTTCCAGGAGCTTGCGCTTGCTCATCAGGGTGTAGGTGAGGTTAAGGCGGGCGAACTCATACTGGTGGCTGGGATAGATGCCGAGAGTCTCGATGAACCAGTCGTAGAGCGGACGGTGCACGTCGAATTCGAGGGTGCATATCGAGTGGGTGATGTGCTCTATGGAGTCGCACTGGCCGTGGGTGAAGTCGTACATGGGGTAGATGCACCATTTGTCGCCCGTGCGGTGGTGGCTTGCGTGCTTGATGCGGTAGAGTATGGGGTCGCGGAACATCATGTTCGGATGGGCCATGTCTATCTTTGCGCGCAGCACCTTTTCCCCGTCGGCGTATTTGCCGTCGCGCATTTCGCGGAAGATACGCAGGTTCTCCTCGGGGGTGCGGTTTCGCCAGGGACTCTCCTTGCCGGGAGTCTCCACCGTGCCGCGCCCTGCGCTAATTTCCTCCTGAGTCTGGTCGTCGACGTATGCGAGTCCGCGCTCAATCAGCTGCTCCGCCCACTCGTAGAGCTGGTCGAAGTAGTCGGAAGCGTAGAGCTCCTTGTCCCACTGGAAACCGAGCCACTTGATGTCTTCCTTGATGGCGTCCACGTACTCGGTGTCTTCCTTGGTGGGGTTTGTGTCGTCGTAGCGGAGGTTGGTCTTTCCGCCGTACTTCTGCGCCAGGCCGAAGTTGATGCAGAGGCTCTTGGCGTGCCCGAGGTGCAGATATCCGTTGGGCTCGGGAGGGAAGCGGGTGAGGATGGAGTCAACCTTTCCGGACTTGAGATCGTTTTCGATGATCTCTTCGAGAAAATTAAGTTTGCGTTCTTCTTCCATTTGGATAAGCATTATAGGATGCAAATTTACTCAAGTTTTTGAAAAATACGACTGTAAAAGCTATTTCATGGCCTCCAGTGCTTCAATCGCGCGATCGCCGAGCTCGGATTTCACCCTGATGTGTTCCAGCACGGACTGAACGAAATCGTTGCTTTCGAAGTCGCCGCGCACCTGCTCGAAGTCGCTTTCTTTCCGGGTTTTGTCCCCGTCTGCTCCGAATCCTGTCATGGAGGCGAGGTTGAATTCCTTGCGGGCGTCTTCGTAAATCATCCTGTCCAGGCGCACGACGGCATCTTTCCATCTCTCCACGAGGCTGATTGCCTCCCGGGCCGTCATCTTGGAGGGGTTGATTCCGTAAATCTGCGAAATATGCTGGAAGGCCCAGGTCCATTCATAGCTGTAGTAGTTGTCCGAAATGGTACGGAAGGCTTCGCGTATGGCTTCGGGAGAGTCCGTCTCTCCGCGCTCGATGCCGTTCATCAGGTGCTCGATTTCGCTCTTGGGGGCTATCAGCCCGCTGACGTCCACCCATTCGCCCGAGCCTATGGGGGAGTCGGGGCGCAGACGAGCCTGCATCTGGGCTTCGGTGCTGAAACTGAAGCCTCCGTCGGCATCCTGCAGCCTGGAGATAAGGGAGTTGCCCATGAACTTGTCGATGGCCAGGCTGTACAGTTCCATGCCCCTCTTGAGCGAAGAATTGGTAATCTTGACGCTGTGGAAGGAGTATACATCGCTGAGTTCCCCGCTGGCGTAGCGTAGGTTTTCGAGGGTTTTCAGGCCCTTGAGCATTTTCTGTATCGTGAAGGGACTCAGGAGGTTATAGTTGATGAAGTCGTCTTTGGTGCTGTCGGTGCGCATGTCGCGTTTCGGCCATTTCCTCGCGTCGCGTATGGTGCCGACGCTGCGCAGGTTCACGCCCGGCGCAAGATATGAGGTCTCGCCCTTTTCGATAAGGTAGGAGAAGGGGAGATTGGTGGTGTCGGAGTGGGTGACGTGCCTTCCCATTACCAGGGAGAATGCGCCCACGCGGGCGGGCCAGAGTATGTAGGAATCGGAAGAGGTCTTCGCCCCGCGTTCGAGGGTGCCCTGATGGATGGGACCGAGCTTGTACATGTGGTTGCTCTGGTTGGACCCTGAACCGGCGTTCATGAAGGAGAACATTCCGGCGATGAGCAGGGTGCTCTTGTGGTGGGTGACGGTGTAGGGACCGGCGAAGATGGCGCAGGCTTCCCCGTTCTCGCCCTGGCAGTTGCTGAAGAAAAGGGAGTCGCTTGCGGAATATCCGTGCCCGAAGCGGCAGGCCTGTCCCACGAAGCAGCGGGTGAGGGAGGCGCCTTCGGTGACGGAGGAATTGCTGGAGATGATGAAATCTTCGCAGATAACTCCTTCCCCTATAGTCACGGGAGCCTCTTTCCTGCTCGCGACGGTTCCGTTGCTGAGCAGGCTGGCGCCGTTCACGGTGCAGGCATCTCCGATGCGCACGTCGATTATCTGCCCCACGTCCTGCAGCCTGCATCCTGCACCAATGCTGCCGCGGTCGGAACGCACGCTCTCCACATAATTGTCCACGATTGCGTTCATCTTCTCCACGAACCCGGGCCTGTGCCGGTAGAGTGCGGTGATGTAGGCCTCATGCGAGGACAGGGCGTCGTGAATGGTGACCTCGCGGCCTCCGGTTTCGTTCAGGACGGACACTTTCACGCCGTTTCCAAAGCTGCACGGACCGTTGGTGACTATCATTCCCGCCCCGTCGATCACTGTGCCTTCACCTATATCGTAATTCGCTATGTGACGGCGTATTCCGCGGATGAGGCAGTCGTCTGCCACGGATACGTTGTGGAGGGCGGCATCGTAAATTCCGCTGTGGCGTTCAATCCCTCCTTCGAGGGAAAAGACCTTGTTGAAGGTCCCGAGGCGGACGGTTCCGCTGAAGGAAGTATTCCTTACGAAAGCAGGGTTGAAGCCTTCGGCGACTTCGACGAGGCTCCAGTCGGAGCTGCTGCATGCCTGCCCCTGGAGCCGTTCAATTTCCTGCGCTGACAGTTTTCTGTATTTCATGGGTAAATTATTCTACTGTTACACTTTTTGCAAGATTCCTCGGCTGGTCCACGTCCAGGCCCTTTGCAACCGCTACATGGTATGCAAGCAGCTGGAGGGGAATAACCGACAGCAGGGGAACCAGGCTGTTTATCGTTTCGGGAATCTCTATGTATTTGTCCGCCATGTTCCTGACCTGGGTGTCGCCTTCGGTGATGATTGCGAGCACCTTGCCTTTGCGGGCGATTACCTCCTGCATGTTGCTGAGTACCTTCTCGTAGAGATTGTGATGGGTGGCGAGAAACACTACCGGCATGTCCTCGTCCACGAGGGCGATGGGGCCGTGCTTCATTTCCGCGGCAGGGTAGCCTTCGGCATGTATGTAGCTGATCTCCTTGAGCTTGAGCGCTCCTTCAAGGGCTACGGGGTAGTTCATTCCGCGCCCTAGATAGAGGAAGTTGCGCTTGTCGGCATATCCCGCCGCCATTTCCTTTATGGTATCGGACTGGCCCAGGATTTTCTGAATTTTGTCGGGAATGCGTCCGAGTTCTTCAATGGCCTCGGTGTAGGCGCTTTCGTCCACGGTGCCGCGTTCGCGTCCGATTGCAAGGGCGAGCATGGCGAGGACTGTGGTCTGGCCGGTGAAGGCCTTGGTGCTGGCGACGCCGATTTCGGGCCCTACATGGATGTAGGTTCCGGTGTCGGATGCGCGGGCTATGCTGCTGCCCACGGCATTGACTATCCCGAAGACCATCGCACCCTTGCCGGCGGCAAGCTGTATGGCCGAGAGCGTGTCTGCGGTTTCCCCGCTCTGGGAGATGGCGAACACCACGTCACCGGGGCCCACTACGGGATTGCTGTAGCGGAATTCACTGGCGTAGGCGACTTCCACGGGAATGCGGCAATATTCTTCAATGAGCTGCTTTCCTATCAGGGCGGCATGCCATGAAGTTCCGCAACTTACCATCAGATAGCGTTTTGCATTTATCAGTTCCTCGCGATGTTCGGTTACCGCGCTCAGCACTATCCTGTTGTGTGCGGGAAGCACCCTTCCTCTCATGCAGTCGCGCAGGCATTGGGGCTGGTCGAAAATCTCCTTGAGCATGAAGTGGGGGAATCCTCCCTTGTCGAGCATGGACACGTCGAGGTCTATCTCCTTGGCACGGACGTCCACCACTTCCGCGTTGAGGTCGGTAACCATGATGGGGCAGCCCCTGCGGACCACGGCTACCTCTTCGTCCTTAAGGTAAACCACCCTGTTGGTGAAACCGGCGATGGGGGAGGCGTCGCTTGCAATGAAGAATTCGCTGTCGCCTTCGCCTATGCCTATGGCGAGGGGACTGCTCTTGCGGGCGGCGACTATGGTGTCGGGGGTGTTGCGGTCTATGACAGCGATTGCATAGGCCCCGATTACTTTCTTCAGCGCGGCGCGTACGGAGGACACGAGGTCGAGCTCGTATTTGATCCTGGTGTATTCAATCAGCTGGAGAAGAACTTCGGTGTCGGTGTCGCTCCTGAAAGTGAATCCTTTGGCACGCAGCTGTTCGCGCAGGACTCCGGCGTTCTCTATAATGCCGTTGTGCACCATGGTAAGGTTTCCGCTCCGGGAGATATGGGGATGGGCGTTGCGCTCGTTGGGGGCCCCGTGGGTGGCCCATCTGGTATGGGCTATGCCCGTGGTGCCGCTGCAGTCGTTGCCGGAAGCGAGCTGTTCGAGGTTGGAAACCTTTCCCGCCGCCTTGTATATCCTGAGTTGTGAATCATTCGAAATGAGGGCGACTCCTGCCGAGTCGTAACCTCTGTATTCAAGCCTGTGCAGGCCTTTAATCAATATGGGGTATGCCTCGCGGCATCCTGTGTATCCTACAATTCCACACATAAATTTTAAAGTTAAAGTCCACAAAGTTATAAAAAATGCACAATTGAACGATTTTTTAGTAATTTTGTGAGTTATTCAGTGTATTATTGGTTATGATCAAATCTATGACAGGATACGGCAGGGCGGAAGCGGGCCTTGCTGCCGGCAAACTCATTGTTGAGATTCGTACCCTGAACGGCAAATCCGCCGATATCAGCATCAAAAGCTCCCTCCTGCCCAAAGACAAAGATCTCCTGATACGCCAGAAACTCGCCGAATCCCTGATACGCGGCACCATAGATGTGTATATTTCCCTTGAATCCGCCGGAGTCGACCAGGCGAAAACGATAAACGCCGAACTTCTGAAAAACTACTGCGGACAGGTCGAGGCTCTTCGCGGGAGCGTTTCGGATGAAGCTTTCGCTGCGATTCTGCGCTTCCCCGACGTGGTCTCTGCCAGCAAGGAGGATGCAGTCAATGAAGAGAACTGGCCGCTGGTCGAGGCTGCCTTCGACGAGGCTATAGCCGCGGTGAACGCCTACCGGGCTAGGGAAGGAGAGGCCCTCTATGCGGATGTGACTTCGCGAGTGCAGAGGATTCTGGACCTCGAGAATGAGGTGGAGGCCCATGAGCAGGAGAGGCTGGACACCGTGAAGGAGAAGATAAGCAAGGCTGCCGAAGAAGCTTCGGTAAAGCTTGACAAGGACCGTTTCGAGCAGGAAATGATATTCTATCTGGAAAAATACGACATCAACGAAGAAAAGGTGCGTCTGCGCCAGCATTGCGCATATTTCCGCGACACCATCGACTCGGAGCCATATCCCGGAAAGAAGCTGGGATTCATTATCCAGGAGATGGGCAGGGAGATAAACACCACCGGATCCAAGGCGAACAACGCCGCGATCCAGAAGACTGTCGTACTGATGAAAGACGAACTTGAGAAGATACGTGAACAATCAATGAATATTCTTTGATATGGCAAACCTCAGATCTGCAATTGTCCACGATGCTTTCAGGAAGAAAGCCGTAGACGTTCCCGTTCCCGATGGCGAAGTGTCGCGTTATTACGCCGAACTGGTGTTCACCCGCGACAAAATGCGCCGTTATCTGGACCCTGAGACTTACGATGTGCTGACGAAGTGCATCGACGAAGGGGAATCTCTCGATCTTGCCACCGCCGACAAAGTTGCGGCAGGCATGAAAAAATGGGCTTTGGAACATGGCGTAACCCACATTACCCACTGGTTCCAGCCCCTGACCGACGGAACGGCCGAGAAACACGACTCGCTGATCGATTACGACGGCAAGGGCGGTGTTATCGAGACTTTTACGGGAAAGAGCCTTGTGCAGCAGGAGCCCGACGCTTCGAGCTTCCCGAGCGGAGGCATAAGGGCGACCTTCGAGGCCCGCGGCTACACTGCATGGGATCCTGCGTCTCCGGTTTTCATACAGGACGACACCATGTGCATCCCCACGGTTTTCGTATCATATACAGGCGAAGCCCTGGACTTCAAGACACCTCTGAAACGCGCCCTGAAGGCGGTGAACGAGGCTGCCCTTCCCATCTGCCAGATGTTCGACAAGTCCGTGAAGCACGTCTATTCCTATCTCGGATGGGAGCAGGAATACTTCCTCGTGGACGAGGATCTCTACTCCGCAAGGCCCGACCTCATGATTACCGGCCGCACCCTGATGGGACATGAATCCAGCAAGAACCAGCAACTTGACGACCATTACTTCGGAGCCATTCCTTCGAGGGTGGCTGCCTTCATGAAAGACCTTGAGACCGAAGGCTTCAAGCTCGGAATTCCTCTAAAGACCAGGCATAAGGAGGTGGCTCCCAATCAGTTCGAGTTCGCTCCCATCTATGGCGAGACCAATCTCTCCAACGACCAGAACCAGCAGATAATGAACGTGATGCACAAGGTTGCACGCAAGCACGGATTCGTCGTTCTCCTGCACGAGAAACCTTTCGCCGGAGTGAACGGCAGCGGCAAGCACAACAACTGGAGCCTTGGTACCGACACCGGAGTGAGCCTGATGGCCCCCGGCAAAGACGCCCTCGGAAACCTGCAGTTCATCACCTTCTTCGTGAACACCCTCTACGCTGTGCAGCGTCATAACGGGCTGCTGAAAGCGTCGATAGCGTCCGCCACCAACGCCCATCGTCTCGGGGCCAACGAAGCTCCTCCGGCAATAGTGTCCGCCTTCCTCGGAAGGACGATGAACGAGGTCCTGCACAAGCTGCTGGAATCTCCTTCGGGAACCCCTATCGAGATAGCCGGCAAGAAAGGCGCTTCGGTGGGAACCATAGGCATACCCCAGATTTTCATAGACAATACCGACCGCAACCGTACTTCGCCCTTCGCATTCACCGGCAACCGTTTCGAGTACCGTGCGGTAGGCTCCAGCGCGAACTGTGCAGCCGCGATGATTACCCTGAACACCGCCGTGGCGGAGCAGCTGCTCGACTTCAAGGTAGGCCTGGATGCCGAGCTTGTAAGCGGAAAGGCTTTCGAGGTGGCGGTGATGGATACGCTCAAGCCCCTGATAGCAAGCATACTGGATACTGTCTGCTTCGACGGCAACGGCTACAGCGAAGAGTGGAAGGCCGAGGCTGCAAGGCGCGGACTCGACACCGAAAGCGTAGTGCCCAAGATGTTCCTCGAATATGAGAAGGAAGACTCGGTGAAGATGTTCACCCGCTGCGGAGTGTTCTCCGAGAAGGAGCTCCATGCACGCAACGAAGTGAAGTTCGAGACCTATGTAAAGAAGGTGCAGATAGAAGCGAGGGTGATGGGCCGCATGGCGGTGAACCACATCATTCCGGCCGCTCTCGAATACCAGACCAAGCTTCTGCAGAACATTTCGCTGCAGAAAGAACTGCTGGGTGATGACGCCGCCGCCACGGAAATCTCCATGGCACGCGAAATATCATCGCTGATAAGCGAAATACGCACCAGGGTGAAGGATATCACCGAGGCGCGCAAAAAGGCGAACAAGATTGAGGACAGCTATGAGAAGGCGCTTGCTTACAGCGAGATAGCCAACATGCTTCCGGGCATACGCAAGCCCATCGACGCCCTGGAGGAGATCGTGGACAATGCGGCCTGGCCTCTTCCCAAATACAGGGAACTCCTGTTTATCAGTTAGCGGGCTCGCATGCCCTGCTGACCTTGTAGGTCTTTGCAGAGCCTATCCTGAAGGCGGCTTCCGCGGCAGGTTCGAGGGCGTTGGCCCCGAAGTAAGCCCGGTAGCCGCCTTTCGCCGTCTCCCAGCGGGAGGCTGCGGAGTTGAAGGATGCGAGCTGGCGGACCGGAACAGTGAAGCTGAGAGTCTCGCTTTCACCGGGTTGCAGTAGGCGTGTCTTTCCGAATTCCTTAAGTTCCACGGAGGGCTTGTCACTGAAGGAACCGAGGGGCGCCGAGATGTAGAGTCCGACGGCCTCCCTGCCTGCGACGGAGCCGGTGTTGGTGACCGTAACGCTTGCAACAATGTCGTTTCCCCTGAGCTTCACGGAAGGGGAGGAATACTCGAAAGAAGTATAGCTGAGTCCGTATCCGAAAGGATATGAAACAGCTTTGTTATTCGTGTTGAAATATCTGTAACCCACATATATTCCTTCGCTGTAGTCGGTGTAGGCTATGTTCTTTAAGGGGAGTCCCCTGCGTTCGGGATGCACTACGCTTTCATTGGCCCTGTCGCTGATGAAGTTGTAAGGGAAATTTTCAGCGCCCTCCGCATCGAAGTAGTCGTTGGGGAAGGTCATTGGCAGCCTGCCGGAAGGGTTGACCTTTCCGGTGAGCACGTCGGCTATAGCGTCCCCGCCTTCCTGTCCGGGCAGCCAGGCACAGAGTATGGCGTCGGGCTTTTCTTTCCATGAGGCCGTTTCAACGGGGCTGCAGATGTTCAGCACCAGCACCACCTTCTTTCCTGCGGCGTGATATGCCTTGCAGACATCCTCAATCAGGGCGAGTTCGTTCTTCTGGAGAAGGAATTCCCTGTCCATTATGCGGTCGCGTCCTTCTCCGGAAATGCGCCCTATGGTTATCACTGCAAGGTCGTTGTCCTTTGCGCTGCGCTCAATGAGGGGCCGGGTAATCTCAAGTTCGGGCTTCTGGGCGACGCCTACGTGCACGTTTATTTTGTGGTTGTTCTTGACATCCTGGGTGATGAAGGCGTCGTAGCCTTTGTAAAGCTCTGCAAGGTCTCCGTCAAGGGTGAATCCTGCATTCTGCAGGCCCTCTGCGAGGCTGACGACGTGGGGTGAATTCACCCATGCGGCCCCGTTTCCGCCCTGGATGAGATCGTAGGAATATACACCGAAAAGCGCCGTCTTCGCGGGGCTTGCGGGGAGGGCGCCGTCGTTCTTCAGCAGCACCATTCCGTCGCCTGCGACTTCACGTGCCGTCTTAGCACCCGCTTCCATGTCTATTTTCAGGGAAGGGCGATTGCCTTTGAAGGAAGGAGTCTTTACTATGAGCTCCAGCACCTTGGTTGCGGCCCTGTCGAGGTCTTCCATCTTCAGGCTGCCGTTTTCGAGGCTTTCAAGAATGTGCGCGGTCTGCTTGGGACTTCCCCCCATGAAGAGGTCGGAACCCGCGTGCAACTGCTTGGGAGTGTTGCGCTTGCCGGTCCAGTCGGTGACTACGAGGCCTTTGTAGCCGAAGTCGTTCCGGAGAATTTTTGTGAGCAGGTCGTAGCTCTCCTGGGTGTATTCCCCGTTGAGGTAGTTGTACGAAGCCATCACCGTCCAGGGGTCGGAATCCCTGAGGCAGAGTTCGAAGGCCTTGGTGTAAATCTCGCGCAGGGTGCGGGTGTCGAGGCGCGAATCCCCGTCGAGGCGGTTGGTCTCCTGGCTGTTGGCGGCGAAGTGCTTCGCGGATGTGCCTACGCCCTTGCTCTGTACGCCGTTTATATATGCGGCGGCAATCAGGCCGGTGAGGACCGGATCTTCGGCGAAATATTCGAAGTTCCTGCCGTTCAGGGGGTTGCGCAGTATGTTCATGCCGGGGGCGAGAATTACGTCATTGCCCATGGCGATGGATTCTTCGCCTATGGCTTCACCTATCCTGTATGCGGCTTCCTTGTCCCAGGATGCGGCGGTGAGCAGTCCGGTGGGGAAGCAGGTGGTGTTGTAGTCGTAGAGCCTGATGCCTACAGGGCCGTCCATCATTACTGTATAGGGGATTCCGTATTTGTCCAAGGCGCAGGTAATTCCGCCTGTGCCGCTGAGTATCTGCCCTTTCCACGGGCCTTCGTCCATGTTGGCGCCGACTACCAGAAGGGCTTTCTCCTCGGCTGTCATTGCCTTGACTATCTGTTGGATGGAATCTTTGCCAAGTTGGGGCTGTGCCGCTGCAGCTGCGCAGAGGAGGCAGATGCCGGCAAGGGTAGGGAAGAATCTTTTCATATAAATTAAGAAATCTGTTCGAGGAACTTGCTGCGTGCGAGGAGGCAGTCTCCTATTGCGGCGGCGCTTCGTCCGAGTTTCGAGAAGCGTATCGTGGTATCTGCGCTTACTTTGCTGAGGGACAGTTTGTTGACTGCCGTGCGTATGGGTAGCATAAGATAGTCGCGCCCCACTATCAGGCGGCCGCCTATCACCACCAGGCCGGGATTGAAGATGTTGATGAGCCCTGCAATGCCACGGCCGAGCGTTTCTCCCACCACTCCTATGCCTTCGATTGCCAGCACGTCTTCATCTTCCACCGCATCCAGTACGTTCTGGAGCGTGATTTCGCCGTTTTCCTTATAAATATGCGAGAGGGAGGAACGCCTTCCTTCCTGAAGCCGTTTGACTATCCATTTGGTAAGGGCGGAACCCGATGCGCCGGTCTCGATGCAACCTATCTTGCCGCAGCGGCACATCACGTTGTTGTCGAGCAGGGGGAAGTGGCCGAATTCGCCGGAGAAGCCGGACTTGCCGTAATAAAGCTTGCCGTCGAGTATCATTCCCATCCCGAGGCCCCAGCTGAGGTTTATGAAAAGCATGTCGGGTTCGGAAATCCTGCCAAGACCCATGTATTCGCCGTAGGTCATGGCCCTGGAGTCGTTCTCTATCGTTACGGGTGCTCCGAGCTCGCGCTGGAAGATGTCCTTGAGGGGAATGTCGTCGGACACGAAATATGAGAGGCTGAAGCCTTTTTCAGGGTTCACCCTTCCGGTAAGGCTGATGCCTACCCCCAGGACTTTCGACCAGGGAATGTCGGAACTGTTCACCACTTCCTTTATCTTGCGGCTCATGGTGCGGAACGACTCCGCGCTGGCTTCCAGCACGAATTCGATATCCTGCGTAAAGAATTTTACCTGTCCGCCGAAGTCGGCTATTGCAATGTGGAAATGCTGACGGGCGACGTCTATGCCGATGAAATAGCCGGCATCGGGATTCAGCCCGAATGTCGTAGGGCGCCTTCCGCCGCTGGTCCCGACCTTGCCTTTTTCCTGAAGATAGCCCGCTGCAATGAGATCGGACACTATCTTGGTGACGGTCGGAACGCTGAGGGAAAGCTCTTTGCTGAAATCGGCAATGCTGCAGTCACCGTTCTTTATGCATAAATCTATGATACCTTTTTGTGCGGCTGTCATGGCTGTGCTGACTTTGTTCTACAAAATTAAGAAATTTTTAGTACTTTTGTAAACTTTCTTAAAAAACTTTAAAAAGTGAAAGAAAAGAGATTGTCGCTGAAAGCGAAATTGTACCTGAGCCTGAGTTCCATTGCCATGGTGCTCCTGATATCGAGTATAATTTCGGTCATGGAATATGGCAGGATGAGTTCCTATGTGTCCGACATGATTGCCGACAATGTCAGGAGCGTAAACGTCGCCCAGAAACTTTCCGACCAGGCGAACGAATACAATCTTGCCGTGCTCGCCGTCGTGGGCGACGAAAGTTCGAGCATACGCCCCGCATTCGACGAAGACGTCTTTGCGCTGCGCTGCGACAGCCTCCGCCATTCCTCGCAGAATCTTCAGATAATGCATCTTGCAGACTCGGTGCAGTATTCCTTCGCCGCATACATGCTGACCTCAATGGAACTGGAAGATGTCCTCCTGTCCGATTTCATCGATACGCGTACCTGGTATTTCGAAAGGCTGCAAACCCGATACAACCGGCTGCAGTCGGATATAGATGCGCTTTCCGACGCAATCTACGACGAACTTGCAGACAATTCCGTTTCGTTCGAAGGCGCATTCTACAGGAGCATAATCCCCGGGTTCGTGACGGTTGCCGTAGGGCTTCTGCTGGTGATGATGCTGTTGTTCTTCCTGAAGTCGAATTATGCCGACCCTGTTTACGGTATGCTGGCATCCCTCAGGAACTACAGGAGTTACGGACGGGACTATACCCTCAGTTTCGACGGTGACGACCAGCTTGCCGAACTCAATGAATCCATCAGGGAAGTGACGGAAGAAAACAAACTTCTGCGCAAGCGCATCTCCGCAATGAAGAATTCCCGCAGGGACAAGGCAGAATGAACTGGAAAACCATAATCAGGAATGTGGGTTATGCCCTCTTGGTAAGTGCGCTGTTCATGTTCATCGCACTTCTGATTGCGCTTACCGACAAGGTGGACAGCACCTGCGTAGCCCCGCTTTCCATCAGTTTCCTGCTGACCTTCATCTTCGGGGTATTCCCCTTCATCTTCGTCCGCAAGACCGCGGCTATCAGCATGAAGGAGGGCTATGTCATCATCGTCCTAAGCTGGCTGCTGTCCTTTGTCTTCGGTATGCTGCCCTATGTGCTGTGGGGCGGGCCTTTCACCGTGATAAATGCCTGGTTTGAAAGCGTTTCCGGCTTCACTGCAACAGGGGCGACCATACTCGACGATGTCGAATCCCTTCCAAAGGCCCTGCTTTTCTGGCGCAGCTCCACCCATTTCATAGGAGGTTTGGGGGTCGTGGTGTTCCTGCTGCTCATCATTCCTTCTTCCAGCCCCATGCGCCTGCGACTCACCAACATGGAGCTCTCCTCGCTTTCGAAGGATTCGTACAATTCGAGGTCCAACCAGACCGTATATATCTTCACCTCGGTTTACCTGGCGCTCAATGTCCTCGCCTTTGCGGCCTACATGCTTGCGGGGATGGGCGCGTTCGACGCCATCAACCACGCATTCAGCGTGTGCGCAACGGGGGGATTCAGCACCAAGAATTATTCGATAGGTTCTTTCCATTCCCTGCCCATTACGCTGGTTACCATGCTTTTCATGTATCTCAGCTCCCTGCACTTCGGAATGCTGTTCATGGTTGTGGTTAACCGTTCGCTGCGTCCTTTCAACAACGACGTATTCAAGTTCTACACCGGAACCCTGGTGCTGGTATCAATAATAGTTTCGATATCCCTGCACGGCAGCGGAGTGATAGATTCCTGGAGATGGGCCTTCATCGACGGAAGTTTCCAGGTCCTCAGCTATGCCTCCACCACGGGATTCGCCATCTGCGACAACAGCATCTGGCCGCTGTTCCCCAGCGTACTGATAATGTTCGTGGGCATACAGTGCGGCATGGCCGGATCCACCACCAGCGGCCTTAGGTCCGACCGCGTGCTGCTGGTGCTCAAGAGCATGGGACAGCACCGCAAGATGACTATCAACCCTTCTTCGGTGCTGGAAGTCAGGGTTAACGGCAAGCCCTTGAAAGACAGCGATGTGGAGCCTCATGTGCGCTATGTCGCCGTGTATTTCCTGGTGCTCGTCATCTCCACGCTTTTTTGCCTCGCCCTCGGATCCGACAGCACCAATTCAATGATGGGGACGCTGTGCTGCCTGAACAACGTCGGGCCCGCCGCCGGAAGCCTGGGTACATTCTTCAGCTACAACGCCGAGCCTTCCATGGCAAAGTTCCTGTATTCCGCCGACATGTTCCTCGGGCGCGTGGAAATCTACCCTGTCATTTCGGTTGTTTCTTTCATGTTCTCGCGCAGGAAACGCTAAATGGACAGGAGCGAGTTTCTTTTCCGTGAATTCAGCAGGCGTTTCGCATACGAAGCTACCACCTGCCAGACCGCGCTGATGCATGATATCGCGGAGTTCCTCACTTCCGACGAAGGGGACATAATGGTGGTGAACGGCTATGCAGGCACCGGCAAGACCACGGTCCTTTCGGTGGTGATAGACGCCCTGGACGAGATGAAGCTTCACACCGTGCTGCTCGCCCCTACGGGAAGGTCGGCAAAGGTGCTTTCCAAGATGTCCGGCCGCCCCGCCTTCACGGTACACAAGCATATTTACAGGCAGAAATCCGTGGGAAGCGACGGTTTCGGGCAGTTCAGCCTGGCACCGAACAAGGCCAGGAACACACTTTTCATAGTCGACGAAGTCTCCCTTATCGGAATAGACGACGGGGGAGGCCGGTCGAATTCGCTTTTCGGTACTGGCAACCTGCTCGAAGACCTGGTGAATTTCGTGCGCTCCGGCATCGACTGCCGACTGATAATGGTGGGAGACTCCGCCCAGCTGCCGCCCGTGGGCCTCGACGAGAGCCCTGCCCTCAGCCCTGACTTCATGGATGCTTTCGGGGGAGTGAGATATGCCACCCTCAGCACCGTGGTCCGTCAGGCGGCGGAGTCCGGCATACTGCGAAATGCCACCCATGTGCGGCAGATGATTTCAACAGCGCTTGAGTCCTGTGAAGATCCGGGACCCCTGAAACTCGACCTTCGCGGCTGCACCGACGTGGAGCGTGTCAGCGGCGCGGAACTTATCGAAACCCTGAACAAGGCCTACGGCGATTATGGCGAAGACGACACCATAGTGCTCTGCCGTTCCAACAAGCGGGCCATACGCTACAATGCGGGCATACGGGCCCAGGTGCATTTCAAGGAGGACAGGCTGGTGAGAGGGGACAGGCTGATGATAGTGAAAAACTGCTATCAGTTCGTGAAGGATGTGGAGGGCCTGGACTATATCGCGAACGGCGACATGGCGAAACTGGTGCGCATCCGCAACAACGAGGAGCGCTACGGGCTGCATTTTGCCGACGCGGTGCTGACTTTCCCGGATTATGACGACCTTGACCTGAACGCCAAAGTCTGCCTGGACACCCTCGAAAGCGAATCCGCCTCGCTCACCTACGAGCAGCAGAACCGGCTTTACCAGGGCGTGACGGAAGATTATTCTTCGCTGAAAACCAAGAAGGCGCGTTACGATGCCGTGCGCGAAGACCCTTACTACAATGCCCTGCAGCTGAAATATGCCGACGCCATCACCTGCCACAAGTCGCAGGGAGGCCAGTGGGCCTGTGTCTTCATCGACTGTCCCTTCTGGATGGAGGAGCAGACCATAGACGATCTCAAATGGCTGTACACGGCACTTACGCGCGCTGTTGAAAAAGTATATCTTGTCAATTTTCCCGACCGTTATTTTATATGAAACTTCTGGCTCTTCTCTTATCGGTACTGAATCTTACCTGGTCTCCCGATTCTTCCCGTTTCGCCTACACTTCCGGAAACGACCTCTATGTGCATGAAGTGTCAACAGGCAGGGAGACGCGCATCACCCACGACGGTTCCGACGTGATTCTCAACGGCTATGCCTCCTGGGTTTATTATGAGGAGATATTCGGGCGGCCGTCCCGCTACAAGGCCTTCTGGTGGAGCCCTGATTCGAGGAAGATAGCGTTCTTCCGTTTCGACCAGAACGAGGTGCCGGTATTCCCCATCTATTCTGCCGCAGGGCAGGACGGGAAGCTGAACCTGACGCGCTATCCCAAGGTGGGGGAGAGCAATCCCCGGGTGAAGATAGGGATAGTGGATGTGGCGGAAGCTCCCGAAAAGATAGTGTGGGCGGATTTCGATCAGGCCGGAGACCAGTATTTCGGAACTCCTTTCTGGGGTGCCGACAGCGGGGAACTCTTCGTGCAGTGGGAGCCGCGCATTCAGAATCATCTCAGGCTGTACAGGGTGAACGCTGCCGACGGGAGCAAGGCTTTGGTTTATGAGGAGGAATACAAGACCTGGCTGTCGTGGATAGAGGGGATGCTGTTTTCGGATGAAGGGCTGTATATGGCCCGTTCGTTCGAAACCGGATGGGAGCAGATTTATTTCCTGTCCTATGACGGAAAAGTGCTGCGCAGGCTTACCGAAGGCCCAAACTGGAGGGTTCAGCTGCTGCAGCGCAATCCGCGCAACGGGGATGTCTGGTTCATCGCGCAGAGGGATTCGCGTGTCCGTTCAGGGCTTTACAGGCTCGACCGGAAGGGGCGGATAAAGTTGCTGACTCCGCCGGAATACAATGTCGACAAGGCGGAGGTCGCAGCCGATTTCAAGACTGCGTCCGTGCGCTTGTCCAATCTCCGGACTCCGCAGTTTGAACTGATTGTAGATGCTTCCGGCAAGGCCTTCCCCTCAGAAACCGCTGCCACCCTCAAGAGGGAGGGACCCATCGCTTGCGATGGGAGGGGTCGAGCGAAGCGAGACGGTTTCTGAGGCGAAGGCCTTGCCGGAAGCCCTCCCGCAGATTGTCAGCATCAAGGCGGTGGACGGACAGGAAATGTACGGCGCCATAACCTATCCCAAAGACTTCGACCCCTCAAAAAAATACCCCGTCCATTTCGAGATCTACGGCGGCCCCGACACACCTTACGTAACCGACCGCTGGCGCACACCGGGACAGTGGTTCAGCGATCACGGAATAATCAATATAGTTGCTGACGGCAGGGCCGCAGGGCATACCGGAAGGGCCGGCACCGATCTGGTTTACAGGGATCTGACCTCCGTTCCCGTGCAGGATTTCTGCACTTGGGCCGAATGGGCCGCTTCCCTTCCTTATGTGGACGCCGCCCATATAGGCGTCGAGGGATTCTCATTCGGAGGCACCATGACGGCCATGCTGCTGATGCGCCATCCCGAGCTCTTCTGCTGCGGGATAGCCGGCGGAGGAGTCTACGACTGGACTCTCTACGATTCGCATTATACCGAACGCTTCATGGAAACGCCGGAAAGCAATGCGGAAGGATTTGAAAGGTCGAAAGTCCTGAATTATGCTGAAGGCCTTTCCGACTCTGTACATCTGAAACTGACTCACGGTACGGGCGACGACAACGTCCATTTCCAGAACACCCTTCAGCTCGTGGACGCCCTTCAGCAGGCGGGCCGCCAGTTCAGCCTGATGATTTATCCCGACGGAATGCACGGATACAGGGGAAAGCAGGGGGAACATTCCCGCGAAGCGGACAGGATTTTCTGGCTCAGATACCTGAAGGATGAAGAATAATTGTTATCTTTGAAGAAAATCAGATAATTACACGCTATGGCAGATTATATCGAAAGGGCGAACGCCTGGCTTACGGGCGATTTCGATCCCGAAACCAAGGGAAAGATTATAGAACTCCGCAACTCCGACCCCGCGGCGTTCGAAGACGCGTTTTACAAGAACCTTGAGTTCGGAACCGGAGGCCTCCGCGGCCTGATGGGCCCGGGGACGAACCGTATGAACAAATACACCGTGGGAATGGCCACGCAGGGCCTCGCGAACTATATCCTTGCGAATTGCAAGGGCGACGACCTGCGCTGCTGCATCTCCTACGACAGCCGCAACAACAGCAAGGAATTCGCCAAAATCACTGCGGACGTATTGTCGGCAAACGGCATACATGTATTCATCTTCGACAATATCCGTCCCACCCCCGAACTCAGCTACGCCATACGCCTGAAGGGCGCGGTTGCAGGAGTGATGATAACTGCGTCCCACAACCCCAAGGAATACAACGGCTACAAGGTGTTCTGGAGCGACGGAGGGCAGATAACCTCCCCGGTCGACAAGGATATCGTGGCGGAAGTCAATAAAATTACCGAGCCTTCGATGGTGAAATTCAAGTCGGGCGAGCACTGCGGCGGCATTGACATTATGGGGAAGGACGTCGATGAACTTTATCTGCGCGACATTCTGTCCCTGGCAATGTCGCCGGAAGCATGCGCCCGCCATTCCGACATCAAGTTCGTCTACACTCCTCTTCACGGATGCGGGGTAAGGCTGGTGCCCGAGTGCCTGCACAGGCTCGGCTTCAGGAATGTGATTCACGTTCCCGACCAGGATGTCAGCGACGGCGACTTCCCTACGGTGGTATCTCCCAATCCCGAGGAGCCGGCAGCCATGAAAATGGCGCTGGAGACCGCCGACCGCGAAGGCGCCGACATAGTGATGGCTACCGACCCCGACGCCGACAGGCTTGGAATCGCAGTGCGCGACGACGAGGGCAGGATGGTGCAGTTCAACGGCAACATGACAGCCACGCTGCTGACTTATTACATCCTCAGCCGCCGCAGCGAACTCGGCACCCTCGGCGAAGGGAAGTACCTCGTAAAGACCATAGTCACCACTGAATCCATACGCGAACTCGGCGAAAAGTTCGGCGTGCCCTGCTACGACGTGCTCACGGGCTTCAAGTACATAGCCGAAGTTGTCAAGCGCAACGAGGCTGCAGGGGAGTTCGTCTGCGGCGGAGAAGAGAGCTACGGCTTCAACGTCGGCCAGTTCGTGCGTGACAAGGATGCGCAGACAGCCTGCATAATGGTCGCGGAATGCGCGGCATGGGCCGCCGACAGGGGCCTCAGCATGTACCAGTTGATGCAGAAAGTGTACGGGGAGATAGGCTACCGCAAAGAGAGCATGGTCTATATAGTCCGCAAGGGCATCAGCGGTGCGCAGGAGATTTCCGACATGATGGGCGCTTTCCGCAGCAATCCTCCCGCGGAACTTGCCGGAGTGCCGGTGGTGAAGGTGGTGGACTATCTGGAACCGGAAAAGACCGGACTCCCCAAGAGCAACGTGCTGCAGTTCTTCAGCGAGGCGGGGGACGTGGTGTCCGTGCGTCCCTCCGGCACGGAGCCCAAGATAAAGTTCTACTTCGGGGCGAAGGGCCCTGACGCCGATGCCAAGATAGAGGCTCTTACAAGGCAGTTCGTGAACTGAAGTCCCTGCACCACTCCGTAAGGGGACAGGAAGAACACTTTGGCTTCTGCGATGTACAGATGTAACGTCCGTGCAGCAGGAGCCAATGGTGTGCTATGGGGCGGAGGTCTTCGGGAATGTGCTTTTCAAGATCGAGTTCCACTGCGCGGGGAGTGGCGCCGCGGCTGAGGCCCAGCCTTCGCGAAACCCTGAACACATGGGTGTCCACGGCAATCACAGGCTCGCTGTAGAGTATGGATGCGACCACGTTGGCGGTCTTCCTGCCCGCCCCCGGGAGGCTCATCAGAGAATCCACGTCGGAAGGAATCCTGCCGTCGAAATCGCCAATCACCTTGCGTGCCATTCCCACGAGGTTCTTGGCTTTGTTGTTGGGGTATGAAACGGATTTTATATACCCGTAAACCTCTTCGGGGCTTGCTTCGGAGAGGGCTTTGACGTCGGGATAGGCGGCAAACAGCGCCGGTGTGACCTGGTTGACGCGCCTGTCGGTGCACTGGGCCGAAAGAATTACGGCGACCAGCAGTTCGTAATCGGAATTGAAATGCAGTTCCGAATCCGCCACGGGAACGTTGTCGCGGAAATAGGAGAAAATGGCTGAATAACGGTCTGCGGTCCTCATTGTTCGTAGCAGCTCTCGTCCTTGCAGACGAAATGCCTTCCGGGATAGTGTTCCACTATGCCCTTGTCGTGGGTTACCATGACTATTGTGGTGCCGGTTTCGGAATTCAGCTTGTTCAGCAGCCGGAGTATGTCTTCCGCGGTATCTTCGTCGAGATTGCCGGTAGGCTCGTCGGCAAGGATTATTTCCGGCTTGTTCAGCAATGCCCGGGCTATTGCGATACGCTGCTGCTCGCCTCCGGAGAGCTGGTGGGGCATCTTGTGCGCCTTGGTTGTCATGTCCACGGCTTCGAGCACCTCGTCGATGCGTGCGTCTATCTCGCGCCTGTCCTTCCATCCGGTGGATTTGAGCACGAATTCGAGATTCTTCCATACGCTGCGGTCCATCAGGAGCTTGAAATCCTGGAAGACCACTCCGAGCTTGCGGCGGAGCCTGGGTATGTCGCGGCGGCGTATTCCCTTGAGTTCGAATCCGCACACGTTTCCGCTGCCGGACCCGATGGGATTTTCGGCGGTGATGGTGCGGATGATGGTGGTCTTGCCGCTTCCCACCTTGCCGGTGATGTAGACGAGATCGCCTTTGGCAATATCCATGTTGAGGGAGTGAATTACCACATTGCCGCCGGCAATGATATCCGCGTCGTGGAAGGAGATGAGAGATTCCATAAAAAATTTACATCTGAACCCTGCAAATATACATTTATTTGCGCAAAAATGATTATCTTTGAAGATTAGAAAAATAATTGATAAATGAATCTGAACAGATTTCTGACTTTATCGTCGCTGACGATTTTGACTTTGGGGGTTTTGCGCGCGGGCGCGCAGGGGCGCGAGGATGCTTATTCAAAGGCGCTTATCCTCTATGAGAACGGCTCTTATGCCAAGGCGCGCAGCCTTTTCGACGAGGCGGGCGACCCCCTCAGCAAGGCTTATGCCGTGTTATGTGCAATCAAGTCGGATGACGCCGATTACCGGAGGCTTTACAACGAATACTATGCACGGTATCCCGAGAGCGTGCTGGGAGACCTCATCCGTTACGAATATGCGTCAAACCTTTTCGCAAAGGGCGATTATGAGGCGGCGGGAAAGATGTTCGCGCAGGTGAGCGAGACAGGGCTGGACAGCGGGTATCTGACGGATTACCGTTTCCGCCGCGGCTACTGCTCCTTCGCCACCGGCGATTATGATGATGCGATAGGCTGGCTGGTGCAGGTCGAATCCGCGCCCAAGAGCAGCCTCACCGCACCGGCGAGATATCAGCTCGGCTACATAGCCTACAGCAGGAAGAATTTCTCCACCGCCGAAAAGTGGTTCCGCCTTACCGAAAAGGACGAGCGCTTCAGCTCCATTTCGCAATATTACATACTCGAGTGCCGCTTCATGGAGAAGGACTACGAGTATATCACCACCTATGGCCCCGGCATCCTGGCCCTCGCACCCGACGAGCGCAAGCCCCGCCTTGCAAGGATACTTTCGGAGTCCTACCTCGTGACCGGCGACAGGAAAAAGGCCCTTGAATTCTATCAGATGGAGGAGGTGTCCGAGCATCCCAACCGCTCCGACCTGTTCCACGCCGGTTCCGTCAAATATGCCGTAGAGGACTACAAAGGCGCCATTGAGAACTTTTCTCGCATGGAAAACAGGGTGGACTCCCTCGGCCAGATTGCCAATTACGACCTCGGATACTGCTATATCCGCACCTTCAACAAAGTGGCGGCGGCCGAAGCCTTCAGGGATGCGTCCCAGTTGGTTTTCAATCCCGATATCCAGGAGGATGCATATTTCAACTATGCGAAGCTCTCATTCGACCTGAATTCCGACGTGTCGGTGTTCGAGGCGTACATGCAGCAGTATCCGGGCACCTCGCGCAAGGAGCAGATTTATAATTATCTTGCCATCGCGGCGCTGAATTCCCGCGACTATGCAGCCGCCATCGAGGCTTATGAGAATATAGACGAACTTAATCCGGAGCAGCAGGGCAACTACATGAAAGCCAATTATCTCCGTGCATCCCAGCTGGTGCACGACGGGGCTTATTCCGACGCCGTTCCCTATTTCAAGGCTGCGGCTTTCTATCTTCCCAGACAGGACCGCCTCTGGCAGCTTTCCCGTTACTGGCTTGCGGAATCCTACTTCAACAGCGGGGATTATGCAAATGCAGCGGATGTTTACGAGGAACTCTATAATATTTCGGCCCTGAACGGCAGGAAGGAGAGCGATGCGATTACCTACAATCTCGGCTATTCCTACTACAACCAGGAAAAATTCGAGAATGCTTCGCGCTGGTTCGACTCCTATCTGTCCTCGTCCGACAATTCCTTCCGCCGCGATGCCCTGGTGCGCCGCGCAGACTGCGATTTCGCCCGTCACAACTACAAGGCGGCCACTACGCCGCTGCGATGAATTACTATTCCGACGTCAACGACATCTACCCTTATTACCAGCAGGCACTGTCCTACAGCCTTTCCGGAAACAAGAAAGAAAAGGTGAAAGTGCTCTCGAGGGTGAATAACGCGTCCTCGGATTCGCCCTATTATTCCGAGGCGATGTACGAGCTCGGACGCGCCTATATGGACATAGACAACAATGCCGAGGCGGTAAAGACCTTCTCTACGCTCCAGACCGCGACCACCGACAATGTCTATGCGGCGAAGGCCCTCATAGGACAGGGCATGGCATACCGCAACCTGAAGGAATACAACGCCGCCCTGGAGAAATACAAGGCGGTGATAGACATGATGCCGGACAGCGAATATGCCGAAGAGGCGCTGATGGCGATAAATTCCATATACCGCACCACCAACCAGCCGGAGAAGTTCCTGGAGTACGTCCAGTCCAACAACCTTACCGTGGGCAAGTCGGCCGAGGAAAAGGAAAGCATATACTTCAATACCGCGGAGCAGGTTTATCTCGCAGGAAGCTACGAACGCGCCGTGGGATCGCTCACCAAGTACCTGAACGACTATCCCAAAGGCGAGAAACGCGGGGATGCATGGTTCTATCTTGCCGATTCGTACAAGAATCTCTCCGAAAAAGAGAAGGCCTGCGCCGCATTCAAGCAGGCCGCAACTGAGCTCAAGGAGGGATCTTTCGCGGAGACCGCAGCCTATAACTATGCCAAGATTTCATACGACCTCCAGAGATATAACGATGCCTACGAGGGCTACTGCATGCTGCTGGACATAGCCAAGATGGAAGAGAACCGCAACGCCGCCCTTCTCGGCCGCATGCGTTCCGCATATCTGGCACATAACTACGACGCCGCCATCGCAGCTTCGCACGACCTGGTGGTCGCCGGTCCTTCGGTAGCCGAAGGACGCGAGGCTTCGTTCATCGAAGCCCGCTCGCTGCTCGCCACCAGCCGCAGGGAAGAGGCTTACGCCATCTTCCGCCTGCTCTCCAAGCAGCCTTCCACTCCGGAAGGGGCGGAATCCTATTACATGATAGTCCGTGATTACTGCGACAGCGGCGAGTTCGCCAAACTTGAAGAAGCGGTATACGACTTCGGAGGCAAATGCGGCGACCAGACCTACTGGCTTGCCCGCTGCTACATAGTCCTTGGAGACGGATTCCGCGAGCAGGGCAACGTCGCACAGGCCAGGGCCACATGGGAGAGCATACGCGACGGATATGCTCCCTCGGGCGAAAATGACGACATTATCGACACTGTAAACCAGAGAATTGCATCGTTATGAGAAAATATACAGCAATACTGACTTTTCTTGCAATGGCGGCGGGAATGCCCGCCTTTGCGCAGAATCCGAATCTGAATCCCCAGGTCCAGGTCACCAACGACTACAAGGCGCAGCTCGGACTTCAGGGCAAGCAGTCGGTGGAAATTGAAGTTCCCGATTCGCTGAAGTCGTTCCGCACATCGGTCGATTACGACGTTATCGCCACACCATACAAGGGCTCCTACGAGTTTTCTCCCTACGAGATAAGCATCGCCCCCCAGAAACCGGCCTCCGATTTCGGCAAATTCTTCTTCAGGGGAGGAGCGGGATATTCTTTCCGTCCCGAGTTGCAGGCCGTGTATGTGCCTCTCCACAAGGCGAAACATACGCTTCTGATCTATCAGGACCTTTCGGGCTATCTCGGCAGATACCGCTCCCTGGATGAACGCAGCCCTTACAACGGCTTCGACTTTTCCGAGAACTTCGGACTCGAGGGCAAGGTGTTCAGCACCAATTATGCCTTCGACTACGGTGTCGACTACAAGGGTCTGCTCAACAGGGATTTCAACGGAAATTCAACTTTCCACCAGTTTACGGTCAAAGGAGGAATCAAGACTGACATAGACGCCAAGGTGCTCTTTGCCGCCAACGCGTCCGTAAGCCATGCGATCGACACTTATCTCGACCAGACCTCGGTACGTGCGTCGGGATACTTCATGCCCATCTGGAACTTCCCCTTCGACGTAAGGGTGGATGCGGACGTGGCGGGATTCTTCTACAGCGCCGTCTACAGTACCAAATTCGTGATGGGCATATCTCCCAAGGCGCTCATAGAAACCGGCCCGCTGAAGATTGAAGCCGGCGTCAGGCTCGGCCCCGCACGCGACCTGCAATGGCTTTTCCCCGACGTGACGGTGAGGGCGGACCTCCTGGACGGAACGATGCAGCCGTACGCGTTCGCCAAAGGCGGACAGTTCGCAGTGGATTACGCCGACCTCAAGCTCGCCGAGCACTGGTTCAGTCCTTCCTATGCGACGGATCTGCGTCCCGGCCTGGAACGCCTGAATGCGGCTGTCGGTATGCGCGGGAACTTTTTGGGGAAACTCCAGTATGACGTGCATGGGGGATACGCGGCTTATGCCTATGCACCCCTGTACACTTACTATCCCCAGGGCGGACTTATGGCCTATGGCATTTCACAGGACAAATACAGCAACTGGTATGTCGATGCCGACCTCGCGTGGAAGAGCCGTCGCTGGGATGCCGATGCAAAAATCCTCTACCGCTACACCAGCATAGAGCCTAATGACAATTACCTGGATCTTCCCCAGCTCTGCGCTTCCGCAAGGGTGCGCCGCAACTGGAACTCCAGGATTTATGCAGGGCTTTGGTGCGAGGCCCAGACAGCGCGCGACGCCCTGAACTATCCCGTCAAGGGATTCGTGAACCTGGGTGTCGACGCCGAATACAAGATCGACAGCATGCTCGGGGTATGGGCGAAGATAGGCAACATACTGAACCAGGATATTGCGCTTTCTCCCCTCCATATCGAAAACGGCATCTATTTCACTGCCGGCATCAGTCTGGATTTGAGATAATTTGAGTAAATTTGTGTCCTTTTTTACAGAAAACAGAAAATTTAGCGATATATGATTGAACAAGAAGAGATAAAGGCGGCCGAAGAACAGTATTCCGCAGGCAGCATACAGGTCCTCGAAGGCCTTGAGGCCGTACGCAAAAGACCTTCCATGTATATCGGAGACATCTCCGAGAGGGGGCTCCATCACCTTGTGTACGAGGTGGTCGACAACAGTATCGACGAAGCGATGGCAGGTTTCTGCGACACCATAGACGTACAGATACTGGAAGACAATTCCATACGCGTTCAGGACAACGGCCGCGGAATCCCTACGGGCATGCACCCTAAGGAACACCGTTCCGCCCTGGAAGTGGTGCTGACAGTGCTCCATGCCGGCGGCAAATTCAGCAAGAACAACTACAAGGTTTCCGGAGGCCTTCACGGAGTGGGTGTTTCCTGCGTGAACGCCCTTTCCGACCTTCTGGTCGCCGAGGTTCACCGCGAGGGCAAGGTTTTCGTCCAGAAGTATTCCAAAGGCAAGCCCATCACTCCCGTCGAGGTTACGGGCGAATGCCCCGAATCCGACCATGGAACCATCATCACCTTCCATCCCGACGCCACCATCTTCGTCCAGACCACGGTTTACAAATATGAAACCCTTGCGGCGCGCCTGCGCGAACTTGCATTCCTGAACAAGGGAATACGCATCAGCCTCACCGACAAGCGCACCCTCGTGGACGAATTCGTAGTGGGCGAGGACGGAGAGAGCAAGGCTACGGGCAACAAGGTCTACAAGAGCGAAGTGTTCTATTCCGAACAGGGGCTCCGCGAGTTCATCGACTATCTCGACGCCGGTGCCCAGAAACTCATCCCCGAGCCGGTCTGCGTCTCTTCCGACAAGATAATCCCCATCGACATCGCCCTCCAGTACAACACGGGCTACACCGAGAAGATTTATTCCTACGTCAACAATATCAACACCATAGAAGGCGGTACCCACCTCCAGGGTTTCAAGATGGGCCTCAGCCGTGCGCTCAAGAACTACGCCGACAAGAACAAGCTGCTCGAGAAGGCCAAGGTCGAGCTCGCTCCCGAGGACTTCCGCGAAGGTCTTACCGCAGTGATTTCCGTGAAGGTCGCTGAACCCCAGTTCGAAGGCCAGACCAAGACCAAGCTCGGCAACACCGAAGTTACCTCCGCAGTCTCGCAGGCCACTTCCGCCGCAATGGACATCTTCCTGGAGGAGAATCCCAAGCTCGCCAAGACCATCATAGACAAGATAGTGCTTGCCGCAACCGCCCGAAACGCCGCCCGCAAGGCCCGTGAAATGGTGCAGCGCAAGACCGTGATGACCGGAGCCGGCCTGCCCGGAAAGCTCGCCGACTGCTCCGAGAACGATCCTGAAAAATGCGAGCTCTTCCTCGTCGAGGGAGACTCCGCAGGCGGAACTGCCAAGCAGGGCCGAGACCGCCGCTACCAGGCCATCCTTCCCCTCCGCGGAAAAATCCTCAACGTGGAGAAAGCCACTGACGGACGCGCCTTCGAGAGCCAGGAAATCCAGAACATCTACACCGCCCTCGGAGTACGTGTAGCCCAGGAAGACGAAACCGGCGAGAAGCACATGGACCTCAGCCGCCTCCGCTACCACAAGGTTGTCATCATGACCGATGCCGATGTGGACGGCAGCCATATCGCCTGCCTCATCCTTACCTTCTTCTTCCGCTACATGTTCGACCTTATCAAGAACGGATATGTCTATCTCGCCACACCTCCCCTTTACAAGGTGAGCAAGGGCAAGGAGGAAGTTTACTGCTGGACCGAGGAGCAGCGCGAAGATGCGGCGCTCAGGCTAGGTAAGGGCAGCGACAAGGGTTACACCGTGCAGCGTTACAAAGGCCTTGGTGAAATGAGCGACCAGCAGCTTTGGGAGACCACCATGGATCCCGATCGCAGGCGCCTTCGCCAGATCACCATCGAGAACGCCGCCCAGGCAGAGCGCACCTTCAGTATGCTGATGGGTGACGACGTCCCGCCGCGCAGGCAGTTCATCGAGGAGAACGCCCATTACGCCAATATCGACGCATAAAGCTTCCCGATGAAAAAGTTCCTCCCGCTGTTCGTGATCTTCGTAATGGTGCTGTGCCTTCTGCCGCGCAGCCCCAAGCTGAATTACGATTATCGCAAAGGGTCGCCGTGGAAGTATGAAACCCTGATCGCGCCCTTCGACTTTCCAATACTCAAGACCGAAGACCAGATACTTGAGGAACGCAGGCAGTCGGATTATTACGTCATTCCTTATTACCGGTTCCTCGACGATGTCGTAAACAGGAATCTTCAGAATGCATCTCAGCTCGAACTCGGCAGATTTTCCTTCCTGCGCCAGGACATAGTGTCCTGCATGAGGGACATATACGACAAGGGAATTGTCGGCGACGAGGGAATAGTCGTCCCCGAAGGTTCGACAGGGGTTGCCGAGATAGTTTACGTACAGCGCAGCAAAAGGGCTTCATCTTGCCCCGCGGTGGAAATCTACCGCCTCGCCGAGGCCCGGAGCACTTTCACGAATGAGCTTGCGGGCCGGTATCCGTCATACAATATCGACTCCCTGCTCAGGGCGAACTCCGTGGCGGAACTCCTGGTGCCCAACCTCAGTTACGACCGCCAGACCACCGAACTCGTCAAGGCGGAATCCACGGTAAGGATTTCTCCTACTGCGGGATATGTGAGTTCAGGACAGCTGATAGTCGAAAAAGACGAGATAGTCACGGCCGAGATAGCCCAGATTCTGGATTCCTACGAAAAAGAGTATGCCAGGGACATGGGCACCGGAAGTTCGGGATTCCTTTTCTGGACGGGAAATGCAATCCTCGCCCTGGTACTCGTTACGCTGCTTTTCTTTGCCATTGCTGCCTTCAACAACTCCATCTTCGGAAACTGGGGCAAGTACCTCTATCTGCTGCTGATTTTTACCGTTACCACCCTGACGGCCATACTTCTTCCGCTGAACAGGCCGGAAATCGTCTGCATGGTGCCTTTCGTGCTTTCCGCGCTTTTGCTTGAGGCATTCTTCGACAACAGGCTCGTGGTGTGCGTGTATGCAATCTCGCTGCTGCCGCTGATGCTCTTTGCCGACAGCGGACGCGCGCTTTACCTGATGTTCCTTACCGGAGGGATAGTTTCCATAGTTACCTTCCCGAACTTCAGCAAGGGATGGAGGCAGTTCCTGAATGCGTTCATTACATTCGCCGCATTGTTTGCGGTATATCTCGGATGCTATGCAATCGACCTTGCAGGAGGGAACATACTGCGCATGGGCGTATCCCTCTTCCTTTCCGCAATGCTCTGCGTGGCAGGATACCCGCTTTCCTATCTTTTCGAACGCATTTTCAACCTTGTCTCGGTGTACCGCCTGGACGAGCTCTGCGATACTTCCAACCCCCTGCTCAAGGAGCTTGAACAGAAGGCCCCCGGTTCCTTCCAGCATTCGCTCCAGGTGATGAACATGGCGGATGCGGTTGCAGGGGCGATAGGCGCCAACGTGCAGCTGGTGCGTGCCGGCGCCCTGTATCACGACATTGGCAAGATGCAGAATCCCATGTGCTTCGTGGAGAACGAGAGCCTGCTGACGGCGGACGGAGCAAAACGCTACCATCAGGACCTTACTCCCCAGCAGAGCGCTCAGGATATTATCCGCCATGTAACCGACGGAGCGGAACTTGCGCAGAAGCATCATCTGCCTTCGGTGGTGACTGACTTTATCATCACCCATCACGGTACGGGGCAGGTCGGATACTTCTACAACAAGTTCGTGAACGAAGGGGGAGACCCCGAAATCAAGGCTCCTTTCACCTATCCCGGCCGCAAGCCGGTCACCAGGGAGCAGATCATACTGATGCTTTGCGACAGCGTGGAAGCCGGATCGCGTGCACTGACCGATTATTCCCCCGAATCATTTGACAGGTTCGTGGAAAGCATAGTCGCGGGCAAGCTGGAACAGGGTCAGTTCACCGATGCCGAGATCAGCGTCAAGGACCTTGGCATTGTGAAGGCCACAATCAAGAATTATCTCGCCCAGATGTATCATGGGCGCATTGAATACCCGAAACGAAAAAACAAATTAATAGGATTTTTGAAATGAAAGTAGAGAAAAAACAGATTGATGACTTGAACATCGAACTCACCCTCGGCGTCGAGCCCGGTGATTACACGGAGGTTGAACGCAGGAAATTCGCAAAGCTCCGCCGTACTGCGGACTTCAAGGGCTTCCGCAAGGGGAACGTGCCCGACTCCATCATCCGCAAGGTCTATGGCGACCAGGTTCTTTTCGAATCGGTGAATGAAGTCATCTCCAAAGGATTGCAGGATTTTATCGATGAGAACAAGCTCAGGGTACTTGGAGAGCCCCTCACGAGCGAAAACCAGCCTGAGGTCGAGTGGAAGGACGGAAATGAATTCAGCTTCGTGTTTGACATCGCCACCTATCCCGAAGTGACGGTCGAGGTCGGCAAGGAGGATATCGTGAACAAATATACCATCAGCGCTTCCGCGAAAGACAAGGCCGAGATGATAGGAAACCTCAAGAAGTATTACGAGGAACAGAAGGAGGAAAAGACCGACGAGGAGATTGAAAGCGAACTCACGGAGCGCCTTAAGTCCGAATATGCCCAGGAGGCGGAATGGAGGTTCACCAAGGACCTTCGCGACTATTTCGTGCAGAAGACCAGGTTCGACCTTCCCGAGGACTTCATGAAGCGCTGGCTCTTCGAAGCCAATGAAGGCAAGGTCAGCAAGGAATACATTGAGAAGGATTTCGAGGGCTTCCTCGCCGATTTCCGCTGGCAGCTTATCCGCAGCGCCCTCATGAAACAGTACGATTTCAAGATTGAGCAGAAAGATATCGAAGGTGCCGCGGTAAATTATGTGAGGTACCAGTATGCAATGTACGGAATGAGCGAAGTTCCCGCCGAGATCCTGAGCTCGGCCGCACAGGAAATGCTTCAGGACCGCAAGCAGCTCGACCGTCTGATTGAGCAGGTGGAGGACACCAAGGTGCTCGACAAGCTCAAGGAAGAGGTAACCGTAAAGGCCAAGAAGATTACTTCGGAAAAATTCCGCGAATTGAATTGAAATGACTGATTTCGAGAAATTTGCAAAGTCGGAATTCGGTGTGGGGTCGATGACCCTGCACCGTTATTCTTCGGCAAGCGACGCTTATATCAATCCTACGGTAATCGAGGAGCGCAGGCTGAATGTGGCATCGATGGATGTTTTCAGCCGCCTGCTCATGGACCGCATCATCTTCCTCGGAGTTCCCATCGACGATGATGTTGCCAATATCGTTCAGGCCCAGCTGCTCTTCCTCGCCAAGGCTGCCGACAACGGAGATTCCGACATCTCCCTCTATCTGAACACTCCCGGCGGGAGCGTCACGGCCGGCCTCGGAATCTACGACACCATGCAGCTCGTGGAGCCCGACATTGCAACCATCTGCACCGGAATGGCCGCCTCCATGGGCAGCATACTCCTTTGCGCGGGAGCGAAGGGCAAGCGGGCTATTCTTCCCCACGGCCGCGTGCTCATTCACCAGCCCCTCGGAGGAGCGCAGGGACAGGCTTCGGACATACTCATAGCCGCGAAGGAGATAGAGAAGACCCGCGACGAGCTCTGCCACATCATCTCAGGGCACAGCGGGCAGCCGTTCAAAAAAGTTTTCGCCGATGCCGACCGCGACTATTGGATGAATGCTTCCGAAGCGCTGGAATACGGAATGGTGGACAAAATACTGGGCAAATTCAAGAAGTGATGGCGAATCAGAATAAAGTTGAAATTCCCAAACCCAAGGAAATCAAGGCCTATCTCGACCAGTATGTGATTGGTCAGGACAGGGCCAAGAAAATGCTTTCGGTAGCAGTCTACAACCATTATAAAAGGATACTGCACAATGTGGTGGATCCTGTCGACGACGGGGTGGAGCTCGAAAAAAGCAACATACTGCTTGTCGGGCCTACCGGAACCGGCAAGACTCTGCTCGCCCGCACCATAGCAAAGATGCTGATGGTGCCCTTCGCGATAGTGGACGCCACGGTGCTTACCGAGGCGGGCTATGTCGGCGAGGATGTGGAGAGCCTGCTGGTCCGCCTGCTGCAGGATGCGGATTACAATCAGGCCGAGGCGGAGATGGGAATAGTGTTCATAGACGAGATAGACAAGATATCCCGCAAGAGCGACAATCCTTCCATTACCCGCGACGTGTCGGGTGAGGGTGTGCAGCAGGGGCTCCTCAAGCTGCTTGAGGGAAGCGTGGTGAACGTTCCCCCCGCCGGCGGACGCAAGCATCCGGAGCAGGAATTCATACATTTCAATACCGAGAACGTGCTGTTCATCTGCGGCGGGGCCTTCGAGGGAATAGACCGAATAATCGCTCAGCGTATGAATACCAGGGTGATTGGTTTCGGTTCCGAAGACAGGCAGAAAATAGACGATGACAAGCTGCTTCAGTATGTAGAGGCCCAGGACCTGCGCAAGTATGGACTCATTCCCGAAATCATCGGCCGCCTGCCTGTAATAATGAGCCTGGACAATCTCGACCGCAAGGCTCTCAAGCGCATCCTTACCGAGCCGCGCAACGCCATCCTGCGCCAGTATGAGAAGATGTTCGAACTCGACGGCATCAAGCTCGAAATAGAACCTGAGGTGCTGGACATAATAGTCGACACGGCAATAAAGGAAAAGCTCGGCGCGCGCGGACTCCGGTCCATCTGCGAACGGATAATGAACGATGCAATGTACGATGCCCCGTCTTCGCGTCGCAAGACATTCCAACTTACTGCCGATTATGCAAAAGAAAAACTCGGAGCTTAAGCCCCGAGTTTTATTTTGAGATGCTTTATCATGTCCTCCGACATTGAGTCGAGGTCGTAGCTTGGCTTCCAGCCCCATTCGGCGCGGGCGCAGGAGTCGTCCATGTTGTCCGGCCAGGAATCCGCGATGGCCTGGCGGACGGGATCCACATCGTAGCGCATGCGGGCATCGGGAATAATCTTCTTGATGGCGGCGAAAACATCTTCCGGTGCGAAACTCATGCTTGCGATGTTGAAGGAGTTGCGGTGGACCAGTTTGGAAGGGTCGGCTTCCATGATATCGACCGCGGCCTTGAGTGCATCGGGCATATACATCATGTCCATCAGCGTACCCGCCGCGATGGGGCAGACGAATTCTTCTCCCTTGACGGCGGCGTAGTAAATCTCGACCGCGTAGTCGGTGGTGCCGCCTCCGGGAAGCGTGGTATAGGAGATAAGGCCGGGGAAACGCACCGAACGGGTGTCGACGCCATATTTGTTGAAATAGTAGTCGCTGAGCAGTTCTGTCGCCACCTTGGTGACGCCGTACATGGACGTAGGACGCTGTATCGTATCCTGGGGAGTGTTCTTGTGCGGGGTGCTGGGGCCGAAGGACCCTATGGAACTCGGAGTGAACACGGCGCAGCCGTTTTCGCGGGCGACCTCAAGTATGTTTATCAGTCCGTTCATCTGGATGTCCCACGCCTTGAGGGGGAACTTCTCCGCCGTTGCGGAAAGAAGGGCGGCGAGATTATATATGGTGTCTATGCCATATTTCTTCACTGCATCCGCAATCTGTGCAGCGTCGGTGACATTCACTTCTGCGGAGGGACCGCTTTCCAACAGCTCCCCTTTGGGCTCGAAGCCCTTTATATAACCTGCCACTATATTTCCTTCGGGGTGCAAACGCCTGAGTTTCATGGTCAACTCAGAACCTATCTGGCCGGTGGAGCCGATAATCAGAACATTTTTCATTCAAGTGTCACTAAATCCATGCAAATTTACTATTTTTGTTGTAAAGTTGAACTGAAACAATAATCAAATATCATGTACGGAAAATTCCAACAGTATCTTCAGGATGAGCTCAAAGCCATCGAAGAAGCCGGTCTTTACAAGCACGAACGCAATATCTGCTCGCCCCAGGGCGCTGAAATCATACTTGAGGACGGCAGCAAGGCGCTGAATTTCTGCGCAAACAATTACCTCGGCCTTTCCAACAATCCCCGCCTCATTGCAGCGGCCAAGAAAGCCATGGACGATCGCGGCTACGGAATGTCATCCGTACGCTTCATCTGCGGCGCACAGGACCTGCACCGTGAACTGGAGAAAGCTGTCGCAAAATATTTCCATACCGACGACGCCATACTCTACGCAGCATGCTTCGATGCCAACGGGGGAGTGTTCGAGCCCCTTCTCACGGCTGAGGACGCCATCATCTCCGATGCCCTGAACCATGCTTCCATAATCGACGGCGTGCGCCTCTGCAAGGCCGTGCGCTACCGTTATGCCAACGCAAATATGGAGGAGCTTGAAAACTGCCTCAAGGAAGCCCAGGCCCAGAGGTTCCGTATAATAGTGACCGACGGCGTATTCAGCATGGACGGCAACGTCGCTCCCATGGACAGGATATGCGAACTTGCCGAGAAGTACGACGCCCTCGTGATGGTGGACGAAAGCCATTCCGCAGGTGTAGTAGGCCCTACCGGACGCGGCGTTGCAGAGCAGTTCAATCTTTACGGACGCATCGACATCCACACCGGAACCCTTGGAAAGAGCTTCGGAGGAGCCGTGGGCGGATTTACCACGGGCCGTCAGGAGATTATCGACATGCTGCGCCAGCGTTCCCGCCCTTATCTCTTCTCGAATTCCCTTCCTCCTATGATCTGCGGAGCCGGTATCGAACTCTTCAAGATGCTGGAGGAGAGCAACGATCTGCATGACAAGCAGCAGGAGAACGTCAGATATTTCCGCGAAAAGATGCTCGCCGCCGGCTTCGACTGCAAGCCCACCCAGAGCGCAATCCTCGCCGTGATGCTCTACGACGCTCCGCTCAGCCAGAAGTTCGCCGCACGCATGGCGGAGGAAGGCATCTTCGTCACGGGATTCTACTATCCAGTCGTTCCCAAGGGCCAGGCCCGCATCCGCGTCCAGATTTCCGCAGCCCACGAGAAAGAACATCTCGACAAGGCCATCGCCGCCTTCATCAAGGTCGGCAGGGAACTCGGCGTGCTGAAGTAAAACGGAAAGGGCTCGGAAATCTCCGGGCCCTTCTTCTTGTCCTGTTCCTTCCCTCTGTCATAGGGGAGCCCCACTGCCTTATGGTCGATATTATAATAGCGTATTGAGTTCAAAAATGGAATTGCCGTTAGGAGAAACCGCTTCCGACGATCGCACCGTATTTGCCGGATAAGTAATTCACTACGTTAGCTGCAAGGACCTACAGCACTTTTCCGGGATTTTCGCAGTAGGTCCTACCTAAATCGCAGGGACCTACGGTACTTTTCCTGAGTTTCCGCTATAGGTCCCCCTTGAAACGCAAAGACCTACGACACTTTTCTGGGTTTTCCGCTGTAGGTCCCGCCTGAAACGCATGGACCTACGGCACTTTTCTGGGATTTCCGCTGTAGGTCCCCATTGAAACGCAGGGACCTACGGCACTTTTCTGGGATTTCCGCTGTAGGTCCCCCTTGAAACGCAGGGACCTACGGCGCTTTTCTGGGTTTTCCGCTGTAGGTCCCCATTGAATCGCAAGGACCTACAGCACTTTTCTGGGTTTTCCGCTGTAGGTCCCACCTAAATCGCAGAGACCTGCGGCGTGCTGAAGTAAAACAATCTTTATCCCAGGAATCCGAGGAGAATACCGGCCGCGACTGCCGAGCCGATGACACCGGCCACGTTCGGGGCCATGGCGTGCATCAGCAGGTGGTTGGAAGGATCCGCTTCGAGGCCGACGGTTTCGCTTACGCGGGCGCTGTCCGGCACGGCGGACACTCCGGCGTTGCCGATGAGGGGATTGATCTTGTTGCCTTCCTTGCAGAAGAGGTTCATAATCTTCACGAACAGCACTCCGCAGAAGGTGGCTATCACGAAGGACACCAGGCCGAGCAGGAAAATCTTAACCGAACGGGAGTTCAGGAACACATCCGCCTGGGTTGAGGCTCCTACTGTAAGGCCTATCAGGGTGGTGACTACGTCGATTAGAGGTCCGCGGGCGGTTTCGGCAAGGCGACGGGTTACGCCGGATTCCTTCAGCAGGTTGCCGAAGAATAGCATGCCGAGCAGAGGCAGTCCTGAAGGAACTATGAACGCGGTGCAGATGAATCCCACGATAGGGAAGATAATTTTCTCTTTCTGACTCACTTCGCGGGGCTTCTTCATACGGATAAGGCGCTCCTTCTTTGTGGTCATCAGCAGCATTATCGGCTTCTGTATTACAGGCACCAGCGCCATATACGAATACGCAGATACCGCAATCGCGCCCATAAGTTCCGGCGCGAGCTTGCCGCTGAGGAAGATGGCGGTAGGGCCGTCTGCACCGCCTATTATGCCGATTGCACCGGCCTCATTGGGTGTGAATCCGAGTGCGAGGGCGAGCAGGTAAGCGCCGAAGATGCCCATCTGTGCCGCGGCGCCTATGAGCACCAGCCTCGGCTGGGAGATAAGGGCGCTGAAGTCGGTCATGGCTCCGATCCCGAGGAAGATGAGAGGGGGATACCAACCCCTGCGCACACCCTGGTAAAGTATGTTGAGCACCGAACCTTCTTCGTAGATGCTGACCTGCATCCCTTCGGGAAGGGGGATGTTGCCTATAATCATACCGAAGCCTATGGGAACGAGCAGAAGCGGCTCCCAGTGCTTCTTGATTCCGAGATAGACAAACACCAGGCCTATGCAAATCATCGCCAGATGCTGCCAGGTGAAGTTCGCAAAGCCGGTAAAGCTCCAGAATTGCTGGAGGCTCTGTATCACATCATTCATCCTTATGCAATGCTGGCAATGTCGGCTCCTTCAAGCACCGAATCAGTCTTCTTTACATAGATGGCGGTAACGGTTCCGTCGGATTCCGCGAGGATGTCGTTCTCCATCTTCATGGCTTCAATCACCGCAATTTTCTGGCCGCGCTTCACGGCCTGGCCTTCCTTGACGCAGACGTCGATGATTACGCCCGGAAGGGGAGAGGTGATTTTCTTTCCGGCACCTGTGCCCGCAGCAGCGGGGCTTGCTCCGGAAACCGTCTCGCTTGCGGCAGGCTTTGGAGCTGCACTTTGCTGCGCTGCAACCGGACTCGCGGCTGAAGAGGAGAGACTCCCTTCAGACCTTGATTCGATATCCACGTTATAATCCACTCCGTTCACTGTGACGGACGCATTCTTGCCTTCTACTGAATTTACGGTAACGTTGAAATCCTTACCGTTGATTTTGAATTTATATTCACTCATTTCCTGGGACTTTTTCTGAAATTAAGGGATGGATTGCCCCACGCGCTTTCGCGGGGTGCTATGGTTATGATGCCGGGCTCGGTGTCGTGCACGGCATTGCTGAGATGCAGGTGCAGGGCCAGGGCGATGGCAGCGTTGAGCTCTCCGCCAAGTTCCGCTTCGAGGGCCATTGCGATTGCTGCGGCCACTTCGCCGTCCGGAGTGCTTCCGGAAGACTTTTTCGCCTTGGGCGCCTTCGGGGCCTTGGGCTGCGAAAGCTTACCTATAAGGGTATATACGCAGAACAGCACAAGCAGGGCCGAGAACACCACGGTGACGGCAATCAGGGACAGTGTCCAGCCGTGGGGGTCGGTCTCCGCCATACGCTGTGCGCCTGCGGTCATGTCAAGGACAGTCATCATCACAGAGGCAGATTATCGTGTTTCTTCGCAGGAAGTTCCTGGCGCTTTCCCTGCAGGCTTTCGAGTGCGCGGATAACGCGGAAACGGGTGTTTCGCGGCTCGATCACATCTTCGATATAACCCTTCTGGGCGGCCTGGTAGGGATTGTTGAAGAGCTCTTCGTATTCTTCTTTCTTCGCTGCACGCACTTCCGCCTGTTTCGCAGGGTCGGTCTCCGCCTTTATCTCCTTGCCATACAGCACGTTCACTGCTCCGTCCGCACCCATCACCGCAATCTGGGCGGTGGGCCAGGCGTAGTTGATGTCGCCACGGAGCTGCTTGCAGCTCATCACTATGTGCGCTCCGCCGTAAGCCTTGCGGAGGGTGACCGTAACCTTGGGCACGGTGGCTTCGCCGTAAGCGTAGAGCAGCTTGGCTCCGTTGGTGATGACCGCACCGTACTCCTGCTGTGTGCCGGGAAGGAATCCGGGAACGTCCACGAGGGTGACGAGAGGAATGTTGAATGCGTCGCAGAAGCGCACGAAACGGGCCGCCTTGCGGGAGGCGTTGATATCCAGCACTCCGGCAAGCACCTTGGGCTGGTTGGCAACGATTCCCACGCTGCGCCCGCCGAAATGCGCGAATCCCACTATTATGTTCTTCGCGAATTCCCTGTGAACCTCGAAGAAGTCGCCGTCGTCCACTATGGAGGCGATGACCTCGTACATGTCGTAGGCCTTGTTGGGATTGTCGGGGATTATTTCGTTCAGGAGATCCGACATCCTGTTGACGGGGTCTGCCGTGGGACGCACGGGAGCAGTCTCCAAATTGTTCTGGGGGATATAGCCCAGCAGGCGTTTGATGGTATCGATGCCGTCCTGCTCGTCTTCAGCCGCAAAATCGGCAACGCCGCTCTTGGAGGCATGCACGCTCGCTCCGCCCAGGCTCTCCTGGTCGACATCTTCCCCTGTCACGCTCTTCACTACGGCAGGGCCGGTTAGGAACATGTAGGAAGTGTTTTTCACCATCAGGGTGAAGTCGGTGAGGGCGGGGGAGTAGACCGCACCGCCTGCGCACGGGCCGAATATGCCCGAAATCTGGGGAACCACGCCGCTGGCGAGGATGTTGCGTTCGAAAATCTCGCCGTAACCTGCGAGGGCGTCGATACCTTCCTGGATGCGGGCGCCCCCCGAGTCGTTGAGCCCTATTACCGGAGCTCCGGCGCGCATTGCCATGTCCATGACCTTGCAGATCTTCTCGCTCATGGTCTTGCTGAGCGATCCTCCGCTGACGGTGAAGTCCTGTGCATATACGAAAACCTGGCGGCCTCCGACGGTTCCCTGTCCGGTAACCACTCCGTCGCCGTCAGGGTGGGATTTCTCCATTCCGAAGTTGGTGCAGCGGTGCTGGACGAACATGTCGAACTCTTCGAAACTTCCTTCGTCGAGCAGCAGCGCAAGGCGCTCCCTAGCGGTAAGCTTGCCTTTTTCGTGCTGGGCATCGATGCGTTTTTCGCCTCCTCCCAGCCTGGCCTTCGCCCTGCGCTCCACCAGCGCCTGAATCTTTTCCTGTTGTATACTCATAGTCAAGTGGTGTTTCAGTACAACCTTTAATCTTGCAAATATAGTCATTATTTTTTACTTTTGTGGGACAATGGACATCAGGAAAATAGTGGTACAGGACTTCCGCAACATCGAGTTGCAGGAACTGGAGTTCTGTCCCAACCTGAACTGCATTTCCGGCGGAAACGGGGAGGGAAAGACCAACCTTCTGGATGCAATCTGGTATCTTTCAATGACAAAGAGCGCCTTTGCATCGTCCGACAAGTTCAATTTCCGCCACGGTTGCAGCAGTTTCGCACTTTCCGGACTCTACGAAATGCCTTCGGGGCCGGATACCCGCATCAGCATACAGGTGGATTCCTCGGGAAAGAAGCTACGGCGCGACGACAAGCCGTATCCGCGGCTCGCAGACCACATAGGGCTCGTTCCGGTGGTGATGGTGTCGCCTTCGGACGTGGTGATGGTGAGCGAAAGCGGGGACGAGAGGCGCCGGTTCAGCAACGCCCTGCTGTCGCAGATGAGTGCGGAGTACCTGAATGCCGTCCAGAACTATACCAGGCTGCTTCTGCAGCGCAACCGCCTGCTCAAGGACGGATGCACGGATGCGGAGCTGCTGGATGTGGTGGAGGAGGGCATGGCTTCCAACGCGCAGCCGGTCTATGAGATGCGCAGGGCGATGGCGGAAGACCTTTCCCCGCTTGTGCAGAGCTTCTATTCCCGAATTTCGGGAGGGCGCGAGAACGTGTCGGTGAGCTACCGTTCCGATCTCGACAAGGCTCCTCTGGAAAAACTGCTCCGCGAGAGGAGGGAGAAAGATTCGATACTGAAGTTCACCGGTGCGGGCGTGCACCGCGACGATTTCATCTTCGAAATGGACGGATATCCCATACGCAAATGCGGATCCCAGGGCCAGCAGAAATCCTTCCTCGTGGCATTGAAATTCGCCCAGTACAGCCTGATGAAGGGCCGCTACGGCTATGCGCCCATACTCCTGCTGGACGACCTTTTCGACAAGCTCGACATGGGGCGCGTGCAGAACCTGCTTGCAATGGTGGCGGGGAATGATTTCGGACAGATATTCCTGTCGGACAGCAACAAGGTGAGGCTCAGCGGAATAGTGGACAGTCTCACTACGGAACGCACATACTATGAAGCGAAGGGAGGCGCATTCACCCGCAATGAGTAGCAACCGTATCGCCAGGAAGAACGCCCAGCCCCTCGCCGAAGTCTTCAAACAGATGATATGCGAGTCGCATGTCTCGGCCACTCACAATTCCCACCGCATCTTCGCCGCGTGGAATGAAGCGTCAGGGGCGGGAAATTATACGATAAAGCGTTATTTCCGCGACGGAAAACTCTATATCACCCTGTCTTCGTCGGTTATATGCAACCAGCTGATGTTGAACAGGGACGGAATACTCCAGAGGATGAATGAAATTCTCGCCGGAGATGAACTTTTCATCACCAAAGGGGAGGAAGGCCCTGCAGTTAAACAGCTGATACTGAGATGAAGATAGTTATCGACAGGGCAATTCCCTTCATCAAAGGAATCCTGGAGCCTTATGCCGACATAGAATATCTGGAAGGCCAGAGTATCTGCAACGCCGATCTTGCCGATGCCGACGCCCTCGTGGTGCTCCACAACACAAAATGCAACCGCTCCCTTCTCGAAGGCACTCCGGTCAAGCTGATAGCAACCGCAACCATAGGAACCGACCATATCGACCGGCAGTATTGCATGGATGCCGGCATCTATGTGCAGAATGCCCCCGGATGCAATTCCGGCGGAGTGATGAACTATGTCTTTTCCGCCCTCTACGGTGCTGCGAGCAGGGAACGCATCCCTCTTGCGGGCGCCACGATGGGGATAGTGGGCGTGGGGCAGGTGGGGTCCCGCGTGGAGAACGTGGCGAGGCAGCTCGGCCTCAAGGTGCTGCTTTGCGACCCGCCGAGGGCCGAAGCTGAAGGGGCCGCGCAGTTCGTGAGCCTGGATTATCTTCTCGGGAATTCGGATGTGGTTACCATGCATGTCCCCCTGAACGAAAGTACGAGGGGGATGGCGGACGCGGACTTTTTCGCGAAGATGAAGTTCGGCGCCTTTTTCATAAATACTTCCAGGGGGGAGATTGTGGTGGATGACGCCCTTATAGATGCCGCACCGCGTTTGGGCCCCATCATCATCGACAACTGGAACAACGAGCCGGACATCAACCTGACTCTTCTGGAGAAGGCCACCATTGCCACTCCGCACATTGCGGGATATTCCTACCAGGGCAAGCAGAGGGCGACTTCGGCTGTAGTGCGCTCGGTGGCGAGATTCTTCAAGATAGAGCCTCTGTACGACTTTTTCCCGCCGGCGGAAGTAAAGGAACTGGAAGCGGTGCGTCTCGATATTTCCGGTCTCACCCAGGGGCAGATAGCATCCATGATACAGTACAATTATCCGGTTTTTACCGATGATTTCCTTTTCCGCGTCAATCCGGGCGGCTTCGATGAACTCAGGCGCATGTATCGCTATCGCAGGGAATTCTACATTTAGAACACCATAACACAAAACTATATGACCGAACAGGAACAGATGAAATATTTCAGGGAAGGTTTTCCCTGGATGGATATCGTGGCGCCCGCTACGCCCGGAAGGGGCATAGAGGTGCTGGATGAAAAGAGGAAGCGGGAGTGCCTGGATGCGCTCGGAAAGGCTGAGGTAAAGGGCAAAGTGAAGTTCGTGCCCGCTTCGGGAGCGGCCTCGCGCATGTTCAAGGATATCTTTGTCGGCCTTGAAAGCCCGAATGATGCCGTGCGCAGGCTGACAGGGAATATTGAAAGTTTCGCATTTTACGACGAGTCCGTTTTCGGGAAACCTTCGGCCGCATCCGATGCCGATTGCATCCGTACTGCGGAGGCCCTTCTGAAAGAACCCGGGCTGGGATATGGCAGCAAGCCCAAGGGCGTGCTCAAGTTCCACCGTTATCCGGACGAAGTGCGTACGGCGCTTGCAGAGCATCTTGTCGAGGGACAGCGATATATGCGCAATGACGACGGGAGCGTTAATCTGGTGTTCACCATTTCTCCCGAGCACAGGGAGCTTTTCGAAGATGCGCTTGCGGAGGTGCTTCCCGTGTACGAACAGCGCTACGGGGTAAAATACAATGTAAAGTTTACCTGTCAGTCGAAGGAAACCGACACAATAGCCGTGACGCCCGACAACGAGCCTTTCCTCTGTGACGACGGTTCGGTGCTCCGCAGGCCTGCAGGGCATGGTGCGCTGATCTATAACCTGAATGAAGTGGAACAGGAACTTGTTTCCGTGAAGAATATCGACAATGTCGCCGTGGAGAATTATCTTCCGCTGACCGCGGAATACAAGCAGGTGCTGATGGGAAGGGCGCTGGAGTTGCGCGATACCATATTCGGGTATCTCCGCCGCCTGGATGCAGGGCCGGACAATGCAGAAGCCCTCTGCAGGGAGGAGATAGTTCCTTTCCTCCGCGATGTACTGTGCGTGGAGCTTCCCGAGGCGGACGGAGCTGAACTTGTGACGCAGGTGCGCGGAAAGCTCAACCGTCCGGTGCGCGTCTGCGGAATGGTGAAGAATCTCGGCGAGTCTGGGGGAGGACCTTTCATAATCAGGGGCAGGGACGGCAGCACTTCGTTGCAGATACTTGAAAGCGTGCAGATAAATCCCGACGATCCCGCGGCGGTTGCGGCCTTGAAGTCCGCCACTCATTTCAATCCTGTGGATTTGGTATGCTGCCTTTACGACTACAGTGGAAAGAAGTTCAGGCTGCCGGATTATGTCGATTCCGATGCAGGGTTCATCTCTTCCAAGAGTTATCAGGGACGGCCGCTCCGTGCACTTGAGCTGCCTGGTCTCTGGAACGGTTCAATGAGCGACTGGAACACACTTTTCGTCGAAGTCCCCGTAGAAACCTTTAACCCCGTAAAAGTCGTCCTCGACCTTCTCCGTCCTGCACATCAGCAATTATCTGCCAAGAACAATGGTGTTGAATAAAGCTATTGTAATTCTGCGCGAATTTTTATATTTTTGCAAGCTATTACGAAAATATAAGTTAAAACAGATATGGCTACTACAAGCAAAAACAAGGAAGAAGTTCGTCAGGAGCAGGTGGAAAACAATGTTTCCAAGTTCGAACAGTTTTACAACAATTACAAGAAGATTCTTTGGGGCGTTATCATTGCGATCATCGTAGTATGGCTCGGCGTCATCGCATACCAGAGGTATGTGTACCAGCCCAAGTGCGACGAGGCCCAGGAGCAGACCTTCCCTGCGGAGAACAATTTCCGCAACGGGGAATATGAACTTGCCCTGAATGGCGACGGCAACGTTCTCGGTTTTGCCGAAATCATCGACACTTACGGAACCAAGTCGGGCAAGGCGGTTTATTTCTATGCCGGTGTCTGCGAGCTCCAGCTCGGCAACTACGAAGAAGCCATCTCCTATCTCAAGAAATACAAAGGCAAGGAACCCATCCTCGCCGCACGCGCCCTCTCCAATATCGGCGACGCCTATGTCGGACTCGGTGATTACAAGGAAGCCGCCGCTGCATTCAAGAAGGCTGCGGGCAAGGCTGACAACAGCTATGCCGCCGCATATCTCGTGAAGGAAGGCCTCGCCCTCGAGCAGCTCGGTGAAAAGGCTGCCGCCCTCGAATGCTACAAGACCGTCAAGGACAAGTATCCCCAGAGCATAGAGGCATACGACATCGACCGTTACATCTCAGCAGTGGAGGAGTAAAACATGGGACGTGCATTTGAATTCCGCAAAGAACGCAAGATGAAGCGCTGGGGTCACATGGCCCGCACCTTCACCAAACTCGGAAAGGAAATCACCATTGCAGTCAAGCAGGGAGGCCCCGATGTGACCGGCAACCCCCGTCTGCGCGCCCTTATGGCCGAAGCCCGTTCGGAGCAGATGCCCAAGGAGAATATCGAGCGTGCAATCAAGAAGGCCACCGAGAGCAAGCAGGGCGACTTCAAGGAAGTCATCTATGAAGGCTATGGTCCCTTCGGCATCGCATATCTCGTGGAGACTGCCACGGACAACAATACCCGCACCGTTGCGAACGTTCGCAGCTACTTCAACAAGTGCGGCGGATCGCTCGGCACCAGCGGCAGCGTAGCCTTCATGTTCGACCACAAATGCGTTTTCCGCATCAAGGAAAGCGAAGGACTGGACCTTGACGAACTCGAGCTCGAGCTTATCGACTACGGCGCGGAGGAGGTCTTTGAAGAGATAGTTGTAGACAAGGATGACAACGAAAGCAAGGAAGTGGTGATTTACGGTGATTACAGTTCCTACGGCGCCATCCAGAAGTTCATTGAAGAGAACGGCTACGAACTTATCTCCGGAGGCTTCGAGCAGATTCCCAACGTGGAACTCAAGGAAGTGACTCCCGAACAGCGTTCCACGCTTGAAAAACTCATCGGCCTGCTTGAGGACGACGAAGACGTGACGAACGTCTACACGACCATGAAGCCGGCGGAAGAATAAATTTTCTCTCCGATGAAGAGAAAACGGTCAGGACTGCTTCCCCGAGTGTTGATTGCCATTGCCCTTGGCGTCGCACTCGGGCTTTTTGTCCCTGACTGGTTCTCAAGAATCTTCGTCACATTCAACGAAATATTCTCGCAGCTGCTGGGATTCATGATCCCGCTTATCATCGTAGGCCTTGTGACTGCTGCGATTGGCGACCTTGGAAAAGGCGCGGGGAAGATGCTTCTCGTGACAGTGGCGATAGCGTATCTCGACACGGTGGTGGTGGCGCTGTTCGGATATGGGGTGGGAAGTGCCATGTTCCCAGGAATCATCTCCAGGGTGGGCACAGCCGACGATATTGCGGAGGCCGTCGCCCTGGAACCATATTTCCGCATTTCCATTCCCGCCATGTTCGACGTAATGGCCGCCCTGGTGTTTTCCTTCGCCATGGGGCTATGCATAGCCAACAACAAAATGCCGGTCATGAAGTCGTTCTTCGAAGAGTTCAGGCTCTTCATTACAAGGGTGATTTCGAATCTGATTATTCCGCTTCTTCCTTTATATATATTCGGAGTATTCCTCGGAATGGCGGCCACGGGGCAGGTTTTCAGCGTCCTCAAGGTATTCGCCCTGATAATCCTTGTAATCTTCGTGCTGCATTTACTTGTACTGTTATATGAGTTCGTGGTGGCGGGCCTGATTACACACAGACGGCCTCTCAAGCTGCTTTGGAACATGCTTCCGGCGTATTTCACCGCCCTTGGAACCTCGAGTTCCGCCGCAACCATTCCCGTTACCGTAGAGAGATGCAAGGTAAACGGCGTCAAGGAGGACATAGCGGACTTTACCGTGCCTCTCTGCGCTACCATTCACATGCCGGGCAGCGCAATGAAGATAACCTGCTGTGCAATCGCAGTCTGCCTGATGTCCGGAATACCCGTGGAATTCGGCAAATTCATTGAGTTTGTACTCATGCTCGGAATAATGATGGTAGCAGCTCCCGGAGTGCCCGGGGGAGCAATCATGGCATCCCTTGCGCCGCTCTCTTCCATACTTGGCTTCGACGCTGAGCAGCAGGCGCTTATGATAGCCCTTTACATTGCCATGGACAGTTTCGGAACTGCCTGCAATGTTACCGGTGACGGGGCTGTCGCTCTCATCATTCAGAAAATTTTCAAAAAATAATTCAAAATTATTTGCATTATAAGGATTATTGTCTATCTTTGCAGTGTACTATTAAACTAATACACTATGATAAAAGTAGACAATATCGATTTCAGTTATGGGAGCGTCCCGTGCCTGGAGAAGATTTCCCTCAGTCTGCAGGAGGGAAAAATCTATGGCCTGCTTGGCGAGAACGGGGTGGGGAAGACCACGCTGCTGACTCTTCTCTGCGGCCTGAAGCAGGTTCAGAAAGGCAGTATCGAGGTTGACGGATTCACGCCCTACAGGCGCGATGTCAAATTCCTCGAATCGCAGTTCTATCTTCCCGACGAGGTTTCCGCCGAAAACGCGAAGGCTGAGGTATTCGCGAGGAGCAACGGCCTGTTCTGGCCGGATTTCTCCATTGAAAAGTTCATGGAGATAATGGGAATCTTCGAGATGGATCCAGGGAAGAAGATGAATGCCATGTCGGCGGGCCAGCTCAAGAAGACCTGGATTTCCTTCGCCCTTGCCTGCTCCACCAAGTATCTCTATCTCGACGAACCCACCAACGGGCTCGACATCCCTTCCAAGGCCCAGTTCCGCAAGGCCCTGATGAGTTATACCAGGGAGGATTCCACCATCGTAATCTCCACGCATCAGGTCAAGGACCTCGAAAACATCATCGATCCCATCATCATACTCGACAGGAGGGACGTGCTGCTGAACGCCTCGGTGCAGGAGATAACCGACAGGCTCTTCTTCGATTACGGCACCACCCTCAATCCCGACAGCCTCTACTCCGAGCAGGTGCCAGGCGGCTTCATCCAGGTTTATCCCAACTCCACGGGCGAAGACAGCAAGGTAAACATCGAGGCCCTGTTCAATACGGTACACAAGCACAAAGACATAATTAAAGGAATTTTCAGCCATGAGAACTAAATATTTGCGTCACGACCTGCTGAATGCCTGGCAGAACGCCGGCTTGAGCACCATAGTAATTTCCTGCATGCCGGTCTGGTTTTTCCTTGTCTACCAGCTTGTGCATCTTGTATTCCATAGCGGTTTCGGAGTGCTTCCGGCCGGAGCGCTGGGGGCTGCCTATATCCTGGCATTCATTCTGGCGGTGGTTTTCCTGCCCGTCCAGATCTACGGCAGGGTTACCGACAAACGCCCCGGGAGCAACTGGCTGCTTCTGCCGGCATCCCGTTTCGAGAAATTCTTCTCCATACTGCTGGTGACCTGCGTGGCCCTGCCCATAGTGTTCTGCGCAGTCCTGATAGGTTCCGACTACCTGATGTCGCTGATATTCGGTTCGTCCTACGGCGGTCCGGTGCTTGCAACAGTTTTTGACAGACTCGGCTCCATACTGGACGAGATTCACAGCGACAATGTCCGCCTTGCCTTCAGCGGCCCGTATGCGCTTTATCTCAGCTGGTGCAGCAACATACTTTTCTTCACGCTCGGTGCAATTTTCTTCCGCAAGAACAAGACGGTCTATACCATACTCAGCGCCTTTGGCATAGGACTTCTGATTACCGTGGTTTCCGGCATTTTCGTGGCGAACGGATTCGATTTCAATTTTGAACCCGGGGACATCAACGAGGATTCGCTCATGCGCACCGTCAATGCAGTATTGTTCATTATCTATCTTGTTGAATTCGCCCTTCTGGATCTTGGTATCTACTTCAGGGTTAAAACTTTAAAGCATTAAGCCATGGAATTTGACGCTAACAGGCCTATTTATCTTCAGATTGCGGACGTGATCTGCGACCGTGTTCTCCGCGGAGAGCTGAAGGCGGAGGACAGGATTCCTTCGGTGAGGGAATATGGCGCCGAGATAGGAGTCAATCCCAATACCGTGGCCCGCACATACGATATCCTGACCGACAGGGGAGTGCTCTACAACAAACGCGGAATAGGTTATTTCGTGTGCGAGGATGCCGCGGAAAACATAGTGAAAGAGGAAAGGGAAAAGTTTTTGAACGAAGAATTGCCTAATTTTATAAAAAAGGCACGCCTTTTGGATATAAGCCTTGATGAAATAAATAAGGTATACAAAAATTCATAAGCAGTAGATTTAACCGTATTCTATTCACTGGCTATACTTTCAGTCCCGGCACAAACAGGCGCCGGGACTTTTTGTTTGTACCGCTAAACTTTCAGTTCATAGAGTTTCCGGCATCTCCGCCGCCATTCGCTGGGCGGCAGTCCGTACTCTTCGTGGAACTGGCGGCGGAAATTGCATTTGTCGTATATGCCTACGCTGTATGCGACGCTGACGAGCGAAGCGTAGGGGTTGGCCTTTATAAGTTCTTTCGCTTCCTTAAGCCTGAGAATTTTGCGGAATGTGGCAAAGTGCGTCCCGAGAACGTGATTGCAGTAATACGACAGCGCCGCAGCGGAAACTCCGATGGAATCGGCCACATCGTTCAGGCTGTCACTGCCCCTGCAGAAAGCCTTGGCGCTTATCCAGTCCATCAATCCTTTTGCAATTTTCACATCCATTTCCGTCTGGGACGATTTCTTCGCCCGGGAGCCTGTTCGGATAATCAGGTCCATCATTTTGGTCAAATGTTTTTTCATTAGTGTTTATTTTATGTGTTAATCTCGCGAGATTCGCAATTTTTCTTTAATTTTGTACCAATTATGTTCGAAAATTTATCAGAAAGACTGGAAAAATCCTTCAAACTCCTGAAGGGAGAGGGGAAAATCAGTGAAATAAACGTTGCGGAAACGCTCAAGGACGTGCGCCGTGCGCTGCTCGATGCCGATGTCAGTTACAAGGTTGCCAAGGAGTTCTGCGACAATGTGAAGGAAAAAGCCATCGGCGCCAACGTGCTCACCGCGGTGAAGCCCCAGCAGATGATGGTGAAGATAGTTCACGACGAGCTCGCCGAATTCATGGGGAGCGAGGCCCGCGACATCAATTACAAAGGCCATCCGGGCATTGTGATGGTCGCCGGCCTGAACGGTTCCGGTAAAACCACTTTCTGCGGCAAGCTTGCGCTGTACCTGAAGAAGAAGGGAGTCAAGGTGATGCTTGCGGCCTGCGATACTTTCAGGCCTGCTGCAATCGAACAGCTGAAAACCCTTGCCGAACAGATAGGCGTGCCGGTATTCACCCTCGAAGGGGAGAAAGATCCGGTGAAGGTTGCCAAGGCAGCCATCTCCCAGGCGGGCCAGCAGGGATATACCACGGTAATAGTCGATACCGCCGGACGTCTGAGCGTCGACCAGGAGCTGATGGACGAAATCAGGGCCCTCGATGCTGCTGTCAAGCCTACGGAAAGCCTCTTCGTGGTGGATGCCATGACCGGACAGGACGCTGTGGCGTCGGCGCTTGCCTTCAATGAGGCCATAGACTACGACGGTGTCGTGATGACGAAGCTGGACGGCGACACCCGCGGAGGTGCCGCCCTATCCATCAAGGCCGTCACCGGCAAACCCATCAAGTTCGTCTCTACGGGCGAAAAGATGGAAGCCCTCGAAATCTTCTACCCCGAACGCATCGCCGACCGTATTCTTGGAATGGGCGATGTGGTTTCCCTCGTGGAGAAGGCCCAGGAGGCGGTGGACGAGCAGGAGATGCGTGCCACGCGCAAGAAACTGGCAAAGAACCAGTACAATCTGAATGACTTCTACAACCAGATACAGCAGGTGCGCAAGATGGGAGACATCAAGGATCTCGCTGCAATGATTCCCGGCATGGGCAAGGCCGTGAAGGATGTGGATATCGACAACGACACGGCTTTCAAGGGCATAGAGGCCATATATTATTCCATGACACTCTACGAAAGGGAGCACCCCGAGGCTATCAACGGCAGCCGGCGCCGCCGCATCGCCGCGGGAAGCGGAACTTCGCTCGAAGAAGTGAACAAGCTTCTGAAGCAGTTCGAAGGTTCGCGAAAGATGATGAAGATGGCCGTGGACGGCAGCCTGGCGTCAAAGCTGAAAAGCTTCCGCCATTAGCGTCTTCCCATTGGCCTGTGAGCCGCGGCAGCGGCTTTCCTGAGATTTTCTTCGATGCTTTTCCTGTCGCTTTCGAGTGTGCAGGCGTCGAAGAATTTTTCCTGTATTATGTCTATGGCTTTCACTGAAGGATGCACCAGGTCGTCGGCATAGAAGCGGTAATCGCGCAGTTCGTCGAGCATTATCTCATAGGATGGGAAGTAATATGCCCTTCCGCAGTCGGAGATGGCTTTGTCGAGCCCTAACTGCAGGGTGGACTTGCTGAGAGTGTTCCTGTGCATGCCTTCGCCGCCATGGCGTATGGGGCTGACCGTGAAGATGAACTGCTTGTCGGGATGCCTGCTGATAATACGGGATATGACGGCGCTCACTTCATCGGTGCTCAGCATTTCGTGGCTGAATTCGGCGGCGGGACGCTTCAGGCAGTTGGAAACCACTTCTCCGCTGCTTTTCAGCTTCCATACCATGGCCGTGCCTAGGGTGATGATGACTGTGCCGCTTTCTTTCCAGAAGGCGGAGGCTTCCGCAAGGACACTGTTTGCATTCTTCAGAAACTCCCCGGCACTCTCCCTTGCAAAGGAAGTGTGGTGCCACCACGAGCATATCTTACCCGCGCCGGCGCCCATCTGCACGCAGTCCTCCGGCCGGAAAGGCGCCCCGTAGTCGAGCCTGGAAATGGAATTGGCGATGGATAGCGGATTGTAGAGCGTTCCGAAAGGATTGAGGCAGAGTTCGAAACCGGCGTTCTTCAGGCGCGACCCAATATCGTCTGCAAAGCAGCTGCCAAGCACGAAAGTCTTGCCCTGCAGGTCAAGTCTGATGTCCGTTTTGTCGATTTCTGTTGCTGTGTATAGTTTGGTCATGTTGCAAATTTAACTCTCTTTTCGTATTTTTGTATAGTTCGTATACACCACATGAAGAAGAATACATTTTTATTTTGTTTTTTGCTGCTGCTTGCGGCATGCGGCCCGAAAGACGGGATCCACACCCTCAAACTGCTGACAACCAATGATGTCCACGGCTACTGGTTCGATTCCACTTATACCGGAAGCGGCACCCGGCAGAGCCTTTTCGCGGTCAATTATTACGTAGACAGCATACGCAATGCGGCCGGCGAAGAAAACGTGCTGCTGGTGGATGCCGGCGACTGCCTCCAGGGGGACAATGCGACATATTACTACAACTATGTCGATACCGATGCCGCCGAGCATCTGTTCACCAGGCTGGTTTCGTACATGAAGTACGATGTCATCACCGTGGGAAACCATGACATAGAGACGGGACATGCCGTTTATGACAAGCTCGAAAAGCAGCTCGGGAAGCATGGTATTCCCCTGCTTGGCGGCAATGCAATCCGCAATGACGACGGCAAGCCCTATTTCCGGACCTACAAGGTGTTCAGGCGCGCAGGGCTCAAAGTGGCGGTTCTCGGATATACCAATGCCAACAATCCGGCGTGGATGGACGAAAGCCTTTGGTACGGGATGCATTTCGAAAGGCTGGTGCCTCTGGTGCAGCAGGACGTGGACATGGTGATTGCGAAAGAAAAGCCCCATGTGGTGATAGTAAGCATGCATTCCGCCACCGGAAAGGGGACTTTCGACAATCCCGAAGCCGAGGCGCTTGACCTCTACAGGACGCTCAGGGGAGTGGACTTCGTGGTCTGTGCACACGACCATCGCGAAGTTACTTTCCACAACGACAGCATTGCCCTGATTAACACCGGCTGCCGTGCCAAGTATCTCGGATGCGGAACGCTCAATGTGGAAGTCAGGGACGGAAAGGTGGTCGGCAAGACAATAGGCTCGGAACTCATAAAGGTGGACAAGTCGAAGGCCGATGCAAGGATGCGCGAGACTTTCCGCAGTGAATTTGAAACCGTCAGGGATTTCTCCTTCAGGGAGATAGGTGTGCTTTCGACAGACCTGCGCTCCCGCGACTCCTACCTCGGAATGAGTCCTTACATAAATCTCCTGCATACCGTGGAGCTGAAATCCACAGGGGCGCAGGTGGCCTTTGCGGCGCCTCTGACCTTCAATGGCACGGTGAAGACGGGAATTCTGGTATACAATGACCTGTTTACAATCTATCCTTTTGAAAACCAGCTGTATACCATGAGGCTCAAAGGAAGCGAGATTAAGAATTACCTCGAATATTCCTATGACGCATGGCTGGATGAACCGGACGGTCCGCATGCCCTTCGCATAAGGGAATACGACGACCCGCGCAACAGCCAGAGTGGTTGGTCCTTCGTCAGCAGGTCGTACAATTTCGATTCTGCCTCGGGCATCAATTACACCGTCAACATCACAAAGTCGAAAGGGGAGCGCGTGAACATTTCCTCAATGGCGGACGGAAGCCCGTTCGACCCTGAGGCGGAGTATGTCGTGGCGCTTACCTCATACAGGGCAAGCGGGGCCGGCGGCCTTCTTACCGAGGGTGCAGGCATTCCCAAGGCGGATCTTGAAGGGAGAATAGTCTCGCGCGGGAAGGAAATCCGCGACTGCGTCTACGACTTCATCAACGTAAACGGAATAGTCGACGGGGAGTCGGTAGGGGATGCCAAATTGATCGGTTCCTGGAAATTCGTTCCGGAAAAGACGGCGGCAAAAAAGCTGGGAGACGATTTTAATTTACTTTTCGGGCAAAAGAAATAATTGTTTTCCAGGATTTTTGTTAAATTTGCATGTTGTGTGCTAAAGGCTTAAGTTATGCTCGAAAATCTCAAGTCCGATATCGTCCGTCTGATCGCCCTGTATGAAGGCGAGTGCAAGAGGGCGGAAGAACTTGAGGCGAAACTTTCCGAGAGCAGGGCGGAGGTCGAAGCATGCAGACAGCAGATTGCCGAATTAAACCGACAGATAGACAATCAGAGGCTTTCGAGTGCGTTCTCCGCAACGGAAAACAATGCTGAGGCGAAGCAACGTCTCGACCGGCTGATTGCCAGGATTGACAAGTGTATCGCTTTGTTGGAGGTATAGTTGCTTATGGAACGGACTATCACACTCAAGATTGCAGGCGTCGACTTCCATGTCAAGGCTTCTTCGCCCGATGTGGAAAGTTCCATGCGTACCGCAGCCGAGGAAATTAACAGGATGATGGACCGTTACGACCAGAAATACCCCGACAAGTCACTGACCGACAAATTGTTGTTCGTAACCATTACACAGACCGTGTACAGGTTGCAGACACAGGGCAAATACACTGCGCTCGCAAACGAGGGCAGCAAGCTTGAATCGGAGCTTTCATCATATCTGGAGGGGATAAAGAGCGACCGTTAGTCCGTCCTTGCGAAACAAACAAGTTCAACGGAACCGGGTGTCCTCGTCGTGAGGATGGCAGGCCTGCATGACAGGAAGCCTGATACATGGCGGAGCCCAAAACATACAGAATATATTTCTGCATTGGACTAACGGCTTCATACAAGGCATCTGCGCAATGTGCAGATGCCTTTTTTGTTTGACATAAACCAAAACCTATAAAAGAGAATGATTGGATATATAATTTCAGCTTTGATCGGTGCCATAGTGGCATTGGCGGCATACATAATAATCCGCAAGCAGGCGATGAACGGCCGCAGGGATGCAATCTTAGAGAAGGCGGAACTGGAGGCGGAGACAATCAAGCAGCAGAAGATACTCCAGGCCAAGGAGAAGTTCATCCAGCTGAAGGCCGAGCACGATGAGTATGTAAACAACAAGAACAAGCAGCTTTCCGAGAGGGAGAACTCCATCAAGCAGAAGGAATCCCAGGTCGGCCAGCAGGCAAGCGAACTTGGCCGCAGGCAGCATGAACTCGACAGCGCCAAGGGGCAGCTCCGTTCGCAGATGGAGAAGCTGGAAAGCAAGCAGGCGGAAGCCGACAAACTGATCTCCCAGGCGAACAAGCAGCTTGAAACCATTGCCGGCATGACTGCGGCCGAGGCGAAGAACATGCTTGTCGAAAACATGAAGGCTGTCGCCCGTACCGAGGCCCAGGCCTATATCAACGACACCATGGACGATGCCCGCCTGAATGCGGCGAAGGAAGCCAAACGCATAGTCATCAATACGATACAGCGTACTGCAACTGAAACTGCAATAGAGAATGCGGTTACCACCTTCCCCATAGAAAACGATGAGGTCAAGGGCAGGATAATAGGCCGCGAAGGCCGCAACATCCGCGCCCTCGAGGCTGCCACCGGAGTGGAAATCGTGGTGGACGACACTCCCGATGCCATAATGATCTCGGCCTTCGATCCGGTACGCCGTGAAGTCGCGCGCCTTGCCCTTCACCAGCTGGTGATTGACGGCAGAATCCACCCCGCACGCATTGAAGAAGTGGTCGCGAAGGTGAGCAAGCAGCTTGAGGACGAAATACTTGAGACCGGCAAGAGAACCTGCATAGACCTTGGCATACACGGGCTCAACATCGAACTCGTCAAGCTTATCGGCCGCATGAAGTACCGTTCCTCCTATGGGCAGAACCTGCTCCAGCACTCCCGCGAAGTCGCCAACATCGCCGCGGTGATGGCATCCGAACTCGGGCTTAATCCCAAACTCGCCAAGAGGGCCGGTCTGCTGCACGATATAGGCAAGGTCTCCGACGAGGATCCCGACCTGCCTCACGCACTTCTCGGAGCCAAGCTCGCGGAGCAGTACAAGGAGCGTCCTGAGATTGTGAACGCAATCGGCGCCCACCACGAAGAAATGGAGATGACTTCGCTGATATCGCCCATCGTGCTCGTCGCGGATGCTATTTCGGGAGCCCGTCCCGGCGCCCGCCGCGAGGTTATCGAGTCCTACATGAAACGCCTGAAGGGTATGGAAGACCTTGCCGCATCCTATCCGGGCGTCACCAAGTCTTATGCAATCCAGGCCGGCCGTGAGCTCAGGGTGATAGTGGGAGCGGAGCAGGTGAGCGACGATGAAGCCGCACGTCTGTCCGCCGATATCGCACAGCGTATCCAGGACGAGATGACCTATCCCGGCCAGGTGAAGATTACCGTAATCCGCGAAACCCGTTCGGTAGCATACGCAAAATAATGAACCCGAAGCGATTCACAGCCCTGTTGGCGGCAGCCCTGTTATCGGGGCTGTCGGCTTTCTGTCAGAAACTTCCGGACGTTACCGTGGAATGGGAGTCGGAGGTCGTGACGGGGGAGGACGGCAGGACTCGGATTGTTTTTACGGGAACGCCTGCGGTGCCGCTGGATGAGATTCACGGGACGCTCGAGTGGATTTCGTGCATAGGGAACAACTGCCATTCGCCCGAAGAACTTGCTTTTAATTTATCCCCGTCTTCGGAAGCCGCAGGACTTGGTTCGGAAACCGCTGCCACCCTCGGCACGCTAAGAGGGGGGACCGTGAGCCTTGCGAACGGTGGGGTCGAGCGAAGCGAGACGGTTTCCGAACCAAGTCCTGCGGCGGCAGACGCCGGCCCGATTCATTCCAGAGGCAAGGGCATCTGGGGCCTGATACTCGAAGCTATACTCTGGGGCTTCGCCATGCTGCTCACCCCCTGCGTATTCCCCATGGTCCCCATGACCATATCCTTCTTCGTCAAAGGCAACGAAAACCCTGCTGCGGGCAAATTCAAGGCCCTGATGTACGGACTCTTCATAGTGCTGCTGTACACCGTACCCATATCCGTGATAATAGGCCTTACCTGGCTTTTCGGAGGCGCCGCAGTAACCGCCGACATATTCAACTGGCTGGCTACCCACTGGCTGCCGAACATCATCTTCTTCATAGTGTTCATGCTCTTCGCAGCCTCTTTCTTCGGAGCTTTCGAGATTACGATGCCCTCGAAACTCGTAAACTCATCCGATAAGAAATCCGACAGGAAAGGCCTCGCGGGAGTATTTTTCATGGCCCTCACCCTGGTGCTGGTATCCTTCTCCTGCACAGGGCCCATAGTCGGGACCGTCCTTATCAAATCCACCTCCGGCGAGTTCTGGACCCCCATGGTTACGATGCTTGCGTTCAGCATTGCATTCGCCCTTCCCTTCACCCTTCTCGCCCTCTTCCCCTCGCTCCTCAAGAGCCTGCCCAGAAGCGGCGGATGGCTCAACAGCGTCAAGGTGGTGCTCGGTTTCATAGAGGTCGCCCTCGGCTTAAAGTTCCTAAGCGTGGCCGACCAGACATACCACTGGGGCCTGCTCGACCGCGAAGTCTACCTTGCAATCTGGATAGTCTGCTTCTCGCTGATGGGCTTCTATCTGCTCGGAAAAATACGCTTCAAGTACGACGAAAAGGTCGAAAAGATAGGAGTCACCCGCCTCGCGCTTGCGATAGCCGTGTTCTCGTTCGTGGTTTACATGATACCCGGCATGTTCGGAGCTCCGCTGAAGGCGCTTTCGGGCTACCTCCCTCCCATGGAAACCCAGGACTTTGTGCTTGGCAGATGGCAGGAAACGCAGGCGGAGGCTTCGGTTCAGCCTGAGGGGGCGACATTGAAGCTGCCCCACGGCCTGCAGGGATACGACAATATGGACGATGCCGTTGCCGCCGCAAAACTCAGCGGCAAGCGCATATTCGTGGACATTACCGGGCACGGCTGCGTCAACTGCCGTGAAATGGAAGCCCGCGTTTGGTCGGATCCCGCCGTCCTTAACATGCTTGCCAATGATTTCGAGATAGTCGCCCTATATACCGACGACAAAGTCAAACTGCCGGAGGACAAATGGATAACCACTCCGGAAGGCAAGGTGCTCAAGGATGTGGGAAGGGTGAACAGCCACATTGCCCGCACCCGTTTCGGAGTGAACGCGCAGCCCAACTACTTTATCCTTGATTCCGAAGGCAAAATAATAGCCGGTCCCCGTGGTTATAACCTGTCGGTTCCCGGCTTCATCGATTTTCTTGAAAGCCGCTGAGGCTTAAAGGCTTTCCACCATCTTCTCAATCAGGCCGCTCAGCCACTGGGCAGTCTTGTTGGCCTGCATTACTACATCTTCGCCGTCGTTGAGGTTGCGCTCAATGTTTTCGGTGTTGGAGACATTGGTCACCACTGAAATACCGAATACACGTATTCCGCAGTGGCGGGCGACTATTACCTCCGGAACGGTTGACATTCCTACGAGGTCTCCTCCTATCTGGCGGAAGTAACGCACCTCGGCGGGAGTTTCATAGCTGGGGCCGCTGCCTCCGACATAAATGCCCCTGTGCAGCTTGTGGCCCATGGATTCGGCAATTTCTACAGCTTTGTCCTGAAGCTCCCTGTCGTATGCACAGGTCATGTCGGGGAAGCGCGGACCGAATTCATCCATGTTGGCGCCGATAAGGGGATTGGGGAGAAGGTTGATATGGTCGCGGATTATGACGGTGTCGCCCACTTCAAAGGCGGGGTTCAGGGCGCCGGCGGCATTTGATACGAAGAGGTATTCGACGCCGAGTTTCTTCATCACGCGCACCGGTGTGGTGAGCACGTCCATGGTATAGCCTTCGTAGTAGTGGAAGCGGCCCTGCATGGCAACTACGCATTTTCCGCCGAGATTTCCGATGATGAAGTTTCCCTTATGCCCGATTACGGTGGATACGGGGAAGCCGGGGATTTCGGTGTAGGGTACTACGGTGCTGTCGGTAATCCTATCGACAAGATTGCCGAGCCCGCTTCCGCAGATGATGCCTGCAACGGGCTTGCGGCCGCCGGTCTTGGTGAGTATATAGGCGGTCGCGGAGTTGATACGTTCAATTCGTGGGTCCATAATTGTTTACTTTAGTTTGTCCAATGCCTTGCGGGCCTCGTGGATGATTTCCTTTTCGCCGGGTATCTCGCGGTTCCGCATTACTACCTTCCCGCCTGCAATCACGGTATCGATGCAGTCGGAATGGGCCGAGTATACGAGGTTCGCGAGGAAGGGCCCGGGGGAGAGGAAGGCATAGCTGTCGGTCTCCACTATCGAGATGTCGGCCAGGGCGCCTTCGCGCAGCACTCCGCTGTCGATACGCAGGGCCCTGGCGCCGTTCACGGTAGCCATGTCGAGCAGTTCTTCGAGAGGGAGGGCCTTGGGGTCGTTTCTCCAGGCTTTCTGGAACAGGGCGGAAGTCTTCATGGCCTCGAGCAGGTCGAGGTTGTTGGACGAAGCGCAGCCGTCGGTTCCTATGCAGACATTGACTCCGGCGTCGCGAAGTTCGTTGTAGAGGAACCTGTAGCCGGAAGACAGTTTGGTGTTTGAATTAATGTTGTGGATGCAGTTGACTCCGTGCTTTGCAAGGAGTTCGATGTCGTGTTCGCTGAGCCAGAGGCAGTGTGCGGCGAGGAGGTTGGGCCCCAGCACGCCTATGGCGTCGAGGTATTCCACCGGAGTGAGTCCTCCGTGGGCGGCCTTGCAGTCTTCCACCTCCCTGAGGGTTTCGCTGAGATGGATGTGCAGGGGCAGGTCATGGGCGCGGGCGAAGTCCGCAGCCCATATCATCATGGGTTCGCTGACAGAGTAGATGGCATGGAAGGCGAGTTCATAGATGGATCCGTCTTCTTTCCACCTGTCCTGCGCTTCTTCGTACTTGCGCGTGCACAGGTCCATCTGCCTCGCGGCCTCTTCGGGCTTGTTGTGGTCGATGATGTCGAAGCCGACGGCAGGGCGTATGCCCATCTCCACCGCGGCTTTCTGGCAGGCCTGGAAGAACCAGTACTGGTCGTTGAAAGTGGTGGTGCCGGTGCGTATCATCTCTATGCAGGCGACCTTGGAGGCCCAGTAGACGTAGTCGTAGTCTATGCCCTCCTCTATCTTCCATATCTTGGTTATCCAGTCCTGGAAGACCATGTCTTCGCCTATCCCGCGCATCAGCGACATGCCGGCGTGGGTGTGCATGTTCACAAATCCCGGAATCGCCACCTTGCCCGTGCAGTCCATCACCTCCACGTCGCCCGCGAGGTCCCAGCCCGCGGAAGAACCCTCGGGGCTTATGCGCAGTATACGGCTGCCGCCGATGAGCATGTCCTTGCGCTCACCGGCAATGGTTATATCCTTCAGAAGAATGGAGCCCATTAAAGATCCTCGAAATTGACGTCGGAGGATTTTCCGTACGATTCGTCATTCTCGGGTCTTTGGGGGATCTCTCCGCCGAAACAGTTGTCGGTAATGTAGGCGATGGCTTCGTCGAGCCCTTCGCGGAACTTGTCGAAATCTTCTTTATAAAGGAAAATTTTGTGTTTGTCGTAAGTGAAAGAACCGTCGGGATTCACCCTGCGCTTGCTTTCGGTAACGGTAAGATAGTAGTCGTTCTGTCCTTTCGTCGACTTTACGTCGAAGAAGTATGTACGCTTTCCGGCTCTCACAGGCTTGGAGTATACATCCTCTGCGTTGCGATCCTGGAAACCAGTCTGATCTCTGTCGTCTCTGTACATCTCTTGAAAAATTAAAAAGTTTCTTTCTGCAAAAATAGAATTTTTTGAGGATTAGATGCTATATTTGCATTATTATTTTGTTTGAAAAACATGCTTAACCGCAGAATCCTTCGTATCAAGGCCTTCAAGGCAGTATACAGTTATACTGAGAACCAGTCTGTTACTCTGAAAGAACTTGAGTCCCAGCTGGATCGCTCCCTCGAATCCGTGAGGGATCTCTATCTTTTTCTTCTTTGCAGCGTGAACGCCGTCACGGCCGAGGCCGGAGAACGGATAGAAGCGGCCAAAGGCAAGTTCAATCCCACAGAGGAGGAACAGCACCCCAACATGAAGTTCACCCGCAACCTCATCGCCCCCCTGCTGGAGGACGACCCCGATTTCGGGAAGCTCATACAGAAGAAAAAGTTCAGCTGGGACCAGTACGACGTGTTGGTGCGCAATCTCTACGAATCTGTCAGGAGCAAGGACTATTTCGCTGACTACATGGCCTCCGGAGCCGATAACACCCTCGCTGAGGACGCCGAGCTGTGGTGCCGCATTTTCGAGGAGGAATTCGAAGACAATGAAAAACTCGAAGAGATTCTCGAAGAACTGTCAATCTGGTGGAACGACGACCTCGCCTACGCACTCAGCTGGTGCTGCCGCACCATGCTGGACCTGGGCAAGGGCCGCTGCTGGAACCTGCCTCCGCTCTTCATGAGCGACCTGGACCGCAGCGGAAGCAAGCAGAGCGACCACGCCTTCGTGGTGAAGCTTCTCCGCACGGCCTACAGCGGATTCGACCGCTATATCTCCCAAATAGCGGAGATTACTCCCAAGTGGGACCGCAGCCGCATCTGCGCCACCGACCTCGCACTGATAGTATGCGGCCTGGCCGAGTCTGAATCCTGCCCTGAAATCGCCCCCAAGGTGACTATAAACGAATATGTGGAAATATCCAAATATTACAGCACTCCCGAAAGCAGGGCTTTCGTGAACGGCATACTCGACAAACTAATCAACAAACGATAGAATTATGAATTTCCTTACCATTATCCTCCAGGCTGCCCAGCAGCCCAACAGCGGAAGCAGCATGGGCTTCTGGCTCATGATAATCCTTCTTTTCCTCGTGATGTGGCTCTTCATGATCAGGCCCCAGCGCAAGCAGCAGAAGGAACTTGAAAAATTCCGCAGCGAGCTCAAGAAGGGTGACAAAGTGGTCACCGCCGGCGGCATCTACGGCACCGTAGCCGAAATCCAGGAAAGGACCGTTCTGCTGAAGGTTGACGGCGAAATCAAGATACGCGTGGACAAGAACTCCCTCGTGCGCGATTACACCGCCGACGCCCAGGCCGCAAACGACCAGGCCCAGCAGAAGTAGGCATACATCGGCCTTTTTGCTGTGAAACGCTGGCAGTCATTTCTGGTTTGCCTGCTTGTATCGGCCAGTATCTGGCTGATACATAATTTGTCGCGTACCCAGACCAGCCTTGTGTCCGTGCCCGTGGTGGCGCAGAGCAGCATTGCCGGCCATGCCGAAAACTCCAGCGATTTCGTCGACCTTACGGCCAGGTGCAGGGCTTCAGGTTTCCGCCTGCTGTACCTTGGCTGGCGCAAGGATCCGGTGAAGATACGTTTCGATGCCGAGGACCTGCAGCCGGTGGAAGGGGATTACTACAGCATTTCCGCAGCCCAGCTTTACCGCTATGTGCCCGATATTTTCGGCGCCGACGTTAGCGTGGAGTCTTTCCTTTTCGAGTCGGTGCAGTTCCGCTTCATCCCTGAGCATTACCGCAGGGTTCCCGTGGTGCCGGTGAACCTGCTGTCGTTCCGTCCGCAGTATATGCAGACCGGCGAAATAAGCATCAGCCCCGATTCCGTGCTGGTGTACGGCTCTTCCGACATGCTGCGCAGCATTTCAGCCGCTTATACCAAGCCGATTATAAAAAACGACATCCGTAGCAACATGCATGGGGAAATCGCCCTTGAGGTTCCGGAAGGTACCAGGCTTTCAGCCTCGAACGTGAGCTGGGAAGTGCCCGTCAGCCGCTACGTGGAGCTGTCGGCAACCTTGCCGGTGGTGCCGAAAAATGTACCCGGAGGGGTGGACCTCACCGTATATCCTTCCTCGGTAGACGTCAGGTTCCACTGCGTCTTTCCCCTGATGGCGAATCCTCTGGAAAGCGCCGGGTGCTACGTGGACTACATGGAGTTTGCAGGTTCCGTAACCGGAAGCTGCATAATACGTTGCGCCGATATTCCGCAGGGAGTGATAGATGTCAGTATCAGTCCCCAGGTGGCTGAATGTGTCGAAGTCATAACGCAATGAAGACCATTCTTGTAACAGGCGGCATTGCCAGCGGCAAGTCGGAGCTGTGCAGCTATCTGCGCTCCAGGGGTTATGAGGTGTATGACAGCGATTCACGCACCAAGGGGCTTTATGCTTCCGTCCCGGGACTCAGGGAGAAGGTTGAGGAGGCGATAGGGGCACCCATCTCGCAGGCGGGAATCATATTCAGCGACGCCGAAAAGCGGGGCAGGCTCGAAGCTGTGGTTTATCCCGAAGTAATACGGGATTTCGAAGCCTGGAAGGCCTCCTGCAGGGGAAGCGTGGTGTTCTTCGAGTCCGCTATAGCCCTCGAAAAACCTGCCTTTGACGGAATGTGGGACGAAGTATGGCTTGTCACCGCGCCGCTGGAAGCGCGTCTCTCCCGCAATCCAAAGGCGGCGGAGAGGCTCCAGGCACAGAAGGAAACAGATGAATTGCAGGCCGATGTCGTAATAGTCAACGACGGCAGCATAGAAGATTTACAGAAAAAAACAGATAATTTACTCAAAGATATGAAAACTGATCTCAGCAAAATCCTTTCCGTTTCGGGAAAGCACGGACTTTACAGGTTCCTTGCGCTTTCGCGTAACAATTCCGCCATCGCGGAGGCGCTCAGCGACGGTCACCGCACAGTGTTCGACCCTCACAGCCGCATAACCACCCTCGCCGACATCGCCATTTATACCGACGACGGGGAATTCAAGCTCAAGGAAGTCTTCCTTTCGATCAACAAAGTCCTCGACGGCATGGAAGCCCCCACTTCCAAGTCGCCCGACTCCGAAATCAAGGAACTCTTTGCGCAGGCCGTTCCCAACTACGACGAAGACCGTTTCTATGTGTCCCACATGAAAAAAATCCTCGACTGGTACAATGAACTGGTGAAATACGCTTCGCTGGATTTCGTGGAGGAAGAGGAAGAAGAGACTGCCGAAGGGGAAGAGAATGCATAGCGTCCAGGTAATCACTCTCGGCTGCTCGAAGAACAGCGTCGATACCGAGCATCTGCTGGCCCAGCTGCCGGCGGATGCTTTCGACGTGATGCCCGAGGACTATGCCGGGCCCGTGGATTATCTTCTTCTCAATACCTGCGGCTTCATCGCCGATGCAAAGCAGCAGTCCATTGACGCCATACTGGAACAGGCTGGGAGGCGCAAGGCCGGAGAGCTTGGGAAACTGCTTGTTTTCGGCTGCCTCTCCCAGCGCTATGCGGCTGAACTTCCGGAACTTATCCCCGAGGTCGACGGCTGGTTCGGGGCGCGGGACATAGATCCTGTAATCAAGGCTCTCGGGGTGGAACCGAGGCCGGAGCTGAGGAACGTCCGCCGCTTCAGCTCGCACGGTCTCGCCTATGCCTATCTGAAGATTTCCGAAGGCTGCGACAGGCGCTGTTCCTATTGCGCTATTCCTTTCATCAGGGGCGCCCACCGATCCGTTCCCGTCGAGGACCTCGTGCAGGAGGCGGAGGGGCTTGCTGCGAAGGGCGTAAAAGAACTGATACTGATAGCCCAGGATACCACCTACTACGGACTTGACCTCTACGGCCGCAGGGCCCTTGCGGATCTTCTGCGCGCCCTCTCAGGGGTGGAAGGGATAGAGTGGCTGCGCGTGCACTATTCCTATCCCGAAGGCTTTCCGATGGATGTGCTGGACGAGATGGCGGAGAATCCCAAGGTCTGCAAATATCTCGATATTCCCCTCCAGCATATCTCGGACCCTGTCCTGCACAACATGCACAGGGGAGTGACGGGGGAATGGACGAGGCGGCTGGTTCGGGCCCTGCGCGAAAAAATCCCCGGTGTGGTACTGAGGACGACCATGATAGTGGGGCATCCCGGAGAAGGGGAGAAGGAGTTCGGGGAACTTCTCGACTTCGCCCGCGAGGCGCATTTCGAAAGGCTCGGAGCCTTTACCTACAGCGAAGAGGAAGGGACCTGGGGCGCCGAAAATCTTGAGGACGACGTCCCCGAAGAAGAGAAAAAACGCCGTTACGACGAGCTGATGAGCCTTCAGGAGGGGATTTCCGCCGAATTCAACGCTACCCGCGTGGGCGGCGTGGAAAGGGTGATGGCGGATGCCGTGATGAACGGAAAACTTATCTGCCGTTCGCAGTACGAAAGCCCCGAAGTGGACGGGGAGATAGTGGTTTCCTGCCCCGAAAACCTTGATCCCGCATCGCTTGTGGGACAATTCCTGAACGTGAAGATTACAGGGTCCGAAGATTACGACCTTCTTGCAGAATTAATATAAAAAAGGCAGGGCCGTAAGCCGGTTTCTGTTTTTAAATCCGTCATTTATCTTCGCAACCTACCCCCCGGCATCAGGCGGGCCGCCCTCGACTGCCGGTATATTTGGTTTTGCAGGCCCCGGTGCTGTACCCGCACATTGTCGCCAAGATGCGTCGTGGGCTCTTGCCCCGCGTTTTCACCCTTGCCGGCACGTGGTCAAGCGGCACGAATGCCTTCCACGCCTGCTGCCGGCGGTAATTTTCTGTTACAGCATCCGAAAGATTACTCCCTCCTGCGCTTTCCGCAGCGGGGTGCCCTTCCCTGTCCGGACTTTCCTCCCTTGCGGGCGACGGATCGTCCTGCCTTTTTATTATGCTGCAAAGGTAATTGAAAATTGCTTTATTTTGCTTAATTTTGTTTGTTTTTGACTTGGATTATGTATAGAATCTCGGACTATATCCAGAATGGCATGCTGTATCTGAACAATATGGCAAGGCCTTCGCACAAGAAACTCAGCCAGCTGATGATTTATGCCACCACCATCTGCCAGTCGCGCTGCAGGCACTGCTCCATCTGGCAGAAAGAGCATGAGTCGCTGTCGCTCGAAGACATAAAATCCATAGTCACAAGCAAATGCGTCACTTCCCGCACCGTGGTCGGACTGGAGGGTGGAGAGTTCATCCTACATCCCCAAGCGAATGAAATTATGCAGTGGCTGGCCGAAAACCATCCGGACTACACCCTGCTTTCCAACGGACTGGCGCCGCGCAAGGTGGTGGAGGCCGTGCGGAAATATCATCCCAAAAGGCTTTACATTTCGCTTGACGGAGGCCCCGAGACCTATGCGAAAATGAGGGGAGTGGACGGCTACGACAGGGTGATAGAGCTGATAGAAAACATGAAGGACGAGATTCCTGTTTCGCTGATGTTCTGCCTCAGCCCCTGGAACAGCTTCGAAGACATGGATTATGTAATAGGTATAGCGCGCAAATACGGCGTGGACCTCCGCATAGGGATTTACGGAACCATGTCTTTCTTCGACACCACCGCGGAACTGCTGGGTGACGACGGTTTTGCCGCAGCCATCCCCGAAAGCATACACGAAACTTCCGAGAACTACGATTTCGTGGCGCTCTACGAAGAGTGGCGGAAGGGACATCTCAAACTCAAATGCCAAAGCATCTACAGCAGCCTGGTGATTCACAGCAACGGCGACGTCCCACTCTGCCAGAACCTCGACCTGGTCCTCGGCAACATCCACGATGCAAGTCTGGACTCCATCTTCAACGGCAAGGCGGCGCGCAAGGTGCAGGACTCCCACTGCAGGGACTGCAACGGCTGCTGGATTAACTTCCACCGCAAATACGACATCATCCTCCTCCGCAATCTTGAGAAATTCCTCCCCAAGCGCCTGATAGAAGTATTCTACGGGCCTTACAGCTGGGAGGAAGACGGCAAGGCTACATATTCGAAGCATTTCCGCAGGATTGCAGGCAAAAAATAACGGCCATGATCAAAGAACTTATCAGCAAATACAAGCGCATACGCAGCGAAGAGTACCTGGAACGTACCTATCGCGCCGGCTATGCCTTCGTGGGCATGGGACAGCATGCACTTTCCAACCTCTATCCCGTGCTGTCCTATCTGGGCGTCCCGCTCAGGTATATCTGCGTCACCAACAGCCGCAAGGCGAAGATGATAGAGGAGAAATTCCCCGGAGTAAAGGGGGTGACTTCCCTGGATGAAATACTCGCCGACGAAGGGGTGAAGGGCGTTTTCGTGGCCGCATCCCCCGACGCCCACTTCAAGATTGCAAGGAAGGTGCTGAAAAGCGGGAAGGCCCTTTTCATCGAGAAACCTCCGTGCGGCACCGCGGCCGAACTGGAAGACCTCATCACATACAAAGGCAACGCCAGGGCAGGCCTCCAGAGGAGATATTGCCCCGCCGTCGACATACTGCGCAAACGCCTGAAAGGGGAGAAGGCCCTGAGCTACGACCTCCATTATGTCACCGGAGCCTATCCCGAAGGCGATCCCCTCGTCGACCTCTATATCCATCCCCTCGACCTGGTGTGCTTCCTCTTCGGCAAGGCGGAGATACTCTCGGTCCGCAGGGTGGCGGGGAATGACTACGTGCTCATGCTCGACCACGGCGGAGTCGTGGGAACCCTCGAACTCTCAACCGGTTACTCATGGGAAGACGCCCGCGACAGCCTTTCCGTAAGGACAGATGCAGGGGTGTACTGCCTGGAACAGTCGGAAGACCTCAATTTCATCACCCGCCCTTCGAAACTCATGGGCGTACCCCTCGAAAAGCTGGGAGCCTCGGAACCGAAGGAAGTGTCCCTCGCGCAGCGCAACACCTTCAGCCCCGTGCTCGCAGGGAACATGGTCTACTCGCACGGCTTTTACGACGAGCTGCTTTCGTTCGTGGAGGACGTGGAAGGAAGAAAAAGCGAAAATCTCAGCGATTTGCCCTCCCTGCGCAACACTTTTGTACTTTTGGAGGCCCTGCGTAAAGCATAATTTCGTATCTTCGCAAAACATTTCACTGCAATGGCCGTAAAATATATCTTTGTCACCGGAGGCGTAGCCTCATCGCTCGGAAAAGGCATTATCGCCGCATCGCTCGCCAAACTGCTGCAGGCAAGGGGTTTGCGCGTCACGATTCAGAAGTTCGACCCCTATATCAACATCGACCCCGGAACACTCAATCCCTATGAGCACGGGGAATGCTACGTGACCGAGGACGGTGCGGAGACCGACCTTGACCTCGGACATTACGAACGTTTCCTTGGCGTACATACTTCCAAGGCGAACAATGTCACCACCGGTAAGGTATACAATACGGTCATCACCAAAGAGCGCGAAGGCGCATATCTGGGGAAGACAGTGCAGATAGTCCCCCACATTACCGACGAAATAAAGCGGCGCATGCTGCTGCTCGGAAAGACAGGGGATTACGACGTGATAATCACCGAAGTGGGTGGTACGGTCGGCGACATGGAAAGCCAGCCTTTCGTGGAAGCCATAAGGCAGCTGCAATGGGAGCTTCCCGAAGAGGACCTGATGTGCATACACCTCACGCTTGTGCCTTATCTCGCCGCGGCCAAGGAACTCAAGACCAAACCCACCCAGCACTCCGTGCAGGCCCTGCAGCAGGCCGGTGTGCACCCCGATATCATAGTCTGCCGCACCGAGAAGGACCTTTCTCCGGAAATACGCCGCAAGATGGCGCTTTTCTGCAACGTCAAGCCCGGCCATGTGATCCAGAGCATAGACGCGTGGAGCATATATCAGGTCCCCTTCAACATGGAGGCGGAACATCTCGACGACATGGTGTGCGAGCAACTCGACCTTCACGTGCCGGAGCCCGACCTCAGCGGCCTGCGCACTTTCCTCGACAAGCTCCGCAATCCCCACCACAGCGTCGACATAGCCCTTGTGGGCAAGTATGTTGAGCTGCAGGACGCATACAAATCCATTCAGGAAGCTTTCGTCCACGCCGGAGTAGCCAACGACTGCAGGGTTAAGGTGCATACGGTCCACAGCGAATATCTCGACGAGAGCAATGTCGCAGAAAAACTTTCCGGAATGGACGGCATACTCGTGGCGCCCGGTTTCGGGGAGAGGGGACTCGAAGGCAAGGTAGTCGCCATACGCCATGCCCGTGAGAACGGCATTCCTTTCTTCGGCATCTGCCTCGGAATGCAGATGGCGGTGGTGGAAGTCGCCCGCGACCTTCTCGGCTGGAACGATGCCGCTTCGGCGGAAGTCAATCCCGTTACGCCCCATCCCGTGATCGACCTTATGGAAGACCAGAAGAGCACCACCGTCAAGGGCGGCACCATGCGGCTCGGCGCCTACGACTGCAAACTCGAGCCCGGAAGCCTTGCCGCGGAAATCTACGGCAGGGAACTTATATCGGAAAGGCACCGTCACCGCTACGAGTTCAACGGCAAGTTCCTGTCCGACTTTGAATCGGTGGGACTCAAAGCCAGCGGCCGAAATCCCCAGACCGGCCTTGTGGAGATAGTGGAGATGCCTTCCCATCCTTTCTTCATTGGAGTGCAGTTCCATCCCGAATACAAGAGCACTCCCGAGAATCCACAGCCGATTTTCTGCGCCTTTGTCGCCGCGGCATTGAAGAGGAAGGAGAATGCGTAGGCTGCTTCTCATACTTTGCTCCCTCTGCTGCATACTTTCGTGCAGTGCCGGCACTCCGAAACGCTATACGGTCGAAGTGGTGCGGGAATACGTCCATGATACCGGAGCCTACACCCAGGGGCTGTTCTTCCATGACGGGGAGCTTTACGAAAGCACGGGGCAGTATGGCGAATCCTCCATACGCAAAGTGGACCTGGAAACGGGAAAGGTGATCCGCAAGCTGGATTTCGCCCGCAAATACTTTGCGGAAGGTTCAGTGATACTCGGAGACAAGCTCTACATCCTCACCTGGACCAACAAGGTGGCCTTCGTCTACGATGCCGCCACCCTGGAATACAGGCAGACCTTCTCCTATCCCCGCGAAGGATGGGGGCTTACCACCGACGGCAGTAGCCTGATAGCCTCCGACGGCAGCTCCAGGCTTTATTTCCTTTCCCCCGACTTCAAGCTGGAGAAGAGCATCAGCGTAAAGCTGGACGGGCGCCCCGTGCGCTATCTAAACGAACTGGAATGGATAGACGGCAGGATATGGGCAAATGTCTACACCTCAGACCTTATAGTAATCATCAATCCCGAAAACGGGGAGGTTGAGGCCACGGTGAACTGCGGCGGGCTGCTTCCCGACAGGCTCCGCAAGGCCGACACCGACGTGCTGAACGGCATTGCGCTTTCGCAGGACGGAAAGATTTACCTGACCGGAAAAAATTGGCCGCGCCTTTACGAAATAAGGCTTGTGCCCGCGAAATCCAAATAAAAATTCTTATCTTTGCCCCTGCAATAATGCGGGGGTACCTCATGTCGAGGTTGAGATTATACCCATTGAACCTGATGCGGGCAATGCCGCCGAAGGGAAGCATAATCTTGAAGATACCCCTTGCATCAATAAATTATTTATTATGCGAGGTTTTTTGTTTTCTGCAGCCGTACTGTGCTGCATCTGCATGGGCGCACAGGCCCAGGAAAGTGAAAGTATTGAACATATTGACAGCGTCCTCGTGGCCGTTTCACGTGCGGGGGAGAAGACTCCGGTCACCTTTACTACGGTCAGGCGCGACGCCCTCGGCAGCGCGGCTCCTTCCAAAAGCCTGCCTATGATACTGGGCACCCAGCCTTCGGTGGTGAGCACCAACGAAGGAGGAACGGGGCTGGGCTATTCCAAGCTAACGATACGCGGATCCAAAGGTTCCCAGATCAATGTCACAATGAACGGTATCACGCTGAACGACAGCGAGTCCCAGGAAGTGTTCTGGGTGAACATCCCCGCGATAAGCAGCTATCTCAGCACGGTCCAGGTGCAGCGCGGACTCGGTACCTCGGCAAACGGGGCGGGCGCTTTCGGGGGCAGCATCAACATGAATTCCTCCTTTGTCTCGCCCAATCCTTCCGGCAGCTTTGACCTGTCATACGGATCCTACGGAACGGGCATAGTGAACGTGGCCGCCGGAACCGGTCTTACAAAGAAGGGCTTCTATGCCAATCTCGCCGCTAATTTCTCGCATACCGACGGATATATACGCAACGCCTGGGCCGACGTGTATTCCTTTTTCGGCGTGGTGGGAAGGATAAAAGGCAGAAACTCGATGAAGTTCACGGTCCTCTCCGGCAATCAGCATACCGGCATCACCTGGGAGGGAATCCCCGCGTACAAGCTGGCGGAAGACAGGACCTACAATCCGGCCGGCGAATATACCAATGACAAAGGGGAAACCGTTTACTACGACAACGAGTCCGACAATTATGTGCAGACGCATTACCAGCTGAACTGGTCGCACAGGTTCAATCCTTCCCTTGTCTGGAGCTCAACTCTCAATTACACATCGGGCTACGGATACTACGAGCAGTACAAGGCCGGCAAGAAGCTGTCGAAATATGGCATGGAAGGCAGCGGAAAGGCCGATTTCATCACGAGGAAACTGATGGACAACGGCTATGCCGTTCTCAACAGCACGATCAATTACAGCAGGCAGGGCCTGGATTTGTCCGGAGGCGTGTATGTGGCACGATACGATGGAGACCATTTCGGCAGAGTGCTCTGGAACAGCGCCAATACCACGAGGGATTACGAATGGTACCGCAACGACGCCGTCAAGAGCGAAGCCACGGCCTTTGCAAAGGCCGAATATGACCTTTCTTCCTGGCTGACCGGATATCTGGACCTGCAGTACCGCTTCGTTGGCCTCAATATGAAAGGCATCGATGATGAATTCTCCGACCTTGCCTACAATACTGCATGGAATTTCTTCAATCCCCGCGCAGGCCTCACTGGAAAGTGGGGGGCGCACAAGGCCTACCTTTCCTTTGCCGTGGGGCACCGCGAGCCGGGAAGGTCGGACCTGAAGGAGCAGATAGAGTCGGTGAACGCCGCGCATGCCGGAGAGGTCACCCTCAGGCCGGAGAGGATGTACGATACCGAACTGGGCTGGGAATACGTGGGAAAGGCTGCGACTTTAGGAGTGAATCTCTATTCGATGGAGTACAAGGACATGCTGCTCGAAACCGGAAAGCTGTCCGACAGCGGCTATGCGATTAAGGAAAACGTGGATCGCAGCTGGCGCAGGGGAGTCGAGCTCTCCGAAGCGTGGAAGCCGCTTTACTGGCTGACTCTTGAAGGAAACCTCACCCTCAGCACCAACAAGATCAAGGATTACGTCTGCTACGAGGACACATACGACGATGCCACGAACTGGGATAATTACAGAAAAACCCGTATTGACTGCGGCACCGTGGACATGCTGATGTCCCCTTCGGTCATAGGCATGGCGGGCGTAGTGTTCACTCCCTTGCGCAAGGATGATTTCCGCATAGGTTTCACCGGCAAGTATGTAGGGAAGCAGTACTGGGACAATACCATGACGGATGCCCTCAGCATTCCCGCATATTATGTGGTGGACTGCTATGCCGAAAAGTCTTTCGCCCTGTTCGGTGGCAGGCTGTCGCTTGCGGCGTTCTGCAACAACCTGCTGAACCGCGACTATTGTGCCGACGCCTGGGTTTACCGCGCCATGTTCGCGAACGGGGATGCGGAGTATATAGAGGAAGGACTCTTCCCCCAGGCCCTCAGGAATTTCAGCTTTAAGATAGGATTCGCTTTCTAAGGAGTTCAGCCACAGCGAGATAACGAGCAACGCCCGCTTCACAGCGGGCGTTGACGGTTAGTTAGTAGTGTATTACCTTTATAAGAAGGTTAATTATTGTTGGTTAGAAGTTGTTGTTTCTTTTTTTCTGGTGCAAAGATACAACGCTTTTTTTATTATGCAAGCATTAAATGAAAAAAGTTTTGAAAAAAGTTATCAACATTTTAAAATAATTTAAAAACTCTCGTCCAAAAGCTGGGGTCTCAGGGCCTTTGTGCGCTCCAGTGCCTGTTCGTCCTGCCAGGCCCGTATCAGCTTGGGATTGCCGCTGAGCAGTACGTCCGGAACTTTCCAGCCGTTGAACTCGGCGGGACGCGTATAGACGGGAGGGGAGAGGAGCGAATCCTGAAAACTGTCGCTGAGGGCCGAGGTCTCGTCGGTCAGGGCCCCGGGGATGAGCCTGACTATGGAGTCGGCGAGCAGGGCGGCGGGAATCTCCCCTCCGCTCACCACATAGTCTCCAACGGAAATTTCCCTCGTTACGAGATGCTCCCTGATGCGGTGGTCTATGCCCTTGTAATGACCGCAGAGGAAGATAAGGTTCCCTTTGAGGGACAGTTCGTTGGCTATACCCTGATTGAGCAGTTCCCCGTCGGGAGAAAGGTAGATCACTTCATCGTAATCCCTCTCCGCCCTGAGCTCTTCTATCATGCGGTAGACGGGCTCCACCATCAGCACCATGCCGGCGTCTCCGCCGTAGGAATAATCGTCGATGTTGCGGCGCGGGCCTATTCCGTATTTGCGCAGGTTGTGGACCTGAATGTCTACAAGCCCTTTTTTGATGGCGCGGCCCACGATGGAGTGGCTGAGGGGGCTTTCCAGCAGTTCGGGCACTGCGCTTATGATGTCGATTCTCATAATGATATTTCCAATATTTGTGCAAAGTTAGGAAATTTACTATATTTGTGAGTTATAAACTTTTTAACTCTTGACTATGAGCGAAGAAATCATCAATCCTGAAGTTGTCGAAGAAGCTGCAACCGTGCAGGAAGTACAGGCATCCGAAGCACCCGAAGTACAGGAAGAAGTACAGGCGGCGCAGGAAGAAGTACAGGAAGTGCAGGAGCAGAACCTGGCGGACAAGAGCCTCTCCGAGCTTTCAGACGTATTCAAGAACTTGATGGAAAGCGCCGACCGCATGACGCGGAGCAAGGAGGCGGAAGCCATCAAGTCGGCATTTTACAAACTTTTGGGCAAATTGCGCAGCGAAGCCGGCGAGGCTGAGGACACTTTCGAAGAGGTGGAGGAGAATTTCAAGAGCCTCTATGCCGATTACAAGCGTGAGCGCGCCGAGTACAACAAGGAACAGGACGCCCTGAAGGAAGAAAACCTCGAAAAGAAAAAAGCCATTATAGAAGACCTCAAGCAGCTGATCGATTCGGCCGATGACGTGAGCGCCGCCTTCCCCGCTTTCCGCGAGATCCAGAACCGATGGAAGGAAGTCGGTCCCGTTCCCGCATCCGCCTTCCGCGACCTGAACAGCACCTACCAGTTCAACGTGGAGCGTTTCTACGACAAGGTCAAAATCAACCGCGAGCTCCGCGACCTCGACTTCAGGAAGAACCTTGAGGCCAAGGAGAAGTTCTGCGAAGCTGCCGAGAAACTTGCCGAGAATGACAATGTCGTCTCCGCCTTCAACGAATTGCAGAAGTTGCATGAGCAGTGGAAGGAATTCGGCCCCGTCGCCAAGGAATACCGCGAGAGCATCTGGGCACGTTTCCAGGCTGCCACATCTGTAATCAACAAGCGTTACCAGGCCCATTTCGAAGAGCTGAAAGGCAAGCAGAAGGAAAATCTCGTCGCCAAGGAAGCCCTCTGCGTCAAGGTGGAGGAGATAGCCGCCCGCGACATTAAGAATTCCGAGCAGTGGAACGCCTCCGCCAAGGAAATCGAGGCCATCCAGGCCGAATGGCGCAAGATAGGCTTCGCGACCAAGAAGGAGAACCAGAAGATCTACGACCGTTTCCGTGCGGCCTGCGACGCTTTCTACGGACGCAAGCGCGAGTACTACTCCCAGTTCCGTTCCGAGATGGATTCGAACCTCGAGAAAAAGCAGGAGCTTATCCGCCGTGCCGAAGAGCTCAAGGCCAGCACCGACTGGAAGAAGACGACCGAGGAGTTCATCGCGCTCCAGAAGCAGTGGAAGGAGATAGGCGCCGTTCCCCGCAAGAAGAGCGAGCAGCTCTGGAAACAGTTCCGCGGTGCCTGCGACGAGTTCTTCGCCGAGCGCGACAAGAATGCGGCTCCCGAGAACAACTATTATGCGAACCTCAAGGCCAAGAAGAAGATAATCGAGGACATCAGGGCCTACGAAGGCACTGGAGACGCCGCAGCCGACAGTGAGGCCGCCGCAAAGTTCGCGGCCGACTTCCAGGCAATTGGTTTCGTTCCTTACAAGGAGAAAGAGAATATCACCGCCGCCTACAAGGAGGCCATGGCCGCCAAATTCCCCGGTTTCGCCGAGAAAGCCTCCGGCCGCGGATCCGATTCCCGCAACAGGGAACGCAATGCCAAGGACAGCCTTATCCAGCAGTACCGCAACCTGCAGCAGGAGATTGAAACCTTCGAGAACAATATAGGATTCTTCGCCGCTTCCAAGAATTCCGAACCCCTTATCAAACAGATGGAAGCGAAGATAGCCAAGGCCAAGGAGGATCTGAAGGAACTCGAGGCCAGGATTCGTAAAGAAGAGGAGGAATCCAGGTAATGGACAAAAATTCGCTTATCGGATTTGTCCTGATAGCAGCTATACTGTTCGGCTTTACCTTCTATCAGTCGAAGCAGGCGACCAAGAATGCAAAATATCAGGCACAGCTCGATTCAATAGCACTTGTGGAGCAGCTTGCCGCCGAGGCGGCCGCAGCTGCGGATACGGCGGCCGTGGCTCTGCCCTCCGAAGCGGCAGCGGTTGTGGAGCAGTCCATCTACAAAGATGAGCTGCTTGAGCAGGCCCACAATGAAAATGCGACCACCGTCACCATCAGCAACGAAAAGCTCGTGCTGACGCTCACTTCGCTCGGAGCCCGGCCCTACAGTGCCAAGGTCAAGGATTATTACAATTACGGAGGAAGCGACCTGTACCTTTTCAACGAGGGCGGGTACTCTTTCTCGGCCAATGTCTACGCGGGGCAGTACATACGCACCGGTGACTTCAATTTCCGTATTGAATCTGCTACCGACTCCAGCGTGGTGTTCCGCCTGCCTTTCTCCGACGGAGGATACATCGGGCAGGAATATGTGCTGCACAAGGATTCCTACGTCGTGGACAACACCCTGTCGTTCGTTGGTATGCGCAGCATCCCCCGCAATGTTTCGAGCATAGACCTGGACTGGTCCGTTATTGTTCCCCGAATGGAAAGGGGATACAAGAACGAGGCCCAGTATTCCAAGCTCGACTTCTACCAGAGCGGCGACAATAAGCCTGTTGAGATGGGCCGCAGCCGCAATGCGGGCAAGCGCGTGAATTCGAGGGTGAGCTGGTTCGCTTTCCAGCAGCAGTTCTTCTCCACCATAATCCGCGCTAAGGATGAGTTTTCCTCGGGAGAGCTGAACGTGGCCTTCTTCCCCCAGGACGACGAATCGCACAATCTGATGCACTGCACCGCCGACATGCGCGCGGACTTCCGTCCCGGACAGGATTTCAACATTCCCTTCGAGATGTACATGGGCCCCAACCACTACAGGACCTACAAGCAGATGGGGCAGAAGTATGAGAAGATTATTCCCCTCGGAGGAACGCTCGTGGGCTGGTTCACGAGGTTCGTGATAATCCCCATGTTCGACTTCTTCCACCGCTTCATCTCCAACTTCGGCATCATCATCCTGCTGATGACCATAGTCATCAAGCTCGTGGTGCTGCCTTTTACCTACAAGTCTTATGCTTCGTCGGCAATCATGGCCGCCCTGAAGCCGGAGACTGAGAAGATAAACGAACGTTATCCCAGGCAGGAAGATGCGATGAAAAAGTCGCAGGCGCAGATGGATCTGTACAAGAAGGCGGGTGCGAATCCTATGGGAGGATGCCTTCCCATGCTGCTGACCTTCCCCATACTCTGGGCAATGTTCCGTTTCTTCCCTGCATCCATCGAGCTTCGCCAGCAGCCCTTCCTTTGGGCAAGCGACCTCTCCACCTACGATTCCATACTGGACTTCGGGCATTCTGTCCCCCTCATCGGCGACCACCTTTCGCTCTTCGCCCTGCTGATGGCGCTCACGATGTGGATATACAGCAAGATGACAATGTCGAATTCGAGCGCGTCCAACGATCCCAATGCCAAGAGCATGCAGTTCGTCAGCGTCTGGATGATGCCCATAATGATGTTCTTCATCTGCAACAACCTTTCGGCGGCACTCAGCTACTATTATCTGCTCTCCCAGCTCATCAGCATGCTGGAAATCTGGATTATCCGCAAGTTCGTGATAAAGCCCGACAAGGTCCTTGCCAAGGTCAAGGCCGCGGAAGGCCAGCCGCAGAAGAAGAGCAAGTGGCAGCAGCGTCTTGAGGCGGCCCAGAAGATGCAGGAGCAGCAGATGCGCCAGCAGCAGAAGAACAACCGCAGGAAATGATAGCCTATAATCTCGAGAATATATTGAAGGAACTGCCATCAGGGGTGAAACTGGTGGCAGTTTCCAAATTCCATCCCATGGAGGCCATACTCGAAGCCTATCAGGAGGGGCAGAGGGCTTTCGGCGAGAACCGTCCTCAGGAGTTCGCCGCCAAGGCCGTGCAGCTTCCACCGGATATCGAATGGCATTTCCTGGGCCATCTGCAGACCAACAAGCTCAAGCTGGTCCTGCCTTACGCATCCCTGGTGGAGTCCATCGACACCGTGCATCTGCTGGAAGCCGTGAATTCCTGGGGGGAGAAGAACGGCAAAGTGATACAGGTTCTTATTGAAGTGCACATCGGGGCCGAAGAGACCAAGCAGGGCTTTACTCCGGCGGAAGTGAAGGAACTGCTTTCACATGCTTCGGACTACGGAAGCGTAGAATTCCGCGGGCTGATGGGAATGGCCTCCCATACCGACGACGAAGCCGCGGTGAGGGCCGATTTCGCCATTATCAAAGCTTTGTTCGATGAATGCAGGGCGCTGTATCCAGGCCTGGCATCCTTCGACCAGCTTTCCATAGGCATGTCCGGCGACTGGCGTCTCGCCCTCGACTACGGATGTACCGAAGTCCGTATCGGAACTGCGATTTTCGGCAGCAGGCAGTATTAGAATCGCCTGTTTTATTTACAGATGCAAATTTTTTACGATTTTTCTTGCATATAAAAAATAATATGTTTTCCTTTGCAAAAGAATGAAAGCAATAATCGCAAATAACTGGTGGTGGCGCTTACAACTCTAAAGGTCGTAAGTTCCATGCCGTGTATATAGGAGTCAGGCTGCATATCGGACTTACGATATGCAGCTTTTTTTATGCAAACAATACAAACAATTCAATAAACAACATTATGAAACAGAAAAAATTCATCCTTCCGGAATCCGAGATTCCTACCCATTTCTTCAACATCCAGGCTATCATGCCCAACAAGCCCCAGCCCTTCCTCAATCCCGCGACGAAGGAAGCCATGAAGCCCGAGGATCTCTATCCTGTCTTCTGTAAGGCCTGTGCCGACCAGGAACTCAACCAGACGGATGAATGGATTCCCATCCCCGAGGAAGTGCGCGAGCAGTACGCCGCCTACCGCTGCACCCCGCTCGTACGCGCCTACGAACTCGAGAAGGCCCTCGGCACTCCTGCACACATCTACTTCAAGAACGAGAGCGTGTCGCCTGCAGGCAGCCACAAGCTGAATTCCGCACTTGCCCAGGCTTACTATGCCAAGGAGCAGGGAATCACCAACCTTACCACCGAGACCGGAGCAGGCCAGTGGGGAGGCGCCCTCAGCTATGCCACCAAGAAGTTCGGCATCGACTGTGCAGTATATATGGTGAAGGTGAGCTATGAGCAGAAGCCTTACCGCCGCAGCATTATGCAGACCTTCGGCGCAGCCATCACCCCTTCTCCTTCAATGTCAACCCGTGCCGGCAAGGACATACTCACCAAAAATCCCAACGACCAGGGATCGCTCGGATGCGCAATCTCCGAAGCCATGGAGCTCGCGCTCAACACCCCCAACTGCCGTTACGCCCTCGGCTCCGTGCTGAACCACGTCTGCCTGCACCAGACCATCATAGGCCAGGAAGCCGAAAAGCAGATGGAGATGGCAGGGGAGTATCCCGACATCGTGATAGCATGCTTCGGCGGCGGATCCAACTTCTCCGGCATCGCATATCCTTTCATGCGCCACAATATCCTCGACGGCAAGAAGACACGCTTCATCGCTGCGGAACCTTATTCCTGCCCTAAACTCACCAGGGGTAAGTTCGAGTATGACTTCGGCGACGAGGCCGGAATGACACCTCTGCTCCCGATGTATACCCTCGGCCATACCTTCAAGCCCGCTTCCATCCATGCAGGCGGTCTCCGCTACCACGGCGCAGGCGTTATCATGAGCCAGCTGATGAAGGACGGTTACATGGAGGCCGTGGATATCGAACAGCTTGATTCCTTCAAGGCAGGCGTACTCTTCGCCCAGACCGAAGGCATCATCCCCGCTCCGGAATCCTGCCATGCAATCGCAGCAACCGTGAACGAGGCCCTCAAGTGCAAGGAGACAGGCGAAGCCAAGACCATACTCTTCAACCTTTCCGGCCACGGAATGGTGGATATGAGCGCTTATGACAGCTATTTCTCCGGCGAGATGCAGAATTACCACGTATCCGACGAGGAACTTGCGAAATACATGGTAAGCGCAGACGTTCTCAACGAGTAACGGTTAGTAGTTTTTATATATCAATGAAGACCCGCGGCAATCACTTGTGGCGGGTCTTCTGCGTGTTATATCTGCTTAAGTTTAGGAATTGTAGCAGGTCTGTATCGTTTTGTCCGATGCAAAGTTGGAGCTATTTGCCGGCATAAAAAAATGATTGTGATTGGCGGCTGCACTTTGTGACGAAAATGCCTTTTTTGTGACAAAAATCGCGATAGTGTGACGAATTCAATATATTTTGTATCTTTGTCCCAATAAACTTTGTGACGAAACTATGCATAAACTGCCGGATAACATGTTCTATTGGGGCACTCAGATTGTGTATGCCACGGTGTGTCCCGCATTTTTCTTCCTGTTCATACTTGTATATGAGCCGCTGCACCTGAAGGAATTCCTCGATATGGGACGCGGCATATATGCAATGAATCTTGCCATACTCACGAGCATAGTTTTCGTTACGGTCTCCGGACTCAGGGTGGCTTTCCATTTCCTCAGGAAGAGCCCCAATCTCACCTGGGCCCTGTACGTGACCTGGTGCATGGGCGAGGTGCTGACGGCAAGCATCTTCGTATCGCTGTACGTCTATCTGATGCTTCAGCATTCCATGCCTTATTTCAGCGTGCTGCTGCACAGCATAGGCAACTGCTACCTTATCCTTACCATACCCTATGTGGTGCTTACCCTGGCCTTCGACGTTGGCGCCCACAAGAATTCCATCAGGGAGCTGCTTTCCAAAGGCTCTGCTGCGGAAGATGCCGGCCTGGTGCGCTTCCATGACATCTATCATACGCTTAAACTGATTATTGCCCAGAATGCCATACTGTACGTGGAGTCCGACGAAAATTACGTGAACATAGTCTATACCGAGGCCGGTAAGACCAGGCGCTATACCCTTCGCGCCACTATGCGTTCGCTCGAAGAAAGCATGGACAAACACGGCCTGGTGCGCTGCCACCGTTCGTATTACGTGAATCCCGCCCACGTTTCGGTGCTTGGCAAGGAAGGCGGCCAGCTGATTGCAAGGCTGGATGTGGAAGGCCTTCCCGGCATTCCGGTTTCGAAGGGCAATTACGACAATCTCGCTAAACTTCTCTGAAATATTCCAGAAGGGCGTTTCTCGTCCTGCGGTTGACTGCAAAGTCTTCCGCCGTACCGCCCTGCGAAAGGGTAATGCCCCCGCAGATGTCCACTCCTGCCAGTTCGTGCCCCCGGCGGACTTCGTCGAGTTGTTGCAGCAGCTGCGGCAGGGTGCTTTCTCCCTGGCTCCAGTCGGTACGGGCGTAATCCCTCGACAGGCAGTCGATATCTATGCTGATATACAGAAGTCCGGACGCATCGTCAAGCAGGGGATTGGTGCGCCTTGCGTGCGCCACCCATCCTCCGCAGGAAAGCAGGTCGGCACCGAAGGCCGGCTCCTGGTCGTCGGGATGATTGTCGAAAAGGACGAGCCTTGCCGGAGAACTGAGTTTTCGGGCCCAGAGCTCGCTCAGATAATGATAATCGCCTGAATCTATCCAGTGCACCGCCCTCAGCGGCAGCCCAGCAATCGCCTGGCATATCGCGGCTTCGGCGGCAGGATCGCAATAGCAGCGGGTGCCTTCAAGCCGGGTAAGGTCGAGGTGATCCGCGCCTTCCGGCGACCACTCTTCGTCGGAAAAAAGGCTGCTCATGTGCATTAAAAGCGATTTCATCGTTTCCAAAATTAGGAAAAAAAGAAAAAATAACCTAATTTTGTACGATTGTTAAAGAAAGTCATGGCTGCTGAACAGGTATTTCCACTCGATTCCGAAAAGGTTTACATGTCGATGGATGAACTGACTCTCGACACCGATGAAGGCCCCAGGACTATGAAAATGGGGTATTGGATCAGTGTCGACCCTGTCCGCATACACAAGTTGATAGTGAAGGAGAAAGTGCTGAAAGTCGATGAGATGGAGCTTCTCCGCCCTCTTGAAAGCAAGATACGCCGTGCAGATCCCGATTATTACAAACGTTATGTCGGTCTCAAGCTCGTGATAGATTACCCTGGTTACGGCACCGGTATCGTCGCGAGCATTCCCTTTGAAAACGACCCCCTGGGATTCTACAAATGGTGGCGCAAGGGCAAGCACGAAGACAAAGTGTATCTTTCCGTCGGCAGGCAGATTCAGCTGTTCCAGAAGGTCGCCATGATGGATCCCAAACTCCTTCTCAGGAAGGACCATGAAATGCTCTATGGAAAATAATATCAAAACCACATGCCTCCATGGCGAACATCTTGCCCTCGGAGCCAAAATGAGCCCCTTCGCAGGCTTTGACATGCCAATCCAGTACAGTTCCATCACCGAGGAACATCTTGCCGTGAGGCAGAAAGCGGGCATCTTCGATGTCTCCCACATGGGCGAGATATTCGTGAACGGCCCCGACGCCGAAAAGTTCGTGAACCACATCTTCACCAACAATGTCAGCGTGATGGAGGAGGGGCAGATACTCTACGGTATGATGCTCTATCCCGACGGTGGAACCGTGGACGACCTTCTGGTATATAAGGAATACGCTCCCGACGCCTTCCTGCTCGTGGTGAACGCCGCCAATATCGACAAGGATTACGATTGGATGCTGCAGAATGCGGAAGGCTTTGAAGTGGGAATACTGAACGATTCCGACAACTGGGGCCAGGTTGCGGTGCAGGGGCCTGAAAGCGAGGCTGTCGTCGGAAAAATCCTCAATCTGGACCTTTCCGGCCTCAGCTTCTATCATTTTGTGGATTTCAGCCTTTACGGAAAGCGCGCGATAGTGAGCCGCACCGGATATACCGGTGAAGACGGTTTTGAGATATATGCCACCCCCGAGGCTACGGTCGACCTCTGGAAGGCCTTCCTCGCCGCCGGCGTACTGCCCTGCGGCCTTGGATGCCGCGATACCCTCCGCTTCGAAGCTGGACTCCCTCTCTACGGGGATGAACTCAGCGCGGAGATATCTCCCGTGATGGCGGGACTCTCGATGTTCTGCAAGCTCGACAAGGAAGAATTCATCGGCAGGGACGCGCTCGCAAGCCAGAAAGCCGACGGAGGAGCCCGCAAGCTGGTGGGTATCGAAATTGCCGACAAGGCCATTCCCCGTGCAGGCTATCCTGTTGAAATTGAGGATGGTACGCAGGTCGGAACCGTAACTACCGGCTACCATTCCATCTCCCTCGACAGGAGCATCTGCTTCGCCCTCGTGGATTCGGCATATTCCGCCCTCGGCACCCCGCTCAATATACGCATACGCCACAAAGTGTTCCCCGGCGAGGTGGTGAAGAAAAGATTTTATCAGACAAACTATAAGAAATGAGCAAAATTATTGACGGACTTCTCTACAGCGAATCCCACGAATGGGTGCGCGTAGACGGCAACATCGCCATTATCGGCGTCAGCGATTTCGCCCAGGCTGAAATGGGTGACATTACCTATGTGGACGTTCCCGCCGAGGGTGACAGCGTCGTAAAGGGCGAAGATTTCGGCGCCCTCGAGAGCGTGAAGGCCTCGAGCGAACTCTATTCCCCCGTATCGGGCGAGGTCGTCGCCGTGAATACCGAGCTTGACGACAAGCCCGAACTTATCAACGAAGACCCTTACGGAGCCTGGATCATCAAGGTTGAAATGAGCGACAAGGCGGATCTGGAAAGCCTGATGAACGCTACGGCCTACGCTGAAACAGTAGAATAATATCATGGCAGGATTCGCTTATTTTCCTCATACAGAGGAAGATATCCGCGTGATGCTCGACAGGATAGGAGTCCGTTCCCTGGACGATCTCTATTCTGACGTGCCCGCGGATTTCGTTTATAAGGGAGAGTACGACCTTCCGTCCGCGCTCAGCGAGCAGCAGGTGCGCGACTTCTTCGACAATCTCGGAAAACAGAACACCAGCCTCAAGGTGTTCGTGGGACAGGGCGCTTACGACCATTATGTGCCAGCCGTCATTCCCTATATCACTTCCCGTTCGGAATTCCTAACCGCCTATACCCCTTACCAGTGCGAGATTTCGCAGGGAACCCTGCGCTACATCTTCGAATGGCAGAGCATGATTTGCCGCCTCACCGGCCTGGACGTTGCGAATGCCAGCATGTATGACGGCCCCACCGCGGCTGCGGAGGCCCTCAGGATGAGCGTGGCCTGCACCCGCAAGAGGAACAAGGTGGTGGTTTCCACCAAGCTGCAGCAGAACGTGCTGGACGTGGTGAAGACCTATCTGAAGTATCCCGACATCGAACTTGTGTTCGCCTGGGACGTCCTTGAGGAACTTGGCCCCGATGTCGCCGGCGTGCTTGTGCCTTCCATCTGCCGTCACGGCGTGATTCAGGACCTTACCGGCATGGCCGATGCGGTTCACGCGGCAGGTGCCCTGCTGATAGAATATTGCGACCCTTCCGCGCTTGCAGTCCTGAAGACCCCCGCGGAATGGGGAGCCGACATAGCCGTCGGTGACGGACAGTCGCTCGGCATACCGCTTTGCTACGGAGGCCCTTACGTGGGCTTCATGGCCTGCCGCCAGGAATATATGCGGAAGCTGCCCGGACGCATAGTCGGCCAGTCCGTGGACAAGTCCGGCAAGCGTTGCTATGTGCTTACCCTGCAGGCCCGTGAGCAGCATATACGACGCGAAAAGGCCACGTCGAACATCTGCTCCAACGAGAGCCTGATGGCGCTTTGGTGCACGGTGTACCTTTCGCTGATGGGCCCCGAAGGGCTCAGGAAGGTGAATGAACTTTCCTGCGCCGGAGCGCATTACCTATACGACGAGCTGCTGAAGACGGGGCGTTTCGAAGAGGCTTTCCCCGGGAGGCCTTTCCTTAAGGAGTTCTGCCTGAAGCCTCTGGTGCCGGTGGACGTACTCCAGCAGAAGTTGCTGGATGCGGGATTCTTCGCGGCGCTGGAGCTGGACGGATATGTTACTTTCTGTGTTACGGAGAGGAGGACTAAGGAGGAGATCGATGAATTGGTGAATGTCGTTAAAGGGATTGGGTTATGAGATATTACGATAAGCTTATATTCGATTTGAGTCATCCCGGTCGGACCGGATACTCGCTGCCTTCCGACTTTGCCTGCGGACAGGTCTCCTGCTCCGATCTCCCGGAGAATCTCCTGCGCCGGAGCGCGTTGGATCTTCCGGAGGTCAGCGAAGTGGACGTGGTGCGCCATTATACCAATCTGAGCCAGATGAATTTCGGAGTGGATACCGGATTCTATCCCCTCGGCAGCTGCACCATGAAGTACAATCCCAAGATCAACGAAGAGATTGCATCCCATCCCGCATTCGCCGGACTCCATCCCCTTCAGCCTGCTGAAACCGTGAAAGGCGCACAGGCGGTAATCGACGGCCTGGACGCATCCCTCGCCGTCATCACCGGCATGAAGCACTTCACCTTCCTTCCCTGCGCCGGCGCCCACGGAGAGCTCACCGGACTGATGCTCATGCGCGAATATCATCTTGCCAAAGGTGACACCGCCCGTACCAAGGTCATAGTCCCCGACAGCGCCCACGGAACCAATCCCGCCAGCGCCGCCGTATGCGGCCTCGAGATCGTGGAAGTGAAGTCCGGAGCCGACGGCCTGGTGGACGTGGAGTCGCTGAAGCCCCTGCTCGGCCCCGACATCGCCGGCATTATGATGACGAATCCCAACACCCTCGGCCTGTTCGAGAGGCAGATTGGCGAGATTGCCCGCCTCGTGCACGAATGCGGAGGCCTGCTCTACTACGACGGGGCCAACATGAACCCGCTGCTCGGCAAGGTCCGTCCCGGCGACATGGGCTTCGACATTATGCATCTCAACCTCCACAAGACCTTCTCCACTCCCCACGGCGGAGGCGGTCCCGGCAGCGGTCCTGTCGGAGTGGGGGAGAGAGTGCTTCCTTACCTGCGGATCCCCCGCACTTCGGGCTTCCACGGCAACTTCGGAGTGATGATGCGCGCCTACGCCTACATCCTCATGCTCGGCAGGGAAAACGTGAAGATGGCAGGTCCGCTCGCAACCCTCTCCGCGAATTACATCAAGGAGAGCCTGAAGGACTGCTACAAACTGCCCATACTCACCGTATGCAAGCATGAATTCGTCTTCGACGGACTCGTCAACGACGGCGCCCGCGAAGGAAAGGCCGGCGCCACCACCCTCGACGTTGCCAAGCGCCTGCTCGACTACGGCTTCCATGCTCCTACCATCTACTTCCCCCTGCTTTTCCATCAGGCGATTATGATAGAGCCCACCGAGACCGAGTCCCTCGAAACCCTCGACTCCTTCATCGAAGTGATGCGCCGGATTGCTGCTGAAGCGGCGGAAGACCCCGACATACTGCACGGTGCCCCGCACAACGCTCCTATCGGAAGGCCCGACGAGACCGCTGCGGCGCGAAACCCCATACTGAAAGCATGAGAAAAATTATTGCGGCAGGCCTGATACTCCTTCAGGCCTGCACTGTTACAGACAGTTATGTAAGCGAAAGATTTGCCGCCACGACTCCCGAAGGCGTCAGCACGGCCGTGGCCCACAGGGGCTGCTGGCTGCGCGAGCCCGACGGGGAGTATTATATTCCCGAGAACAGTACTTACGGCATTGAGATGGCCGCGCGTTACGGCTATCCTGCCATAGAGCTTGACGTAAAGTATACCCTCGACCGGAAGATGGTGGTGATGCACGACGGTACAATAAACCGCACCATGCGCAATGCCTCCGATTACTCGAAGATAGAAAAGCCCGTGCGTGTGTCGGATGTGCTTTTCGAGGATCTCCGCAGCGGCTATGTGCTGGAATCTTCCGATCCCGCCATGCGTACTCCCATCCCTACGCTTGAGGAGATGCTGCTCGCCTGCAGGCGGACAGGGGTGATTCCCATGCTGCACAGCAGGGTGCTGGAGTCCTACGGCCTTGCACAGAAGATGCTGGGAGACAGGTGGATAGCCTTCGACGACAACTACAGCGCAATGCGTGTCGCCCGCAGTGTCTCGGACTGCCTTATACTCTGGGATCCCGGCCGTGCCGATGTTCAAAGCACTATTGCCGCGCTGGACAGTTTAGGAGGATGGACGGGGATGAGCACAATGAAATACGACATGCAGGATGCGGCCTATATCGAAGCCCTGCAGGCTGCAGGACATCCCTGCCAGTCGTCGATTTTCCCTTCGCCCGAAGAACAGAGATCGCTGCATGACGGCGTCGCCATTCAGCTCAGCGACTTTTTCTGGCATCAGACCGTCGGACGCGAGCCTTTAGCCGAAGTGTCTGAGACTGTGTCTCTTGTGGCAGGGGAGAGCTGGCAGTGCCCTGATATTGACACTCCGGATTTTGCGGCAGTTACGGTAAGCCTCAATTTTGCCGGTTCCGTTGAATTGCGTGTTTCGGACCGCCGTGAACTTGGAAAGGATGGCGGATGGCAGTTCAGCCCCCGCGTCTACCGCCTGCACCGCGACACCCACGGCGAAGAATCCGTCGGACTTCGCCTCTTCAAAACCCCCGCCTCATTTGAAATCCTCGCGCTGGAAGACAGCGAGCTTGAAGTATGTGCAGCGGTATATGCGCTGTAGAAGTATGGAAATTACTTGTTTTCACTGAAATTTGTCATATTTGTATGATGAAAATGACCAACCAGTAGGTCCCCTTTCAAATCATAGGACCTACAGCACTTTTCTGGGTTTTCCGCTTTAGGTCCCCATCCAAATCCTGAGACCTACAGCACTTTCCTGGGTTTTCCGCTGTAGGCCTCCCTTAAACCGCAGGTGGTCGTATGTTTATATGCCTCCGACCCTTCATGTGACATCCAGAGGTATCCGGTAACACGAAGTAACGGCAACTGACAGGCCTCTACCTGAGAGTTGCCGCTACATCTCTGTAATGATATGTTGTTTGCTGTCAGTTCAGCAGTTTCTTGATCTCTTCTACGGACAAGCCTGTCCCTTGCGCCACCTGCTCAACAGATAACCCCATCGCTAAAAAGTTTCTGGCAACTTCCTTAGCCTTATTCGTTTCCCCTTCTGCAAGTCCTTCTGCACGTCCCTTGGCTTCCCCTTCCTCAAGCCCCTCCTCCTTGCCGTAGTCGAAGTTCGCCCTGGCAATCTCCTCGCGTTCATTGTCGTCCAGACCGGAACGGAAATACTCCGCCCTCTCGCTGTCCGTCATGTCCTTTATGCGCAATTTGTCCATAATCTTGTAGAATCTGGGG